>CALGXT010000212.1 GCA_937935255.1 uncultured bacterium | reverse complement strand
GGCCGTTTCTCAATTCCGCGAATAGTACATCTCGGCAGGCGTTCTCTATCCCAGAGATTGGCGCCGGCGTTCGGTGTTGCGCATTCCGAAATAGCCGGTCAATCCGCGTCGGGCCATGTTGCCGTCGGCATAGTCGCTCGGATAGATTTCCTCGTGCTTCACGCGCCGCCATAGTCGTTCGATGAACACGGCGGGCGAGAGCGAACGCGCGGCTCGCCGCCAGGCGCTAGCGCGAAGATCAAGGATCGCGATGCGCGCTTGCGCCCTCCGACGCCGACAATGTAGGCTGGAATGCAAGCTTCGCGCGTCGAACATTACCGCGAAGTCCGGCCAACGCGCGGCTCCGTTGACGCTTGTTCGACGCCGGTTCGCCGCAGAATTCGGAAATCCGCGAAGCCATAGCATTATGTCCGATTTATTGACGCACTGGGCCGTATTCGAAGATGCGCGCCGTTTGGCGGCGCGGGATTCGGAGGTCTGCGCGGAATTTTCCGCCGCACTGGAGACCGAGACCGATATTGCGCGGCTGGGCGCGTTGACGCGCGGCGGTAATCGCTGGGCGCCCGCCCTGCTTGCGCGTTATCGCCCGGCGGCCGCCGAGCCCGCCGCCGAGCCCGCAAACGTTCGCCGCAAACTCGCGTTCGCGCTCGGCGGCATCGCACACTACGCGGCGGATGTTTTGATGAAGCCGCTGATGAGCCGCGTCGCCGACGCCGATTGGCACGCGGCGCACGCGGCGATGCAGCGCGCCGGCGCGGGCGGGCCGCGCGCCGAGGTGAAGGTCTCCATTCGCGAAGTTTCCGCGTACTACGATTGCCATGTCTTTCGCGCGGTCTATGGCGACGGCGCCGAACCGCCGTTCGCCCCGGAGCGCTTCCTGCTCGCCGAGAATAAGGGGGAAGCCGCCCGCGCATTGGAATCGTTCGCGCGCGCGCTCTTCCAACGGGCATTGCTCTCGTGCCACACCCTTGCGCCGCCCAAGGACGACGCGGAGCCGTGGCTCGACCGGCTCTTCGCGCTGCTCCAGCCGCTGTACGTGAGTCTGGACCTCTATGCTCGAGTTTATGCGGCGCCCGATCCCGCCAAAATGGCCCTCTATGAGGTGGAGACCTCGTTTTATCGCGCGGACGATCCGGCCGTGCGCGCGGCCCGCCGGGCGCAACACGGCGAACCCCTCGCGAGCGCCGATCTGGACGCCGCGCTCGCCGAGGGCGCGAACCGCGGCGCATACGGTCAGGCCGTCGCGTTGGCGCTGCGACGCCTGCGCGAGGCCTCCGCCTATTGGCTGGGAAAAACAGAGAACCCGCCGGATGTTCGACAGTGAAAACCGCGAGGAGGTCACAATGCCTGATCCGTCCATCATCGGCCCATTGAAATCCCAGCCGCTCATCCGCCGCCATCCGGCCAATCCGATCTTGTCGGCGAAGGACGCGCCCTATCCGGCGACGCTGATTTTCAACGCCGGTGTCGCGAAGTATCAGGGCCGGTATGTGATGATTTTTCGCAACGATTACGGGGATTTCCAGCGCGCCGGTCGTTTCGAGGGCACCAACCTCGGTCTGGCGTTCAGCGACGACGGCCTTCGCTGGGAGGTCGCGCCGAAACCGTGTTTCGATCTAAGCGGCGGCGAAATCGTTCGCGCCTACGATCCACGGCTCACCGTACTGGACGGCCGATGCTATCTGTGTTTCGCCGTGGATACCCGTCATGGCGTGCGCGGCGGCATCGCAGCGACGGAGGATTTTGAACGGTTCGAAATTCTGAGCCTCAGCGTGCCGGACAATCGGAATATGGTGCTTTTCCCCGACCGAATCGGCGGCAAATACGCCCGGCTGGAGCGTCCGTTCCCCGTGTACAGCCGCGGCGGACGCGACCGGTTCGACCTCTGGTTCTCCGACTCGCCCGATCTGCGTTATTGGGGCAATGCGCAACTGGTCCTGGCGGTGGAAGACGTGCCGTTCGCCAACAACAAGATCGGACCCGGCGCGCCGCCGATTCGGACGCCGAAAGGCTGGCTGACGGTCTTCCATGCGGTGGACCTCGATCCGTCGCGCGGCAAGAACGGCTGGGAACCGCGATGGCAGAAACGCTACACGGCGGGCCTCATGCTGCTCGATCTGGAAGAGCCTTGGCGCGTAATCGGTTTGAGCCGCGAACCGCTGCTCGCGCCGGAGGCGCCCTACGAGCGCGAAGGCTTTCGCAACGACGTGATCTTTCCCGGCGGCATGATTCTCGAGGATTCCGGCGAGGTCAAAATCTATTACGGCGCCGCCGACACGGTCGAGGCGCTCGCCACGGCGGATGTCGGCGATTTGCTCGCGCTGTGCGAACCGGTGGAACTGTATCACGGGATCCGCCTCGGCTGACGGGACGGCCGCCGCCCCGCCCCCCGCCGGGCTGTTCCCCGCGCAGGGACCGCTCGAAGTTGCGCGGTCGGCGCGCGCCGCTTGTTTCGTCTTTTTTTCTCTCGCCAACGGATTCTCGCGGCGGGCTGGGGACTGCCCGCCCTCCCTTGTTCTCGCGGCGGGCGCGGAAAGGCGGGTCCCGCCGGAAGGACCGCGGGATCGCCGCATCGTTTTACGACCTCCGATTTCCGCGCTCGAAAGCGCCGAATTTTCGCGCTCCCCCTTCCCGCGGGGCGGCGCGCCGAGTGTATCACACTTCGCGAAGTGTGATACACTCGACGGAAGAACATTTCGAGGGCAGCGGCAAGGCTGCCGGCGTGGAAATCTGTCGCCGGCCAACGCCATGCCGTGTTTCAGCCGTGCGGATGCGAATGCCGGAGGATGTGCGGGCGCTCGAGCGCGTGCGCGAGCATCAACGGCTCGTCGTTGAGCGCCTCTTCCGCCGGCGCATCGGCGACGACGCGACCAGCGTCGAGCACGATCGCCCGCGAGCAAACCTCGACCACCAGTTCCAGATCGTGCGTGGCGACGATGCGGGTGTGCGGAAATTCGCGCAGCAGCTCGATCAGCCGACGGCGGCCGCGCGGATCCAGACCGGACGAGGGCTCGTCCAGCAGCAGTATTTCCGGGGACATCGCCAGCGCCGCGGCCAGCGCGACCGCGCGCTTTTCGCCCGCCGAAAGCCGGTACGGCGGACGATCGCGCAAATGCGCCGCCCCCACCCGTTCCAACGCCGCCACGACCCGCGCCTCCGCTTCGTCCGGTTCCAGACCGGCGTTCAACGGCCCGAAGGCGACATCCTCGGCCACCGTAGGCATAAACAACTGGTCATCCGGATCTTGAAAAACCATGCCGATCGCGCGCCGCGCCGCGGCGGCGGTTTCGCGCGTCACACGCAAATCGCCGAGGCGCACCTCGCCGCGCCGCGGAATCAGTAAACCGGCGAGATGCAGCAGCAGCGTGGACTTACCCGCCCCGTTGCCGCCGACGAGCGCGACGGCTTCGCCGGGCGCGATACGGAAAGAGACGCCCCGCAACGCCTCCGTGCCGTCGGGATAGGCGTGCCACAGCTCGCGAACCTCCACGGCTGCCGCGTTCACGCCGCCGCTCCCAGGACCAGCCGCCCGATCGCCGCCGAAAGATTCCACGCCCGCGCCACGCCGAAGGCGGTCAAACACCCGAAAACAAAAAATCCGTCGTCCGCTCGGAAGCGCGACCGATCCAGGGTCGCGACACGGCCCTCATAGCCGCGCGCAAGCATGGCCCGATGCACGCGCTCGGCGCGATCCATCGAGCGCAGCAGGAGATGCCCGATCAGCGATCCGTAGACGCGCAGCGTCAAAGCCTTTTTCCCGCCGGCGCGCGCGTCCACGCCGCGTTTCATGCGCGCGCCCTCATTCGCAATCACAAAAAGATAGCGATACAAAAAGAGTAACTGCACCGCGAACACCCGCGGCAGGCCCAATCGCTCCAACCCGGCGACCAGGCGATAGATGCCGGTGCAGCCGACCAGCGCCAGCGCCGCCCACACCGTGAGGACGAACCGCAGGAGAATGGAGGCGAACGACAGCCATCCGCCGCTGATGACGATCGTCCCGACCACCGCCGCGGGTTGCCGATCCAGCAACGGATTGAACATTCCCACGAAAACAGCGAACGGCGACGCGACCAGCATCTTCCTGAAGATTTCGCCGATCGGTATGCGACTGACGGACGTCAGAACGACAGGATAGAGCAGAAAGGGAACGAGCGCGGAAACCTCGCGGCGGGGGAAGGACATCACGACGACGATGAACGCCAGCGTCGCGACCGCCTTCGCCCGCGCGTCCAACCGGTGCGCGGGGGAATCCCCGCGCGCCCAGTCATCCATCCGCCCGATATCCGGCCAGGTCGCCGATTCCATGCGCCTCCGAAAATCCCGGTCATCCATTGCCGCCGACGGCGCGCGGCGCGCGCGCCCGCAGCGCCAGCCCCACGATGCCGGCCGCCGCCAGCGTGAGAATCCCGCCGACCACCCCCGAAACGGATGTGCCGGCGCTGACCGCCGGCCACGCCGCGGCCGCTTCTTCCGGAGCGGACTCCCCTTCCGCGGTTTTGAAGCCGTAATTCGGCAAAAAAGCCGTTTTTTCCTGAATGCCCGCCAGGGTTTCGTGAATCCCGCCGGAAGGCGCCTCCAGTTTCTCCTTCCCGCTCACCTTGAACATGGACCATTCCAATCCATCGGGATGGGTGGAGGCAAACCAACTGGCCACGCCGCCGAACAGGAGGGCGGCGACCGCGAAACCGATCAGCACCGGCCGCAGCCGACCGGGCGTCGGAGCGTACACCGCGGCGGGCAAAGCTTCCGGCCGGGCTTTCGCGACGAACGACACCACCGCCGCCGTCGCCAACCCTTCCACGACCCCGATCGCAAGGTGGATCGGCAGCATCATCAGGACGAACGCGCCGAACGGCAATTCCGAGATGCCGGAAAGCTGGGTCTGCAACACCACAAAAAAGGCGCCGAGTTCCAGCCCCGCCACCGCCGCAACCACCGCGGCCCATGACGCGCGCGCGCCGTCACGCCGATCCTTCGCCAGGGCCCGATAAATGAGCGGATACGCCACGAAAGCGGGGAAGAAGCCCAGGTTGAAGATGTTGCAACCCAGCGCCAACAGTCCGCCGTCGGCGAAGAAAAGGGCCTGCACCGTCAACACCGACGCCATCACAATGAACGCCGCGTGCGGGCCCAGGAGGATGGTCAGAATCAAGCCGCCCCCCAGGTGCCCGCTCGATCCCGTGCCGGGAATCGAAAAGTTGAGCATCTGCGCGGCGAAGATGAAGGCGCCGAGCACGCCCATCATCGGCACGAGATTCTCGCGGAGGGTTTGTTTGATCTTGCGCGCGCAATACACGATCAACCCGCCGGAAACCGCCCAAAATGCCCCGCCCACCGCGGGGGAAATCAACGCATCCGCCATGTGCATGTGCTTTGCTCCTCCGCTCAGTCGCCTTTTTCGCCGAAACCGAAAGCCCACGTCAATCCCGCCGTCGCCGCGAAGTCCGGCGCTCCGCCCCGAATCTTCGTGCCCGCGGCGGCGTCCAGCGTCAGACTTTCCGTTACCGCCCAGCGAAATCCGATCTGGATTTGCGCGGCCGTCTTCGCGCCCCCCGCGGTTTCACGCTCGGCGAACACCTCGACGACCCCCTGAACGGTTTCCGTGAATTGAAAATCGAGCGCCGCCCCATAATGCAGAGCGTCGGCGTCCGGCCCGCCGATCCATGCATAGCCGACATTGAGATGCGCGTTTAGCTTGTCGCTCAACGCGCGCGAGGCGATCCACGTCGCGTCATAATCGGTCTTTCCGCTTCCAAGGCCCTTGGACTCCTCCGCCGTCGGCAGTTTCAAAGAAAGGGCAAGCGCATGTCGAGCGCCAAGCGGACCGGACTCGATGACTCGCCATTTCAGACCGAGGGTGATGTCGCCGAATCCGCTTTCCTCGCGTGCGGCGGACGTTCCCGACGTCTCGTCCGTCTCTTCCCATCGGCCCCGGCGCGCGCTCGCGCCAACGCCCGCCTCCAGTCCGGGCCACACGCCATAAGTCCATCCGAACACGAGCTCGCCGTTTCGATCGCCGGCGTCCCGGTCGAACGCGCCGCCGACCTCGATCTCGAATTGCCCCGGGGCCACCGGATCCGCGTCATCCACGTTGAGCGGCCGGCCCGCCAACGCAAGGCTCGCCCCAACCAGAATACCGACCGCCGCCCCCCTTAGCCGCCATCGCCCGCGCCCCATCGCCGGCTCCTTTCGCTGCGTTTCGCACGCCCGACCGTCGGGCCTACGGGTAACACACATACAATATTCGTAACACGAAGCCAACGGAAAAAGCGCGCGTTCGATTTCTCCTCTCCGAGTGATCGCGCTCG
The DNA here is from genome assembly GCA_937935255.1 of uncultured bacterium. GTDB lineage: Bacteria > Verrucomicrobiota > Kiritimatiellia > PWTM01 > PWTM01 > CALGXT01. The sequence continues at coordinate 23,338 of CALGXT010000212.1, read as the reverse complement.
AAAATCCGCGCCGCGAGAACGGACGGCTCCCGCGCTTGAAAATACGCGGCCGCGGGCGCGCCCCGGTCGCGGCTCGGCCCTTTCGAGCGAAGCGAACGCCGGCGCGATCCCGGCAAAAAAGATGTCGGCCTAAAAATAATATGGGGGGCTTTTCGTTATATTCGGCGGAATGAAGCTTCTTCCAAAATAAAACGACGAATCCATACCAACCGAAGAAAGGATGAAGGCCATGAAGACGAGTCATTATGTTTGGATCGCGGGCGCCGCGATGGCGGCGGCCGTGGCGGTGGCGGCCTGGGCGGAAGAGGGCGGCGCCGGAGCGGCCTGCCCCGGCCCCGGCAGGGGAGCGAAGGCGCGCGAGCGCGTTCGGGAGAAGATCGGGCAGCTCGCGCCCGAGGAGCGGGCCGAATTGCGCGAGCGGGTGGGCGAAAAAATCCGCGAGCGGCGCAAAGAAGGTTTCGGGCCCGGGCGCGGCGGCGTGATGCCTCCGGGACTGAAACGCCAGGCCTTGAAGCGCTACGACAAAGACGGCGATGGGACGCTCTCCGAGGAGGAGCGCGCCGCCCTGCGAGCGGATATGAAGGCCCGCCGCGAAAAGCTGATCGCGAAATACGACAAAGACGGGGACGGCGAGCTGAACGAGGCCGAGCGGGAGGCCCTCAAGGCGGACCTGAAGGCGTTCCGCGAGGAAGCGCGCCAGAAGTACGACAAGGATGGCGACGGCAAACTGAGCCCCGAAGAGCGGGAGGCTGCATTCGGCGAGCTTTGGGAAGAGGAAGCGTTTCTGAAGCGCTGAATCCCCTGGCCGATTGAAATAGACGGAAAGCCCGCCGGCGGTTGCCGGCGGGCTTTCCGTTTTCCGCGGCGTGACACGAGGGCGTCCGGCGGTTATACTGCCAAAACGGTTTTCCAAGGCTTGGAAAACCGAGGGCTCTCTTTTTCCAACCCTTGGAAAACGGCCGCGGCCGCAAACGGCGGCGAAGGACGACCCAACGTTATGCAGTGGATTTTGAAAAAAATACTGGGCACGAAAAACGAGCGGGACATCCGAAAAATGCGCCCGCTCGTCGCGCGGATCAACGAGATCGAGGCGGGCTATCAAAAGCTTTCCGACGATGAACTCAAGGCCAAGACGCCGGAATTTCGCCGCCGGCTGGCCGAGGGCGCGGCGCTCGACGACCTGCTGCCGGAGGCCTTCGCCGTCGTAAAAAATTGCTGTCGGCGCCTGTGCGGGCAGACCCTTGACGTGTGCGGCCACCCGATCTTGTGGGAGATGGTGCCCTTCGACGTGCAGCTCATCGGCGGCATCGTGCTGCATCAAGGCAAAATCGCGGAGATGGCCACCGGCGAGGGCAAAACGCTCGTGGCCACGATGCCGGTCTATCTGAATGCGCTTGCCGGCAAGGGCGTCCACGTCGTCACGGTCAACGATTACCTGGCCCGGCGCGACGCCGCCTGGATGGGCGCGGTCTATCGCTGGCTGGGGCTGACCGTCGGCTGCATCCAGAACGCGATGCGCCCCGAGGAGCGGCGCGCGCAATACGCCTGCGACATCACGTACGGCACCAACGCCGAGTTCGGCTTCGACTACCTGCGCGACAACATGGCTCTGCGCGCCGAGGACCAGGTGCAGCGCGAGCACCACTATGCGATCGTGGACGAGATTGACAGCATCCTGATTGACGAGGCGCGCACCCCGCTGATCATCTCCGGCCCCGCCCCCTACTCCACCAAGCAGTACGTCGAGGTGCAACCCGCCGTCGAGCGCCTCGTCCGCCGCCAGCGCGACCTGTGCAACCGGCTTGTCGCCGAAGCGAAAGAGGCCCTGGACAAGGGCGACGAGGAGACCGCCCAGCTCAAGCTCTATCAGGTCGGCCAGGGCATGCCGAAAAACAAGCAGTTTCTGCACCTGATGGAGGACGCGGCGATCCGCCGGCTCTACGAGAAGATTGACTCGGCCATGCTGACCGACATGCGCAAGGAGCAGGCGCGCCAGCTCCGCGAGGAACTCTTTTTCACAATTGACGAGAAAGGCAACGACGCCAGCCTCACCGAGAAAGGCTGCGAGGCCCTGAGCCCGAATGATCCGGAGGCGTATGTCCTGCCCGATCTCGCCGTCGAGCTCGGCAATATCGAGGCCGACGCCTCCCTCTCGCCGGAGGAAAAGATCGCCCGCCGCCAGCAGCTGCACGACCTCTTCTCCGAACGCAGCGAGCGCATCCACGCCGTGGACCAGCTCATCCGCGCCTACTCGGTGTACGAGCGCGACGTGCAATACGTGGTGCAGGAGAACCAGGTCATCATCGTGGACGAGTACACCGGCCGCCTCATGCCGGGCCGCCGCTGGAGCGACGGCCTCCACCAGGCGATCGAGGCGAAAGAGGGCGTGACGGTCGAACGCGAGACGCAGACGCTGGCGACGATCACGATTCAGAACTATTTCCGCATGTACAAGAAACTCGCCGGCATGACCGGCACGGCGGAAACCGAGGCCGACGAGTTTCACCAGATTTACAAGCTCGATGTCGTCGTCATCCCGACCAACCGCCCCGTGCGCCGCGTGGATCGGAACGACAGCGTCTACAAGACCCAACGCGAAAAATACAACGCGATCATCGCAGCGATCAGCGATTGCTATCAGCGCAAGCAGCCGGTGCTCGTGGGCACGATCTCCGTGGAGCGCAGCGAGCTCATCAGCCGTATGCTCCGCCGCCAAAACATCCCGCACAACGTGCTCAACGCGAAGAATCACGAACGAGAAGCGGAGATCGTGGCCCGGGCCGGCCAGCCGGGCGCGGTGACCATCGCGACGAACATGGCGGGGCGCGGCACCGACATCAAACTCGGCGAGGGCGTCGTCTGGGTGCCGCGCGAGGTCGTTCTGTCGCAAAAGCGACTGGACGACAAACTCGAAGGCGGCAAAACGCTCCGCCAGCTACTCCTGGAAAAACCTTGCGGGCTGCACGTCATCGGCACCGAGCGCCACGAATCCCGGCGCATTGACCGCCAGTTGCGCGGGCGCTGCGCGCGGCAGGGCGATCCGGGTTCCTCCGCGTTCTACATCTCGCTCGAGGACGACCTGATGCGGCTGTTCGGCTCCGACCGCATATCGCGGATCATGGAGCGCCTGGGCATCCAGGAGGGCGAGGTGCTCGAGCACCCGTGGCTCAACCGTTCCATCGAGACGGCCCAGCGGCGCGTCGAGCAGCAGAACTTTTCGATCCGCAAACGCACGCTCGAATACGACGACGTGATGAACAAACAGCGCGAGATCGTGTACGGCGTGCGCGGCGAAATCCTGCGCGCCGCCGATCCCCGCCCGCTCCTGCTGGAGATGGTGGAAGATATCATCGCCGATCGCGCCGAAACGGACGCCGCGGCCGACGACGCCGCGGCCGGACGCGCGGACTTCGCGGCCTGGGCGTGCCAGACCTTCCCGATCTCGCTCAAGCCGGAGGAGTTGCCGTCCGAGGGCGGCGCGGAGGCGTGGACCGCGCTTGTGACGCAGCGCGTGCGGCAGGCCTACGAACTGAAATCCAGGATGGAAAACCCCGAAGCCCTGCGCGAAATGGAGCGCTTCATCGGCCTGCAGGCCATTGACAACCACTGGCAGGAATACCTGCGGAGCATGGACGCCCTGCGCCAGGGCGTCGGACTGCGCGCCTACGGCCAACGCGACCCGCTGATCGAGTACAAGCATGAAGCCTACGCGATGTTCTCGACGCTGATGGATCAGATCAAGACGGAAGTCGCCACGCGGCTGTTCCGAGCGGCCACCTCGCTGGACGCGATGGATCGCTTCCTCCGCTCGCTTCCGCGAATGACGGTGCATCCGGAAGTCGCGACGCTCGGCGGCGCGGGAGCGGCGCGGAAAGTGGAAGCCGATCCCGAGACCGAGGCGACGATGGAGGCGGCCTTGAAAACCGCCGCCGCGCCTGTGCGGCGCGATTTGCCGAAAGTCGGGCGCAACGACCCGTGCCCCTGCGGCAGCGGCAAAAAATATAAAAAGTGCTGCGGCGCGGGCCTGGAGGGGTGAGCGAATCCCCCCCACCGGGCTGGCCCCGGCGGAGCGAAAGACCGGTCTATTCACCGCAGAGACGCCGAGAGCGCAGCGCGGAGTCCGAGAGCGCGAGCGCAGAATCGAAGACCGTCCCTCGCTCTATGCCGGCTCCGATCTCCGCGTAGGACCTGATCTCCCGCGCCGCGGAGGCCCGGCGCCGCGCGATGCGCTCTGCCGTGGCCGGCAAGCCCGTCACTGGGGAGCGGCGATTTGAGACCATCGGTCCGCGATTGACGGCGACAACATTCGAGCCTATGCTTTGCATTTTGTTGCCCAACAGAAAGGATAGACACCATGGCGATCATTGATTTCGGCGGCACGCAGGAAACCGTCGTCACGCGCAAGGAGTTTCCGCTGGCCAAGGCCCGCAAAGTGTTGAAAAACGAGGTGATTGCAATCCTCGGTTACGGCGTGCAGGGCCCCGCGCAGGCGCTGAACCTCAAAGACAACGGTTTCAACGTGATCATCGGGCAATCCCGCCAATTCGAGCGCGATTGGGACCGGGCGGTGAAAGACGGCTGGAAACCCGGCGAAACGCTGTTCGACATCGAGGAAGCGGCGAAGCGCGGCACGGTGATCCAATTGCTGGTCTCGGACGCCGCTCAGCGCGCTGTCTGGCCGATCATCCGACCCCATCTTACCGCGGGCAAAGCCCTGTATTTCTCGCACGGTTTTTCGATCACGTATCGGAAGCTGACCAAGGTGATTCCGCCGAAAGACATTGACGTGATCATGGTGGCGCCGAAGGGATCGGGCACCTCGGTCCGGCGCAATTTCCTGTCCGGCGCCGGCATCAATTCGAGCTACGCGGTCTTCCAGGATGCCACGGGGCGCGCGGAGGAGCGGTGCATCGCCCTCGGAATCGGCATCGGCTCCGGATACCTTTTCCCCACCACGTTCGAGCACGAGGTCTACAGCGACCTCACCGGCGAGCGCGGCGTGCTGATGGGCGCGCTGGCCGGCGTGATGGAGGCGCAATACCAGGTGCTCCGCGCCAACGGCCATTCGCCCAGCGAGGCCTTCAACGAGACCGTCGAGGAGCTGACGCAGAGTCTGATCCGGCTGGTGGATGAAAACGGCATGGACTGGATGTTTTCGAACTGCTCGGCCACCGCCCAGCGCGGCGCGCTCGATTGGGCGCCCCGCTTCAAAAAGGCCGTGCTGCCGGTCTTCAAGGAGCTGTATCGTCGCGTGAAGTCCGGCGAGGAAGCCGCCCGGGTGATCAAGGTGTGCGGCCAACCCGATTATCAGCAGCGGCTGGCTGCGGAACTGGCCGCGATTCGCGATTCCGAGATGTGGAAGGCCGGCGCCGCGGTGCGCGCGCTCCGCCCCCGCGAGAAGGCCCGCGAGATCACGAAGACGACGAAGGGCGTCTCCGGCCGGCAGTATTGAGCGGCGGATTCCGCCGCGGCGGCGCGCGGGTCGTGCGCGGGGAACGCGCAGCGATCTTCATCCCGTATTCGCCTTGACCGCGTCGGGGGCCTTCCCTAGTCTCCACTCCATGCGGCGGCGTATTCGCTCCGCTTCCGCGCGGACAAACGCCGCGGGATCCTAAAATCCCGCGTCATTGAGGTCATCATGGCTAACGTGGTGTTGCTGGGCGCCCAATGGGGCGACGAAGGCAAGGGCAAGATCGTGGACGTCCTGACCGAGCGGGCCGAATGGGTTGTCCGCTACCAGGGCGGCAGCAACGCCGGCCATACGGTCATTATCGAGGGCCGAAAATATGTGTTGCACTTGACCCCCTCGGGCATTCTGCGGCCCGGTAAAAGGTGCGTCATCGGCAACGGCCTGGTCGTCGATCCGCTCGATCTGGTGGATGAAATCGAAATGCTGCGCGGTCTGGGCGTGGACGTGGACGGGCGGTTGTTCCTGAGCTGTCGCGCGCACTTGGTGTTGCCCCACCACAAGGCGCTGGACTCCGGGCGCGAGGAGCGCGCCTCCGCCGGCGAGCGGCTGGGCACGACGCGCCGCGGCATCGGACCGGCCTATGTGGACAAGGCGGCGCGCATCGGACTGCGCGCGGGCGCGATGGCGGGCGCCACCGGCGCCGCGGATATTCGCGAGGCGCTGCGGCGCGGCAATGAAGCGTTGCGGCTGCATGGACTGCCCCCGGTGGATATCGGCGCCGCGGCGGACCGTCTGATCGCCGCGGCGGAGAAACTCCGACCGCTGATCGCGGACACTTGTCGTCTGCTCAACGAAGCGGCGGCGCGGGGTGAGCCCATCCTCTTCGAGGGCGCGCAAGGCACGATGCTCGATCTCGATTTCGGCACCTACCCGTTTGTCAGCTCTTCGAATTCGACCGCCGGCGGCGCCGCCATCGGCACGGGGGTCTCCCCGCGGCTGGTAGACCGCGTGATCGGCGTGATCAAGGCCTATACGACGCGCGTCGGCGAGGGGCCTTTCCCGACCGAACTCAAAGACGCCACCGGCGAGCTTTTGCGAAAGACCGGGGGGGAGTATGGCGCGACGACCGGTCGCCCGCGCCGCTGCGGGTGGTTCGATGTGCCCCTCGCCCGCTACTCCGCGATGGTCAACGGCATCGAGGAATGGGCGCTGACCAAACTCGATGTCCTGAACGACCTGCCGGTCATTCGCGTCGCCGTCGCCTATCGGCTGGGCGGAAAGCTGGTGGACTCGCCATTGGCGGATGCGCGCGACTACGCGCGCTGCGAACCCGTCTATGAGGAGATTCCCGGCTGGCAATGTTCGACCGAGGGCATCGAGCGTCCGGAAGACTTGCCCCCGCGGTTGCTCGCCTATGTTCGCCGTTTGGAAGAGCTAACCAGCGTCCCCGTCGGTTTGCTCTCCGTCGGACCCGATCGCCGGCAAACCCTGGATCTGCTCGCCGCGGAAGGCGACCGCCGCTTCTAGCCCCATGCCGCCCGAAACCGCCCAACTGCCGCGCCACGTGGCGATCATCATGGACGGCAACGGCCGTTGGGCCGCCCGTCACGGCTGGCCGCGGCTGCGGGGCCACGAGGAAGGGGCGGAATCGGTGATTGCCGTGCTGCGCGCGTGTCGCGAACGCGGTATCCGCTATTTGACGCTCTACGCCTTCAGCGCGGAGAACTGGCGGCGGCCCCGGCTGGAAATCGCGGGGCTGATGGACCTGCTGCGGCGTTTCCTGCGCGACCGCGAAGCCGAACTGCACGAAAAGCGCATACGACTGCGCGTTATCGGACGGCTCCAATACCTCCCCCGCGATGTGCAACGCGAACTGCGGCGCGTCATGGATGAAACGAAGAGCTACCGCGAATATCACCTCATTCTCGCGCTGAGCTACGGCGGCCGCGCCGAAATCACCGACGCCGCGCGAACGCTCGCGCAAGAGGCCCGCGAGGGGCGGCTCGATCCCGCCCGCATCACGGAGCGCACTTTCGCGCGCGCGCTGTACGCGCCGGATGTGCCGGACCCCGACCTCCTCATTCGCACCAGCGGCGAGATCCGGCTGAGCAATTTCCTGTTGTGGCAGCTTTCCTACGCCGAATTGTATTTCACGCCGACCTTGTGGCCCGATTTTCGCGAGGCCGAATTTCAGCGGGCGCTGGAGGAGTACGCCCACCGGCACCGGCGTTACGGAGCGCTGTCTTGAGCGCGCTGCCCAGTCTTGCCGCGCGCGTTCGCAGCGGCGTGCTTTTGGGCGCCGCCCTGCTCGCCGCGGCGTTTCTCGCGCCGTCGTGGGGCGCGGCGCTGGTGGTGGCCGGCGTAGCCGTCCTGGGTCTTCGCGAATTCTACGCGCTCCTCGAAGCCGGCCGCCTCCCCAGCTTCAAGGTGATCGGCGCGCTCTGCGCCGTCGCGCTCATCGCGGCGGTATGGGTTTCGTACGACGCGCCGGCGGGCCGGCGCGATCGGCTCGACTGGGAGGCCCTGGCGCTGTTTCTCGGCGCGACGACGATTTTCGGGCGGATGCTTTTTCAGCGCGACAATCCGCGGCCCCTCGAAACCATGGCCGGCACGCTGATGGGGCTTTTTTATGTCGGCTATCTGTTGAGTTTTTATCTGCGTTTGGCGATCGCCTGGGAACGGGCGGGACGCTGGCTGGTGGTTTATCCGATCGTGGTGGTCAAATGCGCCGACATCGGCGCCTATTTCATCGGCTGCCGATACGGGCGCCACAAGCTGTTTCCACGGATTTCGCCTGCGAAAAGCTGGGAAGGCACGGTCGCCGGCGTGATTTCCGGGCTGGCGGCCAGTCTCGCGTTTACTGCGATCGGCCGCGGCGCCATTGGGCCCGTGCGGTTGGGATGGCTCGACGCCGCCGTGCTCGGCATTGTGCTGCCGGTCTTCGGGTTGTTCGGCGACTTGCTGGAGTCCCTGATGAAGCGCGCCGCCGGCGTCAAGGACTCCGGCACGTTGATCGCCGGCATGGGCGGCATCCTGGACGTCATTGACAGTCTGTTGCCGGCCGCGCCGCTGCTGTATTTTTATGCCCGTTTCTTTTTGGCGCAAACGCCCTGAGGAACGTCCGAATGTTGACTTTACGAACGATTTTCGTGGTGGCGGCGCTGTTCGGCGCCACCATCTTCGTCCATGAATTGGGCCACTTTCTTGTGGCGCGGCGCCTCGGTCTGATCGCGGAGGTTTTTTCGATCGGCTTCGGCCCGGCGCTCTGGAAGCGCAAGCGCAAGGGCGTGCTCTACAAAATCGGCGTCATCCCTTGCGGCGGCTACGTCGCCCTGCCGCAGATGGACCCGACGCTGCTGGAGGGCGGCGCGCCGGCCGAAGGGAAACCCGCCGGCGAACCGCCCGCGCCGCCGCCGCCCCGCGTCGCGCCCTGGAAGAAAATTCTCGTCGCGCTGGCCGGCGCCGGCGGCAATCTGCTTTTCGCGATGCTGCTGGCCTGGGTGATTTTTTGGATCGGCAAGCCGGCGACCCCCGACGAGCGCAGCGCCGGCATCGGTTTCGTCGAGCCGGAGAGCGCCGCCGCAGAGGCCGGCCTGCGGGCGGGCGACACCATCGTACGCGCGAACGGCAAAACGGTGGAAAACTGGCTTGATCTGGCGACCGCGCTAACGCTGGAGGCGCGCGACGAGGTCGAACTGGAGGTCGTCTCGCCGGACGGCGCCAGACGTGTCGTGACCGTGCCGTGCGATGGCGGCGAACTCGGCGTTCGGCGGCCCGCCGGCATTAGCGGCGTCAACATTCCCCGCGTGTGGGAGGTGGAGCCGGATTCTCCCGCCGCCGCGATCGGGTTGCGGCGGGGCGACACCCTCCTCGCCTTCGCCGGCGAAAAGATTTACAGCCGGGAACATCTGGCGCACAAGGTCAACGAGTATCGCGATCGCGAAGCGCTCCTGACCTTCCGACGCGACGGAGAGACGCTCGAGACGATGGTTCGTCCGGCGTATGACGAAGCGGCGGGCCGCGCGCGCATCGGCATTCGCTTCGATCTGGTGGGCGGCGTGGACTACGATCAGGTTGTCTATCCGCGTCCCGGCTATCAACTGCGAACGCACGCGGGCCAGATTTTCCGTTTTTTGCGGGCATTGACGAATCGGAAGCAGGCGGGCGCGGCGGCGGGCGCGGTCGGCGGGCCGCTTTCGATTCTGATGATGTACTGGAACATGGCATGGTCGAGCGTGCGCATGGCGCTGTGGTTCACCGTGTTTTTCAACGTGAACCTCGCGATCCTCAACCTGCTGCCGATTCCGGTGTTGGACGGCGGGCACATCTTGTTTTCCACCTACGAGTGGATCGCGCGCCGTCCCGCGCCGAGAAGATTGGTGCAATTCGCGCACCACGCCTTCGCCGCGTTGCTGATCGCGCTCTTCGTCTTTTTGCTGTATCGGGACACGCGGCTCTGGTTCTGGCCGCGGCGCGCCCCGTCCGAGCCGACGCCGCCCGCGCCGGCGGCGGAACAGGCCGCGGAATAGCGGCCGTTCGAGCCGTCGGGACAGAACACCGCACAGGAATCCGCCTCTACGAGTCGTCTCTTCAAGGGTCTGACCTGCTCGGGTACGGCATCGCGGCCTCCGCCGGCTGAGGAGCAACGGTACCCGGCCGTGGGGCGCGAGCTTGCTCGCGCCGCGGGGAACGAACAGGTGAAGACAATTTCGAGAGCCTGGGCATACGCCTCTTTTCCACACAGCTTGGAATAAACCGCCGCCCTTTTTCCAAGCCTTGGAAAAGCCGGCCAACGACCGCCGGCGGTTCGGCTCGACGAGCCTACCGGAGACAAATTTCTGGGTCTCCCGCCGCACGCCCTCCTGCGCATTTTTTGCGATGATGGAACGCGCCGCGACTCCGGAAGCTTGGCCGAGGAAAGACTATCTCACACCTTCGAAGGTGTGAGATAAGCACAAAGACCATAAAAACATCATGAAATGGCTTATATGCTGTTTTTCCCTTGAATTTACCATAACGTCCTGAATTCCGCCGCCACGCGCGACACTCTCACACCTTCGAAGGTGTGAGACAATGGTAAAGACCCGAAGGTCGGGTGAGAGAGGCAAAAAAAGAGGCAGAAGCGGAAGTGGAGGCGCAAGTGGAAGTGGAAGCCGAAGCGCCAGCGCGAGCACAAGCCGCGGCCGCGGCGATCGGAGAGTTCGCATCCGCGGCCCGGTCCACGCTCGATGGCCGAAAGACTCGCTCCGCGGTTCGACGCCGTGTTCCGTTATTCCACCCCGCCCCAGCGCCGCGTGAACGGCCAATACACGGCGAACGCGGGGCCGACAAGGCTTCGCGCGGGAATGGCGCCGAAATAGCGCCCGTCGAGACTCGATCCCGAATTGTCGCCCATCGGCAAATATTGGTCGCGGCCGAGCGCCAGCGTATCTTCCGGCCCCGCGAGCACAGGTCGGGGGTTGGCGTAGGGATGGGGAAACAGATAACCCCGGTAGCCGTGCGCCGCGTCCTCCGCCATCCGCCGAAACGCATACGGTTCGGTCACCCGCCGACCGTCGGCCAACAGCCAGGGCGGTTCTATCGCGATACGCTCGCCCGGCAAACCCACCAGTCGCTTGATATAAAACGTGTCCGTCCGTATATCGGGATGGCGAATGTCGTGGGTATCGAACACGATGATGTCGCCCCGCCGAGGCCGCTGAAAATTGTAGATGACCTTGTTGACCAGCACGTGATCGCCATAGCGCATGCGACCCGAAGCAATAACCTCGCCGCGTCGGACAAATTCGCCCCGCTGTCGGCGGATGGGCATGTGGGCGCGAATGCGGTGCGGCGTGCGATCCACAAACGCGATCCAGTTGCCGTCCGCGTCCGGCCGGTTCGCGAAGGAGAGAAACCCGCTGTTTTTCGCTCGCACCTCAATATAGCCCTCGCCGAACAAGACCCACGCGGGCACATTCAGCGGGAAGCGGTCCCAAAAGCCGGGCGCGGACTGATTCTCGAAGGTGATGCCGTACAGCGTCGGCTGCATCGAACCGGTGGGAATCTTGAACGGCTGCACGAAAAAGCAGCGGATCGCCATGGCAACCGCCAGCGCGACGACCGCGACCTCGAGATTTTCGGCCAGCCAGGGGAAACGACTCGGCGGGCGAATCCGGGCGACCGCACGCGCCGCCGCCGCGCAGGCCGCCTCGAACGTCTCCGGCGATCCGGCGCGCGCCGCGGCATCCAGTTCCTCCCGCGCGCGATCGAGCTGCGCGAGGTCTTCCGGCGAAGCGACATCCTCCCGCATCGCGCGCGCATGCCGGAGCTCATGCCGCCAATGCCGCGCCAGTTTTCGCCGACGGCGGCGTTCGAAGAAATGCATCTCAATTCCCCGTTTTCAAAACTTCCACGAAGGCTTCCTGCGGAATGCTCACCCGACCGAACTGTTTCATTCGCTTTTTGCCTTCTTTCTGCCGTTCCAGCAGCTTCCGCTTGCGCGTGATATCCCCGCCGTAGCACTTCGCCGTCACGTCCTTGCGGTAGGGCCGGATAGTCTCGCGCGCGATGATCGTCCGCCCGATCGCCGCCTGCACCGGAATCGCGAACTGGTGCCGCGGCACCACCTTGCAGAGCGACTCGCATAGCTGCCGCCCGCGCGCGGTCGCCTTGGAGCGGTGGACAATTGTCGAGAAGGCGTCCACAACGTCGCCCAGCAACAGGATATCCATTTTGACGAGGTCGGACGTCTCGTAGCCATCCAGCTCGTAGTCCATCGAAGCGTAACCGCGGCTGATGCTCTTGAGCCGGTCGTGAAAATCCACCAAAATCTCGTTCAGCGGCAATCGGCAGGTCAGCATCACGCGGCGGGTATCCATGGATTCGGTTTTCGAAACCGCGCCGCGCTTATCCATCACCAGCTGCATAATGTCGCCGATGTTTTCGTTGGGGCAGATGATGAAGGCGCGGATCATCGGCTCCTCAATATGCTCGATCTGCGTCGGATCGGGCAGCATCGCGGGGTTTTCGACTTCCCGCATCGTCCCATTGCTCAGAAAGACGCGGTACACCACGCCCGGATAGGTGGAGATGATGTCGAGGTCGTATTCGCGGCGCAACCGTTCTTGCACGATTTCCATGTGCAGCAGGCCGAGAAAACCGCAACGCAATCCGAACCCCAGCGCCGTCGAATTCTCCGGTTGAAAAACGATCGAACTGTCGTTGAGACTGAACCGCTCGATGCTGGCCTTCAGCTTCTCAAAATCCGCGCTGTTGACCGGATATAGCCCGCAGAACACCGTGGGGCGCGCCTTGCGAAAACCCGGCAGCGGTTCGGCGGCGGGCCGGTCCACGCGGGTGACTGTGTCGCCAATCCGGATTTCGGAAGGATGCTTGATGTTGCCGATGAGGTAGCCCACGGCGCCCGGATGCAGACGATCCACCGGCGCCGGTTTGGGCGAGAAGCGCCCCACCTCCTTGACTTCATAATCGGCGCCCGTGCTCATCAGTCGGATGCGGTCGCCCGGCCCCAGATCGCCTTCGAACACGCGAACATAGGAAACCACCCCGCGGAAGGCGTCGAAGGTGGAATCGAACACCAGCGCGCGCAATCCCGCCGCGGCATCCGTCCGCGGCGGCGGAATGCGCGCGACGATCGCCTCCATCAGCGCGGGCACGCCCAAACCCGTCTTCGCGCTGATCTTCAGGCAATCGTCCATGGGAATCGCCAGGACGTCCTCGACCTGCCGAATCGCCTCCTCGATGTTCGCGCCCGGCAGGTCAATCTTGTTGAGAACCGGGATGATCGCCAGATTGTGTTCCAGCGCGAGATGGGTATTGGCGACGGTCTGGGCTTCAACGCCCTGCGTGGCGTCCACGACGAGTATCGCCCCCTCGCACGCGGCGATGCTGCGCGCGACTTCGTAGGAGAAATCCACGTGCCCCGGGGTGTCAATCAGATTGAACTCGTACTCCGTGCCGTCGGCGGCGCGGTAGGGCATCGTCACGGGATGGGCCTTGATGGTGATGCCGCGCTCGCGCTCAAGGTCCATGGCGTCCAGCACTTGATCTCGCGCCTCGCGCCGGTCCATCAGTCCCGTGAGTTCGAGCATGCGATCGGCGAGCGTGGACTTCCCGTGGTCAATGTGCGCCACGATGCAAAAATTTCGAATGCGGCGGAGCTCGGCGGCGTTCATGGGCGGGCCGCCTCGGCGGAGGCGCGCAGGGCGGCAACGGCGGCGGCCATATCCGGCGCGCGGAAAAGCGTGGTGCCGGCGACGAACAGGTTGGCGCCCGCCCGCGCACAGGCGGCGGCGGTCTCGTCGCCGATTCCGCCATCCACGGAAATGTCCAGCGCTGACGCCATCGCGCGTAGCGAACGGATGTTCGGCAGCGCCGCCGCGATGAATGACTGGCCGCCGAAGCCGGGGTGAACGGTCATACACAACGCTTCATCCACCAGTCCGGCCCGCAGATAGGGGGCCGCCAGCGCCGCCGGAGTTTCCGGATTCAACGTCAAGCCGGCGCGCACGCCGCGGGCGCGAATCGCCCGGAGCGTGCCCGCCACGTCGCACGGCGCCTCGACGTGGATCAGCAGGGTATTCGCGCCGGCGTCCGCGAACGCGTCCACGTATTCATGCGGGCGCGCAACCATCAGGTGCACGTTGCGCGGCAGCTCCGGCGCCGCGCGCCGCGCCATTGCGACCACCTCGGGGCCGAAGCTGATGTTTCGCACGAAAACCCCGTCCATGATGTCCAGGTGCAACTCGTCCGCGCCGGCGTCGGCGGCGCGGCGGCACTCCTCCGCCAAACGCCCAAAGTCGGCCGCCAGCAGGGAGGGCAAAATTCCGATTTTCGGCATTGCAACAGCTCTCGCGTCGCGGCCTGCGCCGCGAAAGCCCCCATGCTAACGACGCCCGCCCCTTCGGTCAATCCGACAGGCGACGCCGCGACGCCCCGAATCCTCGCCGACGAATCCCGCGCGCTCCATCGCCGCGAGCTCGCGGTCTCGTCTCGGCGTGGCGTGCGGCGCGAAGGCGGCAGCCCCTCCCAAGCGCCGGCTTCCCAAAATGCGATGGGGGTCGGAGCCATGCGACGACGCGACCGCAGCGCGCGCGGACATGCCTTGGGCGGGGAAGCGCCGGTTATGCCCGGAGGCGCGCTTTCCCCTCCCTTTACGCCCCTTACGCCCCCGCCGGGCCGCAGCCCCGACCTTCGATTTCCGGCTTTTCACCGCGCGGGGTTTCCGTCCATACTGCGCGCGACGATCGCGCCGGGCGCGAGGGAGCGATGCGCGTGTTTAAAAGAACCGTCCGAATACTGTCACTGGCGGGCCTGTGCTTCGCGGGCTGGCTGGCGGTGACGCGCGATTTTCATCCGCTTTCGCTGGTCGGGGCGGCGGCGCTGTCCGTCGCGGCGGCCCTGTTTTCCATGCCGCTGTTCGCCGAGGAGAACCCGTTCGATGTCGCGCGCCCGTTCTATCGGCCGGATCTTTTGGGGCTGTTGTTCGCGGCGCTCCTCCTGCAAGGCTATATCGCCAGCGCCGAGCTGATCGTGCGGATGCTGTCCGGACGGTATCGCCCCGGCATGGTGCGCGTCCGCACCCGGCTGCGCTCCCGGCTGGGCCGCGTTTTGCTCGCGAATTCCATCACGCTCGTTCCGGGCACGCTCTCGCTGTGGCTTCAGGATCGCCATCTTTTTGTGCATTGGTTCGACGTGAAAAGCGATCATTCGGTGCGCGCCGGCGACCTGATCAAGCGCCCGGTGGAGTCGCTTCTGGAACGGGTATTCGGATGACCTGGGCCGTGTATTCGCTGTATGGGTTGATGGGTTTGAGCCTCTATCGCCTGTTCGCCGGTCCGTCGCTCTACGACCGGTTGATCGCCGTTCACCTGGTATCGGCGGAGGCGATCCTGTTGCTGTGCGTCCACGCGATCCGCGCCGGCCGCCCGTTCTATCTGGATGTCGCCATGCTGGCGGCGCTGCTCTCGTTCGTCGAGACGATCGCCTTCGCGCGAATGCGCCCGCGGCGGCGCGGGGAGAAGGCATGAGCGGCGCTCTTCTCGCGCTCGGACTGGCGCTGGTCTTTTTCGGCGCGTTGGGCGCGGCGATTCTGCCCGACCTGTTCCTGCGGCTGCACGCCTCGACCAAATGCGGCGTCACCGGCACGGCCACCTTTCTCATCGGCCTGATGCTCCGGGCGGGAGCGCCGGGCGCGATCGCCCGGCTGGTGTTGATTCTGCTTTTCGTTTTTCTCACCGCGCCGCTGGTTCCCCACATCCTCGCGGTGGCGCACCTGCGGGAACAAGAACCTCCGGAGCGTCCGTCGTGAGAGGCGACCCCATTCTTCTCGGCTTCATGCTGGTAATGACCGGCATCGTCGTCTTTGCGCGCGACCTCCGCTTCTCCCTGCTGGGGCTGAGCTTGTTCAGCGTGCTTTTAACCGTGCAATATCTGCTGCTGCACGCCCCCGACGTGGCGATGACCGAGGCGGCGCTGGGCGCCGGTCTCTCCACGCTGGTGTTCCTGATCGCCATCCGCAAAACCGAAGGGCCGCGCTATGATTGACCTGACCGAATTCTTGAAAGCCGAGCGATTCGTCCCGCTGGGCCCCGCGGCCCGCGATGTGACGGTGCGCACGCTGCTCGGCGTCTGCCTGCGGGAGGATGAAACGCTTTCGGACGCCGACCGCGCGGCCGCGCTGGAGAACATCCGCGCCATGCGCGACCAGGCGCTGGGCGGCGGTTTCGCGTTGACTCATGCCCGGATCGCGCGCAGCCGCGACATTCTCCTCAGCGCGGGGCTGTTTCGCGTCCCGACGCCCTTCGGCCGCTGCGGCCCCACCCACACCGTGTTCTGCGCGTTGATCCCCGAAGAAAAGTCGCGCGAATATCTCAGCTTGATCGCCCGTCTCAGCCGGATGCTCTCGGCGCCGGGCGCGGAGGACGCTTTTCGGTCCGGCGATCCGGAACGCATCGCCTGTTTCATTCGGGATTTCCAGACATGACGCTGATGATCGTCCTTCTGCGAGACGAATCGCTCGTCCGCAAAATCGTGGGCGCGCTGATCGAGACGGAGCTTTTCGAGGGAACCGTGCTCGACGGCGAGGCGCTCGAAAACCTGGCGATGCGCACGATTCCGCTCTTCGAGGACGTGGGACGCTGGTTTGGTCAAAACCTGCAATACAATCGCCTGATCGCCGTCGCGCTGCGCGACCGCGCTGAGGCGGACGCCTTTGTCGGGCTGTGCCGAAGGGATGGCGTGGATCTTACGAATCCGGAGACGGCCTCCCTGTGGCTCGTTCCCTGTGAACGGTACGCCCCGCCCGCGGGGGAGACCGCGCCATGACGACACCCCGTTTGCGCGAATCGCCGATTCTGATTGTCTCGCTCCGCGCGCTCTTTCCTTTTGTCGTGCTGTTCAGCTTTCAGCTTTTTTCGTACGGCGCGAATTCGCCGGGCGGCGGCTTTCAGGGCGGCGTCGTGTTCGGAACGTTGATCCTCGCGCTCGACCTGCTCTGGAATCGCCGCGTGTATTCCGACCGATTCTTCGAGGGGGCGGAACTGGCCGGTCTCGCCCTGCTTTTCGGCCTCTTCGCCGCGGGCATGGCGCGCACCGGACGTCCGTTCGGCGGTTTCGAAGAATGGACGGGGCGCGGACTGCTGTTTTCCAATATCTTTTTCTGGCTGTTGAACCTGGCGATCTTTCTGGAAGTCGCCGGTTCGATCGTGCTGATTTTCCGGCACTTTCTCGATCTGCGGGGAAGCGATGAAGCCGACTAAGATCATCGGCGCCCTGCTCCTCGCGGGCATTCTCGCCTTTGTGTTCTTCGGTTGGGACGCGCCGAAGACGGCCCCCCATGAGACTGTGGAGGGCGTCGCGCAGATCGCACAACGCTTGAACATCCGCAATCTGGTGTCCGCGATCTATCTCGGGCCGCGCGCGGCGGACACCTTCCTGGAGGTGATGGTCGTGACGCTCGCCGTCGTCGGCATGCGTTTCGCGCGGGAGGAACCATGAATCTGTTGATCATCGCGCTGGCGGCGTACGGTCTGGTCACCGCCGATCATCTGATTCGCAAGATCATGTGCCTCGCGGTCATCGAAGGCATGGTCATTCTCGCTTTTCTCGGCGCCGGCTATGACGCCGCCGGCCGCGCGCCCATCCTCGAACCCGGCGCGACCGGCGCGATGGTGGACCCCCTGCCCCAGGCGCTGATGCTCACCGCGATCGTGATCGGCGTCTGTTTCAACGCGCTGGCGCTGGCGTTTATCGTTCGGGTGCGCCAAACGCACGGCACGTTGAACGCCTCGGAGTTGCATGACTGACGCGACCCTGATCCTGGCGTTCCCGTTCGTCCCGCTGTTCGCCGCCGGAATAGCGCTCGCCGTGCGCGGTTTGTTTCATCGCGACAGCTCGAGGCCCGTGATCGCCGCCAGCCATGCGCTGCAGACGGCGATCGGCCTGGCGTTGATCTTCCGCTTTTATGGAACCACCGGCGAGGTTCGTTTTGCCGTCAGCGCGCTGCCGTTCGCCATTGAATTCGGCTTTTCGCACGAACGGACGCATTTCCTCGCGGCCTACCTGATTCCGCTGCTGTTCTCGATCGGTCGCCTGCAGCAGCTCTCGGCGTGGCCGCTTCGGCTCCTGTTCCTGCTCTATCTGGGCGGATGCAGCGGATTGCTGGTCACGGGCGATATCTTCAACTTCTTCGTCTTCTATGAACTGATGATTATGGCGGCCTATGTGCTGGTGGCGGCGCGGCGTCAGTTCTTCGCGTCGGTGAAATACATGCTCTTCGGCGCGTCGAGTTCGCTGTTTTTGCTGGGGGGCATCATTCTTTTCTACGCGACCGGCGCCGACCTCGGTTTCCCGTTCGCGGAGGAGTTTTACGCCGCGGCGCCGGCCCACCGGGCCTGGATTCTGATCTTCTTCGCGGTCGCGTTCCTCATCAAGAGCGCGTTTTTCCCCGCCTCCACGTGGGTCGCCACGTGCCACGCCGCGACCGCCCCCCTGGTCTCGGCGTTTCTCGGTTCCTTCACCGTGTTCACCGGCGTCTTTGGCCTTCAACAGCGCGTGCTGCGCTCGGCCGCCTCGCTCGGCCTCCATTCCATCTTCGAATGGCTCGCCGGCCTGTCGTTGCTGACCATGCTGATTCCCGCCATCGCCGTCTTTTTCGAACGCGACTTCAAACGCTGTATCGCCGGGAGCACCGTCGTCACGATCGGATTCGTCGGCCTCCTGCTCTCGCGGGGATGGAGCGAAGCGGCGTTTTTGTATGTCGCCATCCATGCGCTCTATAAAACACTGCTTTTTCATGTCGCCGGCGATTTGCGCATCGAGGGGCTGAACGTGCGCGGTCGCCGCGCCGCGCTCGCCGCCGTCGCCGTCGGCGTCTGGATGGGATCGGGTTTGTTCCCCGCCATGATTTGGTATTTGAAATATCCGGTGATGGAGGAAAGCCCCGGGATGCGCGCGGTCGCGCTCGCATCCTCGCTGCTGGTCGTGGGCGGCTTCCTGAAATTCCGGTATGCGCGCGATCCCGAAGCCCCTCGAAGCGCGCGGCCTTGGGTCGGCTTGGCCGCCTTGCTGCTCGCGGCCGTCTTCTTCCCGCGCTATCGCCCCGCCGCGCCGTGGAAGGCGATCCTCGATCTCTCCGCGCTGGCGGCGACGATCTGGGCCGCCGAACGGCTCCGCCGCCGCGCCGGCGGCTGGCTTTCCGCCGGCGGATTCCGTCTCTTCCCGAATCTGAACGCGGAACTCCTCGCGCCCCTCTTGCTTCTCGCCTCCGGCATCGTCTTCGTGCTGGCGCGGCTCTGAAAGACGGAAAGACCGATCCGGCGCGATCGCGCTATGGCAGACTGCAGGTTCATGGTATTCTGCGCCTATGGCCGACGTGGATGAAGATCGGGACGCCGATTTCCCCGATGAAGTCGAGGAACCGCCCGCCCCGCCGGAGACGCGAACGGACCTCGCCGTTTTCTTCGGCGCGCTGGCGCTGTTTCTGCTTACGCTTTGCCGCACGCCGTATCCCGGCGACGCCGCGGCCTGGACCGCCGCGGTGGGAGGCCTTTCGCCCCTCCCCCCGATGACGCATCCCGCCTACGCCGGCCTGGCGCGGTGGATCGCCCGAATCCCCGTGGGCGCATTGAGCGAACGGTTGGCCGTCTTCAACGCGCTCTGCGCGGCGACGGCGGTCCTGCTTCTCGGACGGGTCGCGCGCGCCTTTCCGCCGATCGAGCCGGCGCGCCCGAACGATCACATCGCCCGGCGGTTATCCGGCGTCGTCGCCTCGTTCGCGCTGGCCTTCGCATTCCCGTTCTGGTTCGCCGCCACGCGCGCGTCGCCGGAACCGCTCGCGCTGGCGATTCTGCTCGCCGCCCTCGAGTTTTTGATCCGCTTCGAAAACACGGGGCGCGCGCATTCTTGGGGCCTTTTCGCGTTTTTCCTCGTCCTGGCGGCAGCCGAACATGCCGCCGCGTTGTATCTGGCGCCGATCGTGTTGCTCGCGGCGGCGGTGATTCTGCTGCGCCGCGCCGCGCCGCGCCACGACGGACTGCTGCCCGAAAGTGTCGAGCGGGCTGCCGTGTTTCGCCGTCTCGCCGGGGCCTTGCCGTTCGCCTTCGCAGGATTGCTGCCGTGGATATATCATGCGCTCTGGTATTCCCGGCAGCCCGCCGCGGAATGGCGTCAGCTCCAAGGTTTCGGCGCTGTCGCGCTCGATCTGGCGCGCGCGCACTATCATTCCGCCGCGAACGCCTTGCCGCCCGTGGGGTGGCTTTTGATCGTCGTCGGGGCCGCCGGCCCGGCCCTCTGGCTGGCAATCGTGCCGTTTCTGACGCTGCGCGTATGGTTCATCCGTCCCGGCCATGCCGCGCTTTCCGTCGCCTTCGCCGGCCTCGGCCTGGCGATGGTGCTGCTGGACGCCTTGGCCCCCGCGATGGCCGCTTCTTTGTTGATGCCGCGCGCCATGGCGGCGGCCGCGGCGGCGTTCTCGCTGGGTCGGCTCGCCGCCTGGGCGCGCAGGCCGCCGCGTCGAAGATTTTTGGTCGAGCGCGGTTTTCTCGCAAGCCATCGAATTTTTTGGCGGGGCGCGATGACGATTTTCGCGGCCGGTCTGCTGGCGGCGCCGATGCTCAACGGGCGGCTGATCCGCTCCGCCGCCCGCCAGCGCTACACGGACTACGCCCGCGACGTCGTTCGCCTCGTCGGCCATCGCGAATGGCTGCTGCTGGAATCGCCCGAAGACGACCTCATCGCCGTCGCGCTGGCCGAAGCCGGTCTTCGAACGCGCGCCCTTCAACCCGCGATGGACATGGCGCCGGCGTACCGCCGCTATCTGGCCTCGCGGTTTGCCGATCCGCGCCGACGCGACCTGGCCTTGTTGGGCATCGCCCCGCTGCTCTCCGAATGGATGGGACGCGAGCCTTGGGGCAATGACGAAATCGCCGTGCTCGGCTTCTCCGAACCCTGGCGCGCGGCCGGGCGCCGCGTGATTCCCAACGGGCCGCTGGCGCACAGCGCCGACGAGGGCCCCGTCCCCGATCTCGAAATGCTGGCGCGTCGGAACTTTGAATTCGCTTTGCGTTACGAGGGCTTGGCCGAATCCGCGGCGCGCGAGCCGTGGCCATGGACGGCCCGCTGGAATGCGCTTGTCGCCGCCCGTGTCAGCCGCGCCGCGAACAACACCGGCGTTTTACTCGAAGAGGAAGGCCGCCCCGACCTCGCCGCCGAAGCCTACGCGGTCGCGCTGCGCGTCCACCCCGAAAACCTCAGCGCGTTGATGAACGCCGCCCTGCTCGGCCCGGCGGAACGGGACGCCCCGCCGACGGTTGAGGAAGCGCGGCTGCGAAAAGCGGCCGATCGGTTTCATCGGGAGGGTGTTCATCTGAACGCGTGGCGGCTGATCCGGAATTTCGGCGAAGTGCGGCGTCCGGACGTGCTGACTCGCCGAGGACTGCTGTGGTCGCAGGCCGGCCGATTCGCCGCCGCGGAGGCCGACTGGCGGCGCGCGGGCGAGGCGGCGGCGCCGTTGCGCCGCGCGCTGGCGATGCGCGGCGCGGACGCCCAAAGCGCCGCGGCGCTGCGCGACCTCGCCGAACAGGATGATTCCCCCGCCGCCTGGCTGGCGCTGTTTCGCCTCCATCTGCGCCGCAGCGATCTTGCGGCGGCGGAGGAGGCGCTCGAGCGCGCCGCGGCCGCCGGCGCGGACGCGGCCCTCCTCGCCCGCGAACGCGCGCTGCTCGATTGGACGGCCGGCCGCCGCGCGGAAGCCCGCCAGTCGCTCCAGACCCTTATTCGTTCAAAAGCGGACGATTATGAAGCAATCGCCCTGCTCGCGGCGATGGCGGCGGAGGCCGGCGAGGATACGGAGCGCGATCGGCTGCTCGCCCGCTTGCGAGAAGCGGGACCGGCTCTTTCGCCGGACGTGCTTTTGACGGTGGCGCGCATCGAATTGGCGCGCGGCGCGGTCGCCCCAGCGCGCAAGGCATTAGAGCGCGTGTGGCGCGCCCGACCCGGCGATCGGGACGCGCAAATGTTGCTGCTGCAGGCCGACGTGCTGGAGGGCCGCCGGGACGACGCCCTGGCGCGCGTCGGAGAAATCCTCGCGACGGATCCGCGCCAGCCTTTCGCCAACCAGGTGCTCGGCTCGATTCGAATTCACGACGGCGATTATGCGGCGGCGGAAGCCGCGCTGCGCCGGAGCCTCGAAGCGGAGCGCGATCCCGCTGCGCTGAACGACCTCGCCTACGCGCTCACGCGGCTGAACCGACCTGCGGAGGCGATCGCGCCGGCGCGCGAGGCGATCGAACGCGCGCCCGCAATGGCGACGGCCTGGGACACGCTCGGTGACGCGCTCCGCCGAGCGGGCCGGCCCGCCGAGGCGGAAGCGGCGCTGCGGCGTTCGCTGGAATTGGCCCCCGACCAACCGGTCGCGTTATGGAACCTCGCGCTCACGCTGGAAGACCTGCGGCGCCCGATTGAAGCCCGGGAAATATTCGCTACACTCATGCCGCGAGCGCAAGAGCTTCCGCCCCTGCTTCGGCGGGAGTTGGAAGAACGCGCCCGGATGGCGCCGTGAGGTCTGCGGCCGCCGCCGGATCTCGTCTTTCGCCCCGAATAAAAAAAAGCAAAACGACTTGCTATCCGCCGTGGATAGATTATTTTAGCAATTGGGTGGGCGGGATGCGCACGTCAGCGACGATGCCGCGGGACGATGGTTCGTTGCAGGATTCGTCTAATATCAACGCGATCGAAAAACGGGGGATGAAAATGAATTTCACAGGTGTGAAGGCGACGTTCGTCGCGACGTTTTTGAGCGCTCTGCTCGCCGTCGGCGCCGGCGCCGCCAGCAGCAACGTGGTCGGGCTTATCCAGGTCGAAATCCCGACGGGGCTTTCGCTGATGTCGGTGCCGTTCGAAAAAGTGGGCGGCGGCGAAACGACCTTGGGGGAAGTTTTTCAAAACCGACTTGGCGACGGGGCTGTAGTCTATTTATTCACGCCAGGTTCGAGCACGCCCTATCGTGCATACACTTATATTTATGAGGAGGGACAGCCGAATTTCACCGGCTGGTTCGATGAGAATGGCGTCAAATCTGACGATACGACGCTGCCCCGGGGCGAAGGTTTCTGGGTCAAAAACGTGGGCGCCCCCGTCTCTTTGACATTCAAGGGGCAAGTGCCCGTATCGGAAGTCACGGTAACTCTGCCGATTGGGCTGAAGCTAATCGGATTCGGCTTCCCCGCGGATGTAGATCTACAATCCGTTCAGGGTTTAAATCCGCGCGATGGGGATGTCCTGTTTGCCTATCGGAACGGTGAAGCTCAACCGTACAAATCCTATACGTACATCTATGAGCCGGGCCAACCCGATTTTACGGGCTGGTTCGATGATTCGGGCACAAAGACGGACTTAAAACTCGAACCCGGCGTCGGTTATTGGTAT
>CALGXT010000211.1 GCA_937935255.1 uncultured bacterium | reverse complement strand
GCCGGCGAACGCGACCACCGAGAAAATCAACGTGTCAATGGGGATGGCCACGCCGTTGCTCAACAGGGTCCGCGCCCATTGATGGCGGCGGGTCACCCGCGTGACGAACCACTGGAACACCTCCGTATTCGCCATTTGGCTGACGACCTCCGCCAGAATGGACGCGAACACGATTCGGGGCATGGGGCCCAGCACTTGAGCAAACTCGTCGTTCAACCCCCAGTCGGGATCGCCGGGCGTCTTCGCGCAGATGTACAAGTAGAGCGCCATCACGACGTTGATGGCGGCGGCCAACAGGATGAGGAGGCGCGTCTTCGATCGCCCCAGCGCCTTGTGCGCCATATCCCGCAGCGTGAAGGTGACCGGATAGATGAAGGTTCCCATGTCCACCGCCAAACCCGCGACGACGCCGATCTTGACGCTCGCGATATCCGCGAGCATCTGGGCGGATATGTAGGCCGAGACGACGATTACGGCCAGGCGCGATCCCGCGGAATCGGTCGGGCGCGCCGAAGCCGGTGAGATCGTCCCCCCGCTCATGCGATCCGTCCTCCGCGAAATCCTCTGTAGCTCCGGGACATGGGTCGCTTATCGGCGCGGTCGGTTATCCGGTCTATCCGCGCGCGGCTCGGCCCTTTCGCCCCGCAGCGGGGCGATGACGGGATCGCCGATGTAGGGCGCGACGCCTTTGACCTCAACCTCGTTGATCTCGTTGCGAACGAGCCGCCCGCCCGCCCCATCCGTGCCGTAATACTCCGCTTCGATCGTGCGATCCTCGTCATGGTAGATCGCGCGCGTCAGCCGCGCCGGGGCGGACTGATGCAGCACGTGGAGACGGCCCTGTCCGTCCAGCATCATCTGGGGATTCCGCTGCCGGATCAGCGTGCCGAGGTCGAACACGCCCCGGCAGATTTCCCGATCCACGTCATCCACGCGCAAAAAAAGTTGCTCGCGCCCGGCGCGGCTGAGGGTGCGCAACTGGAACGAACGGCGTCCGGCATCCTCTCGCGGCAGCACGGCGAGCACGCGGGCGATCTCCAAACCCGGCACGACGTCGAGCAGCAGCTTTCCGGAATAGAATTCCTCGCCGGCGTGCCGCACGCGGACCGCGACGGAAAGCGGGCCGCTGGAACGAAGGTCGAACAAGCGCAGCAAGTCCACCGAGAAGACCTCGTGGCCGTACGCCGGCGCCACGAACGGCCGGTCGAATAGCGGCGAATCCGTGCGCCGCGCCGGTTCGCCCGGCGTTTTCTCGACCTCAAATTGCAGTTCCGCGTTCGCCGCCTCGCCCGAAAAAACCAGCGGTGTTTTGGTTCCGTTTTCCACCCGCACACGAATCGGAATCGGCTCGTACAGCAGACGACGCGCGTGATCGGTCCGCAAACGGACGACAATCTGAGCGGAAACCGGCGACGCCGTCGCCCCGGCGATTCCGACCGCGACGGCCAATGCAAGGTTCCAACGCATATCTTGTTCGTTCTCCCACCGCAGGAGGGCGTCTAGCGCCCATCCGCGAGACGCTCCGCCAGCGCCGCGGGCAGGCCGGCTTCCCGGATACGCCGCTGCGTCTTCTGAACATCGTAGGCCAGGCGCCGCAGGGTCACCTCGCCGCGCTGCGTGTCGAACAGCACATACGCCGATCGCGGATCGCGATCGCGGGGCTGTCCCACGCTGCCCACGTTGATGAAATATTTACGCCCGAGCGTGATCTTGATTTTCTCGTACAGCCCGAATTTCACGTCGAAGGTCTTTTCGAACGCCAGCGGCACATGGGTGTGGCCGAAGAAACACACGGAAGTATACTGATAGTTGAAGTTGGCGTCGGCCTCGAGCTTGTCGAAGACATATCCCCACATCTCCGGGTTGTCCAGCGTGCTGTGGACCAGCGTGAACGACTGCACCGGAAGGACGTATTTCAGCGAGCGGAGATATTCCAACTGGTCGGGCCGCAACTGGCTGCGGGTCCAGTTGACGACGTCGGCGGCCAGCGGATGGAAACCGGTCAATTCATCCGTTCCCGAGCAATAATGATCGTGATTTCCGCGGACCGTCACGCAATTCATCTCGCGAACGATGTCCACGCATTCGACGGGATTGGCATTGTAACCGACGATATCGCCGACGCAGGCGAAATGGGTCGCCCCCTGCTCCAAAGCATCTTTGCGGACAGCGACCAACGCCTCTAAATTGGCGTGTATATCCCCGAGAATCGCGTATTTCATAATAAAACCGCGCCATCCTAAAGCGTTTCCATCGGAATGGCAACTGCAACCCTTCAATCGCATTGCGAAGAACGGATGGCCGCCCCGCGTCCGGCCCCCGCCGCCCTTGCGGCGCGGCCTCGGCCGTCCGCCGCGGATGCGGTCATCGTTATCGGATCGCCCCATTCCCGTCCGGCGTTCCCGTCGGAATATTGCGGGGAATGGACGCGCAAACGTGCAACGAAGGCAGGCCATTGCCGTGCGGCCTTGGCGAGCGTATAGTCGGATCGGCGGCCGTCGCTCCTGCGCGGCCGAGGAGTTGAGTATGCTACGCGGTCTTCTTTTTCGGAGCAGGCTTCCATTCGCGGCGATTGCCGCCGCGGTGTGGGCGGGCGCGCCGAGCGCGCGGGCGGCGGATTCCGCCGCGAGTTCGCGGGACGAGGCCTATCGCTCGATGCTTCTGCTGACGCGCGCCATGGAGCAAATACGGCGGCATTATGTGGATCCGGAAAAGGCCGCCTACACGAATCTCGTACACGGCGCGCTGCGCGGCATGCTGAGCGCCCTCGATGAGCACAGCTCTTATCTCGACGCCCAAAGTTTCACGAATCTTCAGAACGACACCACCGGCCGTTTCGGCGGCGTCGGCATCGTCATCGGCGTGCGCGAC
>CALGXT010000210.1 GCA_937935255.1 uncultured bacterium | reverse complement strand
CCGACCGCGAGGCGATCCGCGAGCTGGCGCAGCTCGAGGGTCTGGTGGACCTCGTCATTCCGCGCGGCGGCGAGGGGTTGATCCGCTATGTCGTGGAAAACGCGCGCGTGCCGGTGATCAAGCACTACAAGGGCGTTTGCCACCTGTATGTGGACGACACCGCCGATTTCGATATGGCGCTCACGATCGCCGAGAACGCGAAGTGCCAGCGGCCCGGCGTCTGCAATGCGATCGAGAAAATCCTGATCCACGAAAAGATCGCGCCCGAGTTCCTGCCGCGGCTGGTCGAGCGGCTCGGCGCCCGCGGCGTCGAGCTCCGCGGCGACGAAGCGGCGCGGCGCATCGCGCCCGCGATCCAGGCGGCGACCGAGGAGGATTGGACGGCGGAATATCTGGACCTGATCCTCACGGTCAAGATCGTGCCGAGCGTGGAGGCGGCCGTCCAGCACATCAATCGCTACGGCTCGCATCACTCCGACGCGATCGTCGCGCGCGCGCCGGCGCGCCAAAAAGCGTTCACCGACGGCGTGGATTCGGCCGCCGTCTATGTCAACGCCTCCACGCGTTTCACCGACGGCGGCGAGTTCGGCATGGGCGCGGAGATCGGCATCAGCACCGACAAACTGCACGCGCGCGGGCCGATGGCGCTGGAGGAGTTGACCACCTACAAGTACGTCATACTGGGCGAAGGCCAGATACGGGAGTGACGTTCCCCGCGCGGGCGCGGAGGACGCGGGAGGAAAACACCATGGCCACGGAAAAAAGCGGAGCGGCGGATGGAATGCGATACGCGCCGAAGGGCAAACCGGCGCCGGTCGTGAAACCGGGCGAATTCGTCTTCGCGGCGGCGGCGCTGGAGCACGGGCACATTTACGGGCAATGCAACGGCCTCGTCGAGGCCGGCGGCGCGCTGAAGTGGGTTTATGATCCCGATCCCGCGAAAGTGGCGGAATTTCAAAAGAGCTTTCCGCAGGCGAAGCCGGCGCGATCGCTCGACGAGATTCTCGACGATCCGGAAGTCCGCCTGCTGGCGGCGGCGGCAGTCCCGTGCGAGCGCGGGCCGCTCGGCTGCCGCGCCATGCGCGCCGGCAAGGACTATTTCACCGACAAGACGCCGTTCACCTCGTTCGAGCAGCTCGCCGAGGCGCGGCGGACGGTCGCCGAGACGGGCCGCAAATACATGGTCTATTACAGCGAGCGCTTGCACGTCGAATGCGCCATGTTCGCGGGCGAGCTCATCGCGCGCGGCGCGATCGGGCGGGTCATCCACATGCTGGGTCTCGGCCCGCACCGGCTCGGCAAGCCGGAATCCCGTCCGCCGTGGTTCTTCCAAAAGGCGAAATACGGCGGCATTCTCTGCGACATCGGCAGCCACCAGTGCGAGCAGTTTCTCCACTACACCGGCAACACGGAAGCCAAGGTCGCCATGGCGCGCGTCGCCAATTTCGCGCACCCCGAATTCCCGGAGCTGGAAGACTTCGGCGAGGCGGCGGTCGTCGGCGCCAACGGAGCATCCTTCTATTTCCGCGTGGACTGGTTCACGCCCAAAGGCCTTCGCACGTGGGGCGACGGGCGGACGCTGATTCTCGGCACGGACGGTTATATCGAACTGCGGAAATATGTGGATATCGGCACAAGCCGCATGGGCGATCAGTTGTTTCTGGTCAACGACGAGGGCGAGCGGCATCTCTCCCTGCACGGACAGGTCGGCTACCGCTTCTTCGGCGATCTGATCCTCGACTGCCTGCATCGCACCGAAAAGGCGATGACCCAGGCGCACGCTTTCAAGGCGGCGGAGCTATGCCTCCAAGCGCAGGCGACGGCCGACGCCGCCCGCGGCGCGGCGTAAGGCCGCCGTGAAACCGGCGCGCGGCGCGCGGACGCCACGCGCCGCGCGGAAACGGCGCTCCGGCGCCCGCCGGCGCCGCGCTTGACTCTTCTTCGCCGAGGTCTCGGGTCCGCCCCCGCCCGAAAGCGCGCTCGCCCGAAACGGCCCTTTCCGGTCATTGAAGTATTTCTGATATGCGTTATTGACGCATAACGGAAACGGATTATGAACTGGGATCGCTTCCGACGCGCGATGTTTGATTTGGGCTGCTTCAGCCTTCATCACGTCTATGCGTGGGATGAGGGCTTCGATCGCAACAACCTCGTACGCTGGATACGCCGTGGATATTTGCTGCGCTTGCGGCGGGAATGGCACACCTTCGCCGAATACCGAACCCAGCCGGACATGGAGATTTTCTTTGCAGAAATCGCCGGCGTCCGTTCGCCGTCTCCGGACGTAGATCGCTCCATCAAACCGCGGCCTCGTTTTCGGCGGCTTGAATCCCCTCTGATCTTCTACTCCGGCGACTCGGGCGAGCAGCGGTCAAGTCTTCGTTGAAGAATTTTTGCGATCCGCCGCACCCGTCAATCACCGCGGGCGGCGCGGGACTGTATCACACTTCGCGAAGTGTGATACACTACCAACGCGGTGTTTGCGATGACCGGGAAGCGCGATTCCCGGCGATCATTCCGATGGAGCGGCGAGCCCCCTGGCCGCCGCTTCAGCGCGCCCCGGCTTTCGAGAATCTCGGCGGGCGAGGACCGCTCGCGAAAGGAGCGGCGGCTCGCCGCGCCATTAACCGAAGGGCAAAGGCGGACTCGCCGCCGGAAATGCCGGAGCGGGGGACGATCTTCGATCCGCGCCGGCGCTCCATAGGAACCCCCTCCGCGCCTTCCGCGTCTCCGCAGCGCATTCCCCGACGCGGCCGGGCGAGCCGCCCGACCCCCGCCTGCGCCCAAAGCGTGAGCGCTGCGCGCAGCCTTTGCCGACGCCCCTACGCGGGTCTGGAAGGCCGGCGCAGCATTTCGAGCGCCGCCTCCGCGACAGCGCTGGGGAAAACGTTTCGCAGACAGGCGAGATCGCCGCGGGCGCATTGCGCGCTGAAACAAGGGACGCACGTCAGTTTGTCGAAACAAAGCACCCGGTTCGCCGCGCCCACGGGCCCGGTGCGCGTCGGATCGGTCGGCCCAAACAACGCCAGCACGGGCACGCCCAGCGCGGCGGCCAGGTGCATCGGGCCGGAATCCACCGTGACGGCGAGGTCCATCCCGCTCAGCCAGGCCGCCAGTTCGATCAACGAGGTGCGTCCGCAATGATTCTCCACGCGCCCCGCGCCGGCGAGTTCGGCGGCGATCCGCGCACCCTCCGCCGCATCCGCCGGGCCGCCGAACAGATGAAGTTCGCCGCCCACGCTTTGCAGCAATTGCCGCCCCAAGGCGATGAAGTTTTCCACCGGCCAATTCTTCGTCGGCCAGCGCGAGCGGGGGCAGAACGCGACGCGCGGGCGCGGGCCATTTTCGCCCGGATACGGGGGAACGCGCAACGGGAAGACGGGGGGGCCTTCCGGCTCCGGCCAGCCGAGCGCGCGTACAGCGTCAAGGCATTCCTCCACAGCGTGGCGCTCGCGGCGGCGCGGACCGGCGACAGCGGAATACAGCAACCGAGTTCCCTCCCGGTGAAACGAAGGGCCGAGCCGCCGCGCGCCGCGCGCGAGACGCGCGACGAGCGCGCTTTTCAGAAGACCCTGCAAATCCACGATCAGATCGTAGCGCTCCCGGCGAAGCTCGCGAATAAACGGAAAAAAAACGACGCGCGCCGCACGGCGCGGAAACTCAATCACGCGCTCGATATCGGGACAGGCGCGGGCGAGGTCGGCGTATTCCGGCTGCACCACCCAATCCACCGCCCCCACCCCGGCGGCCTTGAAGGCGTGAATCGTCGGCAGCGCGTGCAGCACATCGCCCAGCGAGCTCATTTTGACCACCAGCAGGCGGCGGCAATCCTGGGGCGCGAGAGGGAGCATGGGAGACGGGGAGCGGAGGTCAGAGATCAGAGGTCGGAGGTCGGAGGTCGGAAGTCAGAAGTCGGAGGGCCGAGGGTCGAGAGTTGAAGGAGTCCGATTCCCGTGTTTCGAGTTCCGCATTCGGCATTCATCATTCGGCATTCGGCATTGGCTCCCGGCGGGCTTGTCCGCGCCGGGTCACACGAGATCGAGGACCGTCAGCAGGATGGCTTTGTGGACGTGCAGGCGGTTTTCGGCCTGATCGAAGACGACCGATTGCGGGCCGTCAATGACCTCCGCGGTTTGCTCCACGCCCCG
Organism: uncultured bacterium; assembly: GCA_937935255.1. GTDB lineage: Bacteria > Verrucomicrobiota > Kiritimatiellia > PWTM01 > PWTM01 > CALGXT01. The sequence goes on along the minus strand of CALGXT010000210.1, from coordinate 13,204 downwards.
TTGCGCGGGAAGGCAGTTCATGAAGATCGCGTCGCGTTTGGCGCGGCGCATGAGCGCGGCGTTGACCTGGTAGGGCGCGAGCGCCTTGAGCCGCGCCTCCCGCTGCTCGGCGGGGATGTGATAGCTCATCCAGGAATCGGTATAAACGACATCGGCGCCCTTGACGGCGGCGGCGGGGTCGTCGGTGACCGCGATCTTCGCGCCGGAGCGCGCGGCCAGCCGCTCGGCCTGGCGCAGTACGGCGGGGTCGGGCCGGAACTCCGCGCGGGACGGGCAGCCGACCGTCATGTGCATGCCGACGCGCGCGCAACCGCTCAGGAGCGAATGCGTCATGTTGTTGCGACTGTCGCCAAGGTAGGCGAGTTTGCGGCCCTTCCATCCGCCCTTTTTCTCGCGAATCGTCATCAAGTCGGCGAGCGCCTGCGTGGGATGGGCGTGGTTGGTGAGCCCGTTGATCACCGGCGCCGTGGCGCGGCGCGCGAGTTCGACGATGGCCGCATGCTCGAAGAGGCGCGCCATGATGACATCCACGTAGCGGCTCAAGGTGGCCGCCATATCCGCGATACTCTCCTTGCCGGCGGCCAGGGGCGAGGTGCTCATGTCGTAATAGATCGCGTGGCCGCCCAGTTGCGTGGCGCCGGTCTCGAACGAAACGCGCGTGCGCAGGCTGGGTTTCTCGAAAATCATGATCAAGGTGCGCCGGGCCATCGCGTCACGGTAACAATCCGGATGCGCTTTGACCTCCAGGCCCAGCTCCACGACCCGCTCGATGAGCGGAGCGGACCAATCGGCCAGCGCGACGAGATCGAGTTTCTTCTTCGGTCGGGCTTTCATCGGGTCAGGTCCTCGTAATAGCGGTCCACTTCGACATCACGGTCGAAAATGACGAGCAAGAGCGCGGCGCGAATCCACATGCCGTTGCGCACTTGCCGCCAATACATTGCGCGCGGGTCGGCGTCGCACGCCGGGGCGATCTCGTCGCGCCGCGGCAGGGGGTGCATGAGGATGGCGTCGGGCTTGAGCCGCGCGAGGTGCGCGGCGGTGAATTTGAAGCGGCTCGTATCGAGCGCGGCGCTTTCCTTCGCGGTGTCCCATTCGTCCTGAATGCGGGTCATGTAGATGGCGTCGGCCTGGGGGACGGCGGCCTCGAAATCGTCGGTGCATTCGAACGCGACGCCGGCGCGGCGGAGGCTGTCGAGGACATCCTCGCCGATCTGGAGCGCGGCGGGCGCGACGAAGGTTTGGCGGACGCCGGGATAGAGCTTGAGGAGCCAGGAGAGCGAACGCACCGTGCGCCCCCGCGCAAGGTCGCCGACGAAGACCACGTGCTTGCCCTCGATGCCCCCGCGTTCCTCGAAGCTGCGCTGAAGCGTGTAGATGTCGAGCAGGGCTTGCGTGGGGTGCTGATCCTTGCCGGAGCCGGCGTTGATGACGGGGACGGTGCGCTCGGTGTTCGAGAGCATCCAGGCGATCTTCTCGGCGAAGCCGCCGACGGGGTGGCGCATGATGATGACGTCGAAGTAGGAGCTGAACGTGCGCACGGAATCCTCGGGCGACTCGCCCTTGAGCTCGCTGGAGGTGTTGGTGTCGCGCACCTCAGCGGGCTGGAGGCCGACGATCTGGCAGGCGGCGTAGAACGAGAGAAAGGTGCGGGTCGAAGGCTGGGCGAAATACAGCATGGCCCGTTTGTCGGACAGCAAATCCTGGAGAAACAGCCGCCCGCCGCGCGTCTTGGCGATGCGGCGCGTGCGCGTGGCCAGCTCGCAAAGGCGGTCGAGGAACGGCCGCTCGAACTGCTGCGCGATGAGCGCGTGATAGGGCCGCCCGTTTCGCTGGAAATGGGGCGCTTTTTGCTCGGGCGGAAGCCGGAAGAACTCTTCCCAACTGAAATTCGACATGTGCGGTGTTCCCTCGCGCCGGGCCGCCGTTTTCGGGCGCCTTCGCGACGCGCCCGATGATTCCGCAGCGCGCCGCGCCGCGCAAGCGAGAAAACGGGATATCGCCCCCCGCCCGCGCCGGAGAAAGCCCGCGAGAATGTCGCGAAATTCGGAACGCCGCGCCCCGCCGTTCGCGGGTCTCAGGCCGTCAGCGCTTTCCGGGTTTTCAGGCCGGCGGCAGCGTCACCCAGCCGCCCTCGCGATGAGCGCGGTAAATGCTCAGCACGAGATCCACCGCCACGCGGGCGGCGCGCGCCGGCACAAAGGGGGGCCGCCCCTCGCGGATGGCGGCGACGAAATCCGCGATCTGCGTCGGATGGCTGGGGCCGTAATAATCCTTGCCGGCTTCGTTCCGCGCGTCGTCCATCCGACCCGCCAATTCTGTTTCGACGCGGCGCGTCAGCGCCGAATCGGCGAACGAAACGCGAAGCAACTTCCCGTTGCGAAGCTCGAGCGAACCCTGCGAACCGTAGAGGTAAAAGCTGGGGTCCCAATCCAGATGGCTGGAACTGGTCGCGGCGATGCTGCCCAGCGCTCCGTTGCGCAGCTTGAGCACGGCCACGGCGGTGTCTTCCGTCTCGATCGAGGCGCCGTGCGTGAGGTTTGCGAAGGCGGCGCTCAGGGCGGAAACGCCGCCGGTGATCCATTGGAGAATATCCACGAAATGGATGGCCTGGTTGATCATCACCGATCCGCCCTCGCGCGCCCAGGTGCCGCGCCATTCGTCGGCCTCGTAATAGGCGTCGGTTCTCCGGCACAGCACTTTGAGGTTGGCCGTCAGCAGCGTGCCGAAGGCGCCCTCGCGGATCAATTCCCGCACATATTGATAAATCCGATCGAAGCGGTGCTGAAAGACGCCCGAAAAGACGAGGTCGGGATGCCGATCGCCCGCGGCCATCATGCGATCGAGCCCCTCGGTGGTGGCGGCGAGCGCCTTTTCGCACAGCACATGTTTGCCGGCCTCCAGCGCGGCGACCGCGATCTCCGCATGGCTGGCGTGATCCGTGCAGATGGAAATGGCGTGCAGCTCGGGGTCGTCGAGCGCAACGCGATAATCGGTCGTGACGCGCTCGATGCCGAATTTTTGCGCCAGCGTCCGCGCTTTCGATTCGATGAGGTCGCACGCCCACCGCAACCGCACGCCCGGTTGTTTGAGATAGCCCGCGGCGTGCGAAGGCGCGATCACGCCGCAGCCGACGATCGCGCAATTCAGGATATCCTTCATAGTATGCGTTCGTGGGCGCCCGGCGATTCAGCTATCCGCCCGCTTGATCTTGAAGACGCGCGCGGGCGGCGGAGGAACGACGGCGTTATGCGGAAGCTCGATACGCGCGGTCGCTTTCTTTTTCTGTTCCTCCAGCGCCTCCGGATTCGCCTCGCCGGGCGAGAGCGCGATCGCCTCCCGTCCGATTTCCGGCGTTCGGATCCGCGCGCCGCATTTCGGGCACTCGAGCTCCATGCCGGCATCCGCCGCCTCGATCTCGAGATTCTGCCCGCAGGCCGGGCAATCGAAATTGATCAACTCCGTCAACGATGCCGGCGCGGGGATCTCGCGGCCACAGGCGGGACACGCCATCGGGCGTTTCGCGATCCGCTCCGGCACTTCGATTTCCTGTCCGCAATGCGGACATTTGAACACGAGGTCAGCCATAGCGTTCGTATTCTAATCCCAAACGGCGAATTCCCGCCACGAAAAATCGCAGCCCCGCCGCGCCTCCGCCCTCGACGCTCCGCGCGCCGCTACCGAAACCGGATCTCGCACCGCGCGCCGGGGCCGGGGATATCCACGACGACATAGGCGGAGTCTTCCACGCGTTCGACCGCGAACGCCGCCGGCCGCCCTTCCACCGCGCACGCCAGCGGCGCCGCGCCCGAGGGCAGCAGCGCCCGCAGCCGCGTCGCATCCCCCGTCGCGCTGGTTTCGATCGTCATGGTTCCGCCCGCCGCGTCGAGCGTCCACCGATACGCGCAGTAGGCGTCGGAGGCGGGATAATGCAGCGCCACGTCCGCCCGGCGCGCCTCCGTGGCAGCCCAGCGGGGCGCAATCTCCGCCGCCGAATACGCCCGCCCGGCATCCGTCACGCCGGCCAAACCTTCGGCAAGCGCGTGATAGACCGCGGCCTGCGCCCAGGTTTCGGGCAAACCGAAGGAGCGGATCGAGCGTTCGAAGGCGACGGGGGCGTCGCTCAGCGAAATGGCGGCGACCATCACCAGTTGGCGCGGCAGGGCTTGAAGCCGAATCGCCGCGATGGGCCGATCGGCATGGGGATTGTCCCATCCGAACATGTAGAGTCCCACATGGCCCCACGCCCCGTTCGCGCCCTGCCACGCGACCCGGGCCAGGTGCGTCGGCTCGTGCCGCGTGCCCGCCGCCGATTCGCCTTTCAGCTTGCGCAGCGGGACGATGCCCCACCACAAACCGATCTCAACGCCGACGCGGATGGGGATCGGCTCGACGCTTCCGTCGGCATAGACGACTTCATAGACGGCTGGCACACCGGCGGAAGAGCGGCCCAGGGCGTGGAGAAAATAAACGCTCTGAGCGGTCGCTCCACCCACGGGAATCTCTACGGCGGGGCGCGCGTGCGCCGCGCGATCGCCCAGCGCGATGACCGAGCGCCCGCCGTTGCCGGCCGGATCTATCACGTGAAACCGAATATGGCGGAAGGTCTGATCGCCGACGGGGAGATTTCGCAAGTCGTTATCGCCCTCGCCCGTCCAGGCCGGAACGCCGGGCGCGGCGCCGTGGCGCAGCCCCGCGTTGGCGGCGGCGCGCAGGTCGAGCGGCGTGAAACGGCAGGGCGGCGGCGGCGCGGTCGCTCCCTCGGTCTCCGGACGCCGCGTGTAGGCCTCCGCCAAATAGCCGCCGTCGCGCTCTGAAAGCGCCCACAAACGCCGCAGAATGTCGGCCCCGTAGGTCTCGCGCCCGTGCTCGAACGCCGCGCGCGCCAGCTCGCCGGCGGGCAGCGGCGAGATCGAGCCGTTCATGTATTCGCCGCGCCCGGTGTGCTCGGCGCGCGGGTCCGGCCACTCCTCCAGCGTGTAGGGCGGATCCATCGTCCACCACTCGGCGAAGCTCTCGCCGCGCTTCTCCTCGCGCCGCCGCCGATATTCGTCGAGCATCTTCACGGCCATCGCGCGATCGGGCAGACCGCGGTTGATCGAGTAGCCGATGGAGAGCGAGAGCCGCCGGCGGTCCGCCTCGACCAGCGCCGCGTGCGCCGCGCCCAGCGGCGCCTCCGGAACCATCGCCGCATAACAAGGGTCGCGCCACAACAACGCGTTGGCGCGCCGGCGCAGCGCCTCGGCTTTTTCGCGCCAGTCGGCGGCCTCACGATCCAGCCCCAACGCCCCGCACATCTCGCCCAGCCGGCGCAGGGCCGAATAACAACCGCTGTTGTCGCCGTGAAACAGGAAAAACGGCTCGCCCGGCCCCGGCAGATGCCGGTGATCGCGGCGATAAAAAAGGGGGTTCGTGAAATCCCAGGTGTCCATCGTGTAGCCGCGCTTCACCAACCCCTGCGCCGCGCTCCAGCGATCCGGGTGCGACGTCATATACGCGACGGCCTTTCGCAGCCGCGGCAGTTGCGCGGCCAGCCAGCCGTCGTCGCCGGTCGCTTTCCACACGTGCCAGGCGGCCTCGACGGCGATGTACTCGACATCCGCTTCCACAGGGATCCGGCGCAAAATCCATTTGCCGCTTTCCTCGTAGGCGAAGAATCCGCGGCCCAGCGCCTCGCCGAAAATGGCGGGGAAGCCCGGCGCAGGGTTTTCGTGAATATCGTCCCAGATCATGCCGCTGGGCTGCTGGCGATCGAGAAAGAACTCCACGCCGGAGCGGAGGTCGCGCTCGAAATACTTTAGGCTTTTCAGCACATAAGTGTGGTCGCGCAGCCAGTCGACGAAGAATTTGACATAGCGGCCGTTGACGACGAGGCCGCGCTGATCGGAGATGGCGCGCAGCAAGGCCTCGAGCCGGTCGGCCAACGCGCCGTAAGGCCCGGCGTCGCAGGCGATGCGCGTGCGCGCGCGCACCTCGAACGCGATTTCCGCGATCGCGTTGCCCGCCGCGTCCGACGCCCGCGCGACATGCCGCCCCGCCGCGCCGCGCGCGAGAAATGCCAGACGCGCGCCCGGCGCGACGTCCGCCGCGAAATATTCGCGGCCCCGCGCATCCCGCACGCTCACGCGCGCCGCGCGCGGATCGAGATTCGCGATTCCGATCTGCTCCAGCGGTTCCGCGATGGACGTGTCGGGGCGTTCTTTGCTGATTTTCATGGAGTGTTCCCTGTCCCGCCGGGACTCACGCCCCGACGTTCGTTTCGAGGGGGCGGTCGGTGTCTGTACGCAGACACCACTCGATGAGGCGGGCCTGCAAATCCGCAACGACATCGCAAAAGGCCGGATCGCCCCAACGGTTGTTCATTTCGAAGGGGTCCTCCGCCAGGTCATAAAGCTCGTTGCCGCCCTCGAGCCGGACGACGAGTTTGTGGCGGTCGGTGCGAACCATTTTCGTTCGCGCCATCGCCTCCGGATGGGCGCGATAGCTTTCCTGTTTGCCGTCCGCTTTCACCGACGGCGCGACGCGCCGCCACATCTCCCGCTCGTGCCCGCCGTCGGCGAACACGGCGGTTTTTTGCCGCTCCCCGCGCGCCATCGGCAGCAGCGATTCGCCGTGAACCCCCCAGTCGGGCTCGAGCTCCAACAATTCGGCCAGCGTCGGCAACAAATCCACGTGCTCGGTCAGGCTCTCCACGCGCGCGCCGCCGGGCAAGCCGGGCGCGCGAATCGCCAGAGGGACACGCAAGATGCAATCGCCCATCGCCGTGTCCCATTTTTCCACCAGCCCGTATTGCCCCGCGAAATCGCCGTGGTCGGAAGTGAACACCACGACCGAATTCTCGAACAATCCCTCGGCCTCGATCGCCTCCAGCACGCGCCCGAACAGGGAGTCCATTTTCGCGATCATGCCGTAATAAACGCACTGAATCTCGCGAAAGGCCGCGTCGGAGCGCGCGGCGGCGGTGCGCACGCGGCGCATCACGCGCATCGGCAGCGGCGCATGCTTCGGCAGCTCGTAGGGCCAGGGCGCGACGCGCTCGCGGTCGCACATCGAAAACCAGGGTTCCTCCACCTGATACGGCGGATGCGGCGCGCCGAAGTTGAGCTGTAGAAAGAAGGGACGCGAACGATCGCGCACGCGCCGCAGGTAGTGGATCGCCTGCGCCGCGCGATTGTCGTCGCAAAAACCGGCGAGCGGCGATTCGACGCGGCCGCCGTAATGGAAATGCGGCAGATCGAGCTCCGCGGGCGGCGGCGGGGCGCCGGGCGGCGCGGGGGGAACGGGCCAGGATTTTTCCAGCAAATTGCGAAACCCGCCCTCGATCGTGTACGAGTGATAATCCACGCCGCCGGAAGATTTGTGATTGTCGCCCCAGAAATCCTCCCACACATGGTTGTGCCCGAAGACCGCAGTCTCGTAGCCGGCGCGCTTTAACAGGGTCAGCAGGTTAGGTTGATCAGGCGGCAAATGCAGGTGGATCGTGCGAAATCCGTCGGTGTGCGTGTAGCGACCAGTGACGATGGAAATGCGCGACGGCACGCACTTGCCGTGCACGGCGAAATGGCGATCGAAGACCGTCGCGCCGGCGGCGAAGGCATCGAGTCGCGGCGTGGGGCAATCGCGGTTGCCCGCAAAGCCGACGCCGTCGCCGCGCAGCTCGTCGGCCGTGATCCGAATCAGATTCTTTTTGCTCATCGCGAGGAATTGAGGATTTCGGTTTATACGCAAACGGACGGGCCGTCAACGCGCCGCCGCCCGAAAGAAATCTAAACGTTTTGATGCCGGCGTCGAAAACGATGGGGGCGCCGTTTTCTCGCGAAGACGGAAACCGAACGGAAACCGAAGCGGATTATTTCGCTGAGGGCCTCGCCGTCATTTCGCGGTCGGCGGCGTCCGGCGCGGACCGCATACGCTCCAATCGTAAGGGCGGAAGCCGACCTTGAACGCGGGCGAGTTCGCCGGGAACACCAGGTTGCGCCCAACCACCCGCGCGCGCGGGTCCGCGACGACGGAATGGCGGTCGTGTCCGACCTTTTGCCATTCCCGGAACGAAACGGACTTCGGCGCGCCTTCGCAGTGATCCGCATTGCGGCACGGCGGGACGGCGCCTGCTGAAAAGCCGATCAGATTCGCATCCGTGCGGAATACGAAGCGGACATCGGCCGAATAGCCGCCCTGGTAGAGCGCGGGCGCCGGCCCGAGCAACACATTGTGCATGAGGGTCGCGGACGTGTGGCTCTCCTGGCGGCCGATGCCCACCAGCGCCTCCTCGCGAGTGGCGGCGAACACGTTGTCGCGCACGACGAGCTCGCGCCCGAAGTGCATTCGAAACGCCGCGCCCTGCAGATCATGCACCCAGTTGTGCTCCACGAGGATATGCGAGGAGCCCTCGTCGGGATAAATGCCCCAGCCGCCGTAGGCCGCGCTTTCCACGCCGTAGATGTGATTGCCGCGCACCACGGTGCCGGGCTGCGCGCCGAGCAGGTAAATGCCGCCCATATCGCTCAGCACGCCCTGGCCGATATCGTGGATGAGGTTGTTCTCGAGGAGGTTGTTGTGCGTGATCGTGTCGCGGTAGCCCCATGACCAGCCGCAGGAAATGCCGGTGTAGCAACCGCGCGCGATCTCGTTGTGCGCGACGCGGCAGCCGTAGGCGCGCATGAGCAACACGCCAACGCCCTGATGGAACACGCGCCCGAAATCGAGAATCGAATTGTCCTCGACGACGATGTCGCCCGTCCGATCCGCCGCGGAGCCGTCGAGCTCGACGCCGTCCATGCGCACGCCGCCCGCGCCGAGGTCCCGCAGCCGGCAACTCCGCACCGCGCCGTCCCGGCAACCCGGCCCGAACGCGACCGCGTTGAAGCCGATATGCTCGATGGCGCACCGCTCCAGCGCGCAGCCCTCCGCGCGGCGGAATTCGATCGCCGCGGGCACATGGGAACCGGCCTGCGGAGAACTGCCGAGCGGACGATCCTCCAACCGCAGCCGATTGTGGGCAAGCATCTCGCCCATGGGGTGGAACCAGTCGGCATGACGAAACGCGATCCCCTGGAAACGCAACTCCCGCAGCGGCCGCCCGCCGAAGGGGTCCCGAGTGACCTCGTCGTGATTGAAGGCCGCGCCGCTCGCGCGAATGAAGGCGGTAACGCGCGGCGCGAAGATCGGCGTCTGGCCGATGCGCTCCCCGGTCTTCGGCAGATAGATCAGGCGACCGTCGGCATAATCGAGATACCATTCGCCGGGCTCGGTCAACGCCTCGCGCAGATTGTCAATGTAGTAGCGGGCCAACTCCTGGCCGAACGACTCGTAGAGATTGAACACCGAGCGCCGCTCGCACTCGATCCAGCCCGTCCGCGGATCGAGCCGGGGCCGGCCCAGCCGGGTTTCAATCCAATAGTGGAGCAGCACAATCTCGCTGTCCGGCAGCGAGGGCCAGGGCTGGAGATCGCCGGGCCGCGGTTTGAAAAAGCTGTCGCCATCGAAGAGTTTGCGTTTTTCAGGGAATCGGATTTCGCCGATGCGAAAGACGTTGCGGACGCCCTGGGCGTCCGGCGAAAACTTCGGCAACCGCGCGCGCGGCCGGCGTTCGCCGTTGACGAAGAGCGAACGGAACCGCCAACGTCCGGCGGCGACGTCGGGCAGATCGAGAACCCACGCGCGGCGTCCATTCTCTTCGGTCTCGCGCCAGCCCTCCAGCGGAACGCCGCCGTCCACGACCGCCCCGCCCTCCTCGACGGCGACAAAAGCGGTTCGGCTGTCTTCCGCGCCGAACTCGACCGGCGCGGCGATAGGATAGCGGCCGGAATGGACATGAACCGCCACATCGCCCGAGACCGTCCCCTCCGCGCGCAAGCGCCGCAGCGCGTCGCGCGCGCCCTCGAACGTGGCCCACGGACCGCGACGGCCCTTGCCGGGCCGCGCGGAAAGACCGTCGTTTTGATCGGAACCTTCGGGGTGGAGATGGAACTCGTGCATCATCGCTGCGCTCCTCCCGGCGTTTTCGGCGGGCCGCGTCAAGTGCGCCGTATCCCGCGCTCTTTTCGGTTATTTAGCGCGAGCGTGACGGGAAGGCAAAAAAAAACGGACGCGTCCGCCCGCCGCGGGCGTCATTCCGATTCCCCCGCTTCCATGTCGAGCCTCACGTCCTTGGGCAGCGCCACCCGGGCGGCGACCTGCATCGCCTTGAACGCGGCGATCGGCACGGCGCAGGCCGAGCAGCAACCCTTGAGCGTTTCGCGCGCGGTCGTCAGGACTACGCCGTCCGAACCCGCGCCGATTTCGGCGAATCCGTCCACCGGCCCCCGCGCCATCAGCGCCTCTCCGAATTTCCGCGCCTTTTCGCACGCGCTGACCACGCGGAACGAGACATTCTGGTCGTCTTCGCTGTCCGCGTGAATCCGCGTCTGGAATCCACAAATGCCGGCGTCCACAGTAACCAAAGCTTTCATCGTGAATTTTTCTCTATATGCCATAATACTGGCCGCCCGCAAATCACGTTCTATGTCGAAGCAGAGGATTTGGGGTCGCATCTAAATATATATTTTTCGCTGAAAAACCCCTTACGCCTTCTTCCGGATTGAGGGCGGGGGCGGGTTGGCGCGCGTAAGAAGATGGAGTTCACCGCGGTCGAGCAGTTCCCACTGGACCTCTTCGCCCGGCTCCAGCCCAATGGCCGCTGCGAGCACCAGCGGGAAGGAGACGTAGAGCCGGGGCTTCCGGCCCTTGGAACGGAATAGGCCTGTCGGCGAGCGATACGCGCCCGCATGGGCCGTCTTAGGCCATACGCGCGGATTTTGCTCGTCCGAAAGAGGTCTCGGGCGTCTGATGGATCGCTTCGCGAGGCTTGGCCGTCCTTTGTTTCGCTGTTCGCCAGCGTCCGGCGTCTGCAGATTCCCCATCCCAGAAATTCACAGGTTTTTCAGCGGAATCGATTTTGGAGACGTAACCCCTACTCACCCCCTACTCATTTACCGCTGGTGACGAGACGAGGATTGTCATGATGTTCCGTTTCGACTGTTCGGCGAGCCGTGAGTGGGCTGGGCCGTCCGCCGGCGTTCGCGCCGCCGGACGGGAACCCCTACTTGTGAATTCCCCGAATGGACGTCGAACGGCACCGATGGTTTGCTGGACCCGCGAAGGCGGATGGGTGACTGAACGAAACGGCTTCGAGCCGAAACTCGACCCGGAAAGCAAGGACTTCGGGATCGGACGGGACACGGCGATCGGCGCTTGCCTCGGCGTAGCGTCTTCGCGGAGCCGGGAGTGCGGAGGGTGGATACGCAGATCATGGAGCACATCCGCCGCCGCAGGGCGGCGGGGAGGGGAAATTATGTCTATTGACAGCTATCCTTTGATGGGCGAACTCCACCGCGCCGAAGGCCTCCGGCTGGTTGTATAACCCCCGCTACAACGCTCGCCCCGCATCCGGGTTCCGAAACCCATCGCCGTGTATTTGTCCTGTTCCGGACACCGCGAATTCGGTACTCTTAAGCATATATGATGCACTCAGATATCTCGTCCACTCCTCCGCAAGCATACGGGCCTATACCGTCACCGCGCCAATTGAGCTGGCACCGGCGCGAGTTCTATGGTTTCTTACATTTTACCACCAACACGTTCACAGACAAAGAATGGGGGTACGGCGATGAGCCGCCCAGGGTGTTTGCCCCGACCGCGTTCGATGCGGACCAGATTGTACGCACGGCGGCACAAGCCGGGATGACCGGATTGATCCTGACCTGCAAGCATCATGACGGGTTCTGTCTCTGGCCGTCTAAGTACACGGAGCATTCGGTGAAGAACAGCCCTTGGCGTAACGGCAAGGGCGATGTGGTGCGTGAAATTTCAGACGCATGCAGAACACATCGGATCGGTTTCGGTGTCTATTTGTCTCCGTGGGATCGAAATCGCGCCGACTACGGCGGCCCCTCCTACATTGAGTACTTCCGCAGCCAGTTGCAGGAGTTGACAACCGAATACGGTGAGCTTTTCGAGGTCTGGTTCGACGGCGCCAACGGCGGCGATGGCTATTATGGCGGGGCTAGAGAGACGCGCCGCATCGATCCTCAGACCTACTACGACTGGGAGAACACTTGGGAAATCGTTCGCAGAAATCAACCGAATGCGGTTATATTCAGCGATGCCGGCCCGGACGTCCGTTGGGTCGGCAACGAAAGGGGCCTAGCGGGCGATCCCTGCTGGTCTACGATCGACGAGAAACTGCTATTCCCCGGCATCGACAAGACCTTGTTCAAAAGCCGTCTCACCGGCGACAAAGCAAACGCCTGGGACTCGCCGATGGACATGCTCAATTCGGGAGACCGCCAGGGCGGCTCCTGGCTCCCGGCGGAATGCGACGTATCCATTCGCCCCGGCTGGTTCTATCATCCCGCCGAAGACGACAAGGTCCGAACTCCAGAGAATCTCCTTGATCTCTATTTCAAATCGGTCGGTCGCGGCGCATCCCTTCTTCTCAATCTTCCGCCCGACCGTCGCGGTCGGATTCATGAAAACGACATGAAGAGCCTGAAGGGCTTCCGGCATCGTTTAGATCAAATCTTCCGTTTGAACCTGGCGCGAGGAGTGCGCTGTGTCGCCAGCAACACGCGCGGCGGCAGCCGGAACTTTGCGCCGGAAAATGTGATGGACGGAAACCCAGACACCTATTGGTCTACCGACGACGATGCCCCACCTGCAGAGCTGGTTCTCGAGTTCCCGCGAGCCATCACATTCAATGTTGTTGGGCTCAGGGAATTTCTTCCTTTGGGTCAACGCATCGACCGGTTTGCCGTAGATTTCGATGATGGCGGCGCTTGGCGCCAGTGGAGCTGCGAGAGCGCGATCGGGCCTCAACGTCTGATTCGAGGTCAGCGCTGCAGGACCGCGCGCATACGGCTCCGGATAGTCGCAGGCCCGGCGTGTCCGGCCATCTCCGAATTGGGAATATACTACGATCCGATGGAGCCGAAGGAAGCCGTGGAGCGCGACGACTAACGCCGCGGCTCACCGCAGTCGCACGGCGTGAAGACAACGACCGGGGAACTGATGATGGCGGAACTTATTCAGAGGACGGCTCTGGGATTTGGGGTCGCATCTAAATATATGATTCCGCTGAAAAACCCATTCGCAATGCGATCTGCAATGATTTTCAGGGGATCAAAACACAAGGACCGATTTGGGATCGGGCCGCACAGGGCATTCT
>CALGXT010000209.1 GCA_937935255.1 uncultured bacterium | reverse complement strand
CGGTTCCCGGCGCATCGTCCGCGACAGGCAATCGGCATCCGAAGATCGGTTTGACGCCGGCGCGGCGGGCGGTTTCGTAAAATTCCACCGCCGCATGCAGCGTGCCCTGGTCGGTGATCGCCACGGCGGGCGGATCGAATTCGGCGGCGCGGCGCGCGAGGTCTTCGATCCGGCAGGCGCCGTCGGGCAGGCTGTACGCGCTCAATACATGCAAGTGGCAGAACGGATTCGGCTGGGTCATCGCTCGCCCCCGATCTTCGCGTTCGAGATTAGCCGCGTGCGGTTGTTGGCGACAGACTATTTTGGCGCGCGCGGGCGGAGTTTTGGGGGTGTGGGTTGGAAACCCCGCCGCGGAATTGCGTTTTTGCGAGTGTATCACACTTCGCGAAGTGTGATACACTCGCAAATCCTCAAAAAGGGGGTGGCTCGAGCGGCCGGCGCGGTCCGGCGGACGTTATCGCGACGAGCTTTTCCCAAATCGTCAGCAGCGCGCGCTCGTTCTCCAACGCGGCGGCGGCCGGCACGCGGTCGCGCCCGGCGAGAAAATCGCGAATCAGGACGCGCATCGGATCGAGGCGCCGTTCGGATCGGCCGTCGAACGTGTAGCGCGCGGCGTAGTGACCGTCCGGCCCCGGTTCGCCGCCGAACTCGAAGGCGCAGCCGTCCAATACGAGGCGGCGGATATGATGCGGAGGGCCTTCGGAGTGCGTGACGGCGATCCGGCAGGCGACTGCGTCGCCCGCGGGCGTCCGGGCCTGAAATTCCAGTTCCGCGAGATGCCCTTCGCATCGCGCATTCAGCGTTTCGGCCACTAGGCGGGCGCCGGGAGCGGCGGTGTGCAACGCCGCGATCAGATGCGGCCCGAGATCAATCCAGGTGCGCGGCGGCTCGGGGAGGCGGCCCGCCGCCGGCGAGCAGAGCAGGGCCTCAAACCGCCGCACCGGCGCCGGAAGGCCGGCGAGGGCGAGCATGTCTTCGGCGGCCACGGCATACTGGCTGCAGAGCGCCAGCCGCCCGGCGCATCGCGCTGTGAACTCGATCAGCGCTTCGCATTCCGTCCGCAGTTCCGCCGCGGAGCGCCGCGCGTCGAAATAGAGCGGTTTTTCGCATAACACCGCGCCGCCGGCGGCGAGCGCCGCGCGCGCGAGCGCGAGGTGCGTCTCCGGTGGCGTGCAAATATCGTAAATCTCGGGCTGTTCGCGCTTCGCCATCTCTTCAAAATCGGCGTAGGCGCGGGCGGAAATGCCCAGATTATCGCGCAGGTTTTCGGCGGCCGCAGCGGCGGATTCGGGCGAGCGGCCCAATACGGCGCACACCTCCGCGCCCTCGACCCGCCACCAGTTCGCGTGGTGCCGGCCGACACCCCGCGCGCCGAGCACGGCGACTTTGGGAGGCCGATTCGCCATGCGCGGGCTCAGTGCCGGAAGTGGCGCATGCCCGTGAAGGCCATCGCGATGCCGAACCGGTCGCACGCGGCGATGACTTCCTCGTCCCGCAGCGAGCCGCCGGGCTGCACCACGAATCGGATGCCCAGCTCGGCCGTGTGTTGGATGTTGTCGGCGAACGGGAAGAAGGCGTCCGAAACCAGCACGGCGCGGTGAAGAACCATGTCCCGGTATTCCGCGGGCGTTTTCCCGTAGCCGCCGTTTTTCTCGTACATTCGCGCAAGGTTCTCGCCCACGCGCGCCGCCGCCAGTTTGCGCACCGAATCCACGCGGTTCGGTTGTCCGGCGCCCATGCCGAGCAGCATGAAAAAGCCCGGCGCGTATTCGTACACGATGCAAATGGCGTTCGATTTGATGTGCTTGCACACCTTGACCCCGAATTCCGCGAGCGGGCGCAGTTCGTCGGGGAACGGCGTTTCGGTCGGCACCACCCAGTGTTGCACGACGCCGATGTCGGCGTCCTGCGCGAGCACTCCGCCGTTGATCTGGCGCAAGACGGTCTTCGGGCCAGCGGGCGTCAGGGGGCGGTGCAGTTTCAGCAGCCGGATGTCCTTGCTTTTGCCCTTCAGGAATTCGAGCGCGTCGGGCGCAAAATCGGGCGCGATCAGCGCTTCCACGAAGCGGCCCTTCAGCACCTGCGCGGTCCCCAGGTCCACCGGTTCGGTCACGGCAATGACGCTGCCGAAGGCGGAGACCGGATCGCCTTCCCACGCGAGCGAGAGGGCCTCGGCGAGCGTTCGACCGGTGGCGCAGCCGCACGGGTTGGTGTGTTTGATGATCGCCGCGGCGGGCGCGCCGCAGTGCTCGCGCACGGCCTCGAGCGCGGCGTCGCCGTCGAGGTAGTTGTTGTACGACATTTCCTTGCCGTGCAGAACTTCCGCCCAGGCGATGCACGCCTCGGGCGCGGCGGGATCGCGGAAGAAGCGCGCCGATTGATGGGGATTCTCGCCGTAGCGCAGGCGGACGCCGCCGGCCCACGCGCGGACGAGCGGCGCATCGGCCTTCGGCTCGCGAGCGGCAAGCCAGGCGGAGATGGCGGCGTCGTAGGCGGCGGTGCGGGCGTAGGCCTTGCGGCCCAGCTCGAAGCGGAGCGCCTCGGTCGTGTCGCCGCCGTTGGCGCGCAGGCATTCGATGACGCGCGGGTAGTCGGCCGGATCGGTGACGACCGTCACCGACCGCATGTTCTTCGCCGCCGAGCGGATCATCGCCGGCCCGCCGATATCAATGTTCTCGATCGCCTCTTCGAACGTCACGTCCGGTTTCGCGACGGTCGCTTCGAAGGGGTAGAGGTTGACGCAGACCAGGTCAATCGGCGGAATGCCGTGCTGTTTCACTGTCGCCTCATGCTCGGCGTTCCCGCGCAGATGCAGGAGGCCGCCGTGCACCTTCGGATGCAGGGTCTTCACCCGGCCGTCGAGCATTTCGGGGAAGCCCGTCAGTTCGGAGATGTCCCGCACGGCGAGTCCCGCCTCGCGCAGCAGTTTCGCGGTGCCGCCGGTGGAGACGATTTCCGCGCCGAATTCGGCGAGCGCGTTCGCCAATTCCGCGACGCCGGTCTTGTCCCAAACGCTGATCAATGCCCGTCGAATCGCCATAAACGCCTCGCTTCCGTGATTGCGCGTCCGTTCTTGTTCCTCGCCCCGACACTTTAGCCGCAAGTCGGCGGGATAACAAGACCGGCGAGGAAATGCCGAATGGCGGAGGGCGGATTGAGGCTGGGATATTTCGCCGAGTGGAAATGGGAGAGCAAGCGAACGGCCCCTTTTTTGTGGTTCTGCCGCTCTGCCGGCGAAAGAAAACGGTATCGCGCGCTGAAGAATCACGCCCTCCGGCGACGGAGCGCCGGAGCTGCGGCGAGACGGGAAAATCTGAAACCCTGGCTTTCGCGGCTCCACCTCGCCGCCGACCTTGTCCTTGTCGGTCTGGTTTCTCTTTTGCCCGCGGGAGCGGATCCAGCGCGCCGGGTGGAACACGGATTGCCAAGGCAGTCGGATTCCATCATAACAAAGGCATGATTGAAACCCCTTCCACCCGTTCCCCCAACGTGGTGATCATCTTCGCGGACGACTGGGGCTTTGGCGACCTCTCCTGCCTCAATCCCGAATCCCGCATCCCGACGCCCTGCACGGACGCGCTGGCGCGGCAAGGCACGGTCTTCCTCGACGCGCACAGTTGTTCCGCCGTCTGCACCCCCTCGCGCTATGGTCTTCTGACCGGGCGTTATGCCTGGCGCGGCCGGCTCCAAGAAGGAGTGCTCTTCGGTTATTCGCGGGAGCTGATCGAGCCGGGGCGCGCGACGATCGCGAGCCTGCTGCGCGGCGCCGGTTATCGAACCGCCTGCATCGGCAAGTGGCATCTGGGGCTGGGTTGGCGCCGGACGGATGGCTCGAGGGTCCCGGTCGAGGAGAACGGCAAGGAAGACCCCGGCGTGGATTTCAGCGCTCCGCTCGACGCCGGTCCCCACACGGTGGGATTCGACTATTCTTTCATCTTGCCGGCTTCGCTCGACATGGCCCCATACCTCTACATCGAGAATGGCCGCGTTGTCGAAGCGCCCGCCGGTTCATGCGCGGCTTCTCCGCGACCCGCCTTTTGGCGCGCGGGCGCCTGCGCGCCCGGCTTCCGCCACGAGGAATGTCTGCCGGAAATCACGCGGCGCGCGGAGGCATGGATCGCGCGCCGGGCGGCCGATCCGTCCGGGGCGCCTTTCTTTCTCTATCTCGCGCTGCCGTCGCCGCACACGCCGCATGTGCCGACAGCGGAGTTTCGCGGCGCGAGCCGCTGCGGGGCCTACGGCGATTATGGGGTCGAACACGACGCCTGCATCGGGCGCATCGCGGCGGCGCTGGAACGCGGAGGATTTTCAGACCGCACGCTGCTGATCGTCACCTCCGACAACGGCGCGCACCTGCGCGGCGAGGGATTCGATTTCGAGCGCGAGTACGGTCATCGCGCGAATCACATTTATCGCGGACAGAAATCCGACGCCTGGGACGGCGGCCACCGCATTCCGTTCATCGCCGTATGGCCGGGCCATCTGCCCGCCGGCGGCGTCTGCCGTCAACTGGTTTGTCAGACCGACCTGCCGGCGACCGCCGCCGAGCTGGCGGGCGTCGCCTTGCCGGACGACGCGGCGGAGGACTCCTTCAGCCTCGTTCCGCTGCTGGAAGGCCGGCTGGAGACGCGCGTGCGCGAGACATTCATCGGCAGCTCGGTCACCAATCGCCATGCCTTTCGGACGGGGCGATGGAAACTGATCGAAGGTCCCGGTTCCGGCGGATGGTCGGCGCCGGACAAGAAGGCGCCGCCCGAAGCGCCGCCGGCGCAGTTGTACGATCTCGAGGCGGATCCGGAAGAGCGGGTCAATCTCTATGCGCGCGAGCCCCGGCGCGTCGCCGAAATGCGGGCCGGGCTGGAAGAAATCCGGCGCGCGGGGCGTTCGCGGCCGCCGTAGCGATGCCCGCCGCTCACTCCCACCGCCGCGGCTGGCCGGTGGAGGAGAGGACCGAGCGCCACAAATCGCTTTCCGGGTCCACGCGTTGCGTCGCCGCGGCCAGGCGATCGATCGGGATGTGAACCTGCGCGCCGTGGATGCGCCCGATCACGACGCCGGTGCGGCCGGACATTGCGGCATGCGCGGCGGCGCGCGCCATTTCATCGCACAGCAGCGCGTCCGTCGCGTTGGCGGGCACGCTGCGGATGAAATAGCTCGGATCGAGATACTTCACATCCACCGCCGTTCCCGCCTCGCGGAAATGGCGGAGGATGCGCTCTTTGAGCCACGGCCCGACATCCGGCGGACGGCCCTCGCCGCCGGCGATTTGCCGCGCCACACCCTCGGCCACAACCACGACGGCGTGATGCCGCGCCTCGAGCCGCCGCCGCAAATGCTCCAGAAAGCCGTTCGGCCCGTCCCAGACGATGGGCGTTTCGGGAATGAGCGCGAAATTCACTTCCTGGCTGGCGAGCGTCGCGCCGCACGCAATGAAACCGGCGTCGCGCCCCATGAGCTTGACCAGCCCGACGCCGTTGAACACCGACCGCGCCTCCATGTGCGCGCCGTGCACCACCAGCGTCGCCTGTTCCACCGCCGTCGCGAAGCCGAAGGAGGGCGTCACGAACGGGATATCGTTGTCGATCGTCTTGGGGATGCCGACGACCGCGATCGGCGCGCCGCGCCGCGCGACTTCCGCGGCGATACGCGCGGCCCCGCGCAATGTGCCGTCGCCGCCGACGCAGAACAGGAGATCGAAACGTTCGCGCTGCAGCGTGTCCACCATCGTCCCGATGTCCTGTTCGCCGCGCGAGGTTCCGAGCGCCGTTCCGCCCGCCTGATGAATGTAGTCCACCAGGGCCGGCGTCAGTTGCAGATAAGGCTCCGCGAGATTCGGCACGAGGCCCCGATAGCCGTAACGCGCGCCGAAGATTTCGCGGACGCCGTAGTTGTGATGCAGTTCGAGCACCAGCGAGCGGATGACGTTGTTGAGGCCGGGGCAGAGGCCGCCGCACGTGACGATGCAGGCGCGTACGCGCGCGGGGTCGAAAAAAATGCGTTCGCGCGGTCCGGCTTTCTCGAAGCGCCAGTCCGGCGTTTCGATGTCGCCGCCGGTTTCGATGCGGTACCGTACGGCGGCGGTCTCGGGCACAAAATTCGCGATGCCGTCGCCCAGGGCGGTCGAAAGCCGCAGCGGGGATGGGAAGCGCGCTTCGCCGAGACGCAACGGCGCTATCATTTCTCCGTCCATCATGGGAACCCCCCGTCCGATTTTTAGGTCCAAACGCCGCCGAAAACCTACAGGCCGAGCGTCC
>CALGXT010000208.1 GCA_937935255.1 uncultured bacterium | reverse complement strand
GAATACACCACCGACACCGCGCCGGGCCGCTGCGACAGCGCGTACACGGGACTGTGAAACGCCTGCATCGCCCGATAGCACTCATCGGGCGCCGCCGGGTCCGGCGGCAGCAGCGGCACGTGGTCCGCCGGATTCCGTCCGCTAAACTTGAGGTGGGGCAGCCGGTCGCGCCACGCCTCCTCGCGCGTGCGATTGGTCAAATCTTCGAAGGGCGCGATGACCCAGTTGAGTGTGAACTGCGACGATCCCACGATCCCCGGCGTCTCCAGGAGCGCCCGCCAGTAGCGCTCGAGATAGTACGCCGCGCCGCGCGGCGTCACGCCGCCGATCCCGCCGGTCGCCCACGAGTATTTCGGCCCCATCCACTCCGTGATCATCAGCGGGCGGTTCGCGAACGCCGACTGAACGGCCAGTTCGGCGAGGTCGCGCTCGATCTCCTCCATCCGTCCGCTGTAGCGTCCCGTGTACTGATTCACGCCGCACACGTCCTCATGCGGCAGGGGCGGAATCGCCGAGAAATGCCCCGCGCGCACATACATGACCGGCGCGCTCGTCGCGCCCAGCCGCTTGACCGTCTCGGCCACAGCGTCGAGCGGCTGGTACGGCGCGAGCGGGAACGCGCCCGCGATGTCGGCGCCCCAATCCGCCTGCTCCACTTCGTTGCCCACCTGCAACACCGTCACGGCCGCGCGGTCCAACGCGCCGTCGAGGCGCGCGCACCGCGCCGTGTATGCGTCCAGGAAGCCTTCCAGGTCGCGCCAGCCCCGCAGGGATCGGTAGCTCGGCGCGGCCGCCGCCAGCAGCGCCACCCCGTGCCGCTCGTACTCGCCCAGCAAGCGCGCGTTCGCCTGGAAACCGTAGTGCCGCAGGCCGTCCACCCAAAGCTCGTCCAGCATTCGCCGCACCGAGGCGTCCACCTCGCGGCCTTCGGGGAAAATATAGGCCGCGAAACGGCCGAACTCGCCTCGACCGTTGACGCGCAGCGACCAGTCCGGCCAGCGCCGTTGCACCGCATGCCGCAGCGCCGTCGTCGGGCCCTGCGCCACGACCTCCGACGCGCGCAGCCCCACCATCCGCCGCAGCGCCGACACCGTCTCTGTCCCCTTCGACACCCGCGCCAGCAGCAGATACTGGTGGACATTTCCGGCCTGCCAGAGCGCCGCCCGCGGCGCCGCCAGCCGCAAGCTCCCGCCGGTTTCCCGGCCCGACGCGACGAGCGCGCCGCCGTCTTCAGACCTCAGCTCCGCCGCCACCGTGCAATCCGATCCGGCCGTGTGCGCGATCTCCAGAATGACGCGCCCCTCCTCGATCCGCGTTCGATAACGCGTCCGCTCCGGTTCGAACTCGGCCTCCGGCTCGGTCCCCGCCGCGAACACCGGCGCCGCCGCCGTCTCGCGGTGCGGCCTTACTTGCTCGAAACCCGCCCAATAGCGCCGGGCGAGCTTCGGGTACGCCGCCAGCTCGTCCGTCAGCGCCGCGACGGCCGCGCGTTCCGCGAAAAGCGCCTCGCGCGCCTCGCGCACGCGCTTTTCGATCTCCGCCGTCTCCTCCGCGCGCACGCGGCCGATCGGATCGGGCCAGCCCAGCCGCAACGGCCCCACCTCCACCGTGAAATCGTCCGCCTGCCCCGGCTCGTTTTCGATCCGCAGCGCCGCCTGCCGGACCGCATGCGGGTTGAAGCGCACATTTTGCGCGGGCGATTCCAGCGCGAAGACCGCCTCGCTCCATTCCGCGCCCGGCATCGGCCGCGGGTGAAACTGCGCCCACGACTCGACGCCCTCGGCATGGCGCGAGGTCAGACGCAACAGCAACGGGCGTTTCTCGTTCAGCGCTTTCGCCGTGCATCGTATCCGCGCCGCAATTTGTTGTCCCTCGACATCCCGGTCGCCCCGCGGCAGATCGAACGTCAAAAAAACCACCTGCCGCGACCGCTGGTCCGAGAATCGCACGCGCTGCCGCACGTGGCGTTGGCCGTCCTCCTCGAAAATCTCCGGCTCGGGTTGCGGCTCGGCTTCGTACAGCGTGTAGCGTTTGACGGATTCCGGAGGGGCGTACTCCGTGAGCGCCGGGAGCGCCGCCGACCGAAGCGCGGACAGCCGCGCGCGGAACGCCTCGCGCGCGAGCGGCGGCAGCGCGGGCGGCGTCGCCGCATCCGCCGCCGGCGCTTCGGACGATCGCAGCCACGCGGGCTCCAGGCCGGCCAGGAGCGCGAGCGCCCTCGACTCTCCGTCGCGCCGCGCCGCGGCCAGGACTTCGCTCAACGCCGCCCGCCCGGCGGCCGTCTGCTCCCGCGTTCGGATGAGCGCGCGAATTTCCCGGGACCAGCGGGAGCGCAAGTCGTTGATGCGCGCGAACTCCAACTCCGCCGGATCGGTTTCCACTCTCCGCAATTCCTCCCCCTCGTGGCGGAACGCCGGGCCGCCCGGCGAGACGCGCACCTCGTCCACCCAGATGGCGCCCCTGCCTCCCGCGGGCTGGGTCGCCGTCACGACTTGCACTTGCACAATGTCGCCCAGCGATAAGGGCCCCGCCGACTTTGGATCGCCGCCGCGGAAAAACCGGAAGTCCCCGGCCTCGAGCCGGTGCGTCACCCAAGTTCGATCCAGCGGAATCTCCGCCGACTGCCACTCCACGCCGTCGGCCCGCAGCACGCGCACGTAGGCGCTCGCGGGCGCCTCGCCCTCGCGCCGCAGCGCCAGGCTCACCGTCTCCGCGTTCGGCGCCGGCTTGAACATCGGCCAATTGAAGCGCGACCACTCCGCGGCCTTGAACGTCAGCCGCAGCGCATAGGCGCTATTCTCCGCTCCCGGCGGGGCCGGCGCGGCCGCCTCGGCGCCGCCGAGCCGCTCGATTTCATACCGCAGCTCGTAGGAATCCTCCGCCCGCGCAATCGCGCCGATCGCCGCCAGCGCCAATACCCATCTGTATCCGCCGCTTTGCATGTGCTTGTCCGATCGCCGCTATTTTATGTCGGTTCGGCCCGCCGCAGGGCAATACCGAAACGCAGGCTCGCCGCGGGCTTCGAGGCCGCCGCGCCTCCGCGGCGAAATTGCGAGCGGAAAAATCGGGGCGGTGGGATTTGAACCCACGACATCCAGCTCCCAAAGCTGGCGCTCTACCAGACTGAGCCACGCCCCGATCGCGCAGGGACGGCGGCAATCGCGCGATTTTCCAAGCCTTGGAAGAAAAAAGCCCCGCCGTTTCCAAACCTTGGAAAAATTTTCGCTAAATTTTCCAGACCTTGGAAAACGACGCCGCGCGCCCTCACCGGTTTTCCAAACCGGGCAGGGGAATGACGCCCTCCCACGGCTGCGGCTTGGACCAAGGCAATTCGGATTCGCCCTCATCCTCCGGCAGCGTGGCGCAGCCGGCCAGCAGCGCGAGACCCAGCGCGAAACCCCATCCCCGCGCGGCGCGTCGAAAGCGGCGGAACACGGCGAAGCCCTTTCAGCGGGCCGCCGTCGGCCACAGCGAAGGCGGCGCGCTATAGTGCCGCATCTCCAGCGCTTGCAGGGTCAGCAGCGCGACGAAACACACACTGGCGAGGATCGCCAGAACGGCGGCAATTTTAGAAAAGGACACGGTCGCCCTCCCGCAGCGGAACGCCCATTTCCCACTCGCCCCGCATAATATCCGCGATGGCCAGCTTCTCCGTGACGGACATCACGCGCACCCGGCCGATCAGCTCTTCGCCCCGGTGCACCAGCATCTCGGCGGTCGGCACGAGCGAGGCTTCGCTGCCGATGTTCAACACCACGAAGTTCCACTCCGGGTTGACCGCCACGATCTCGCCGGTGAGGCCGGGCTTGACCTTGCCGATCACGGAGCCGTCCGCGCCGCGATAGCGGCTGACTTCAGCTTCCAGCTGTTTGACTTCCACGATGAGGTTTTGCACCTCCTCGTCTTTCTTCGCCAGATCGGCGCGCAGACCGGCGACGGTGTCGTTGAGCGTGGCGACTTCGCCTTTCAACTGATCAATTTCGGCTTTTTTGGCGGCGACCTCGGCGGTCAACGCCTGGACCCGTTCCCGCTCGGCGGCCAATTGATTGCGCGTGTCGGCGAGCTGCTGGCGCGTGGTGAACAGCTCGGCCTCGGTCTGGGCCAGTTTGCCCTTGGTGGCGACGTGGTCTTCGCCTTCCTGGAAATACTGGTCGTGGCGGGCCTGGACGAGACGTTTGACCAGCTCGATCTGGCCGTCGCGCGCCGTCTTGTCGGGGCTCATCAGCGCCTCGCGATCCACCCGCTGCTCCATGGCGCGGATGTGCGGTTCGCGCGGTTTCACGATTTCCTGCGCGATCGTTGCGACCCCTTCTTCCAGGGTTTGTGTGCGCTCTTTCACCAGCGTGCGCTGGTTGAACAGCAGTATTCCGAGCACCAGGCCGGCGATGCTCAACACAAACAGAACCACCACGAATACCCGCAATGCCTTGGCCATATTCCACCCCCGCTCGAAACGGTTGACTTCGTCGGGACGCAAAAATCCCGGCGCGTATCCTACCCCGACCGGTTCGGGTGTCAATGGGGTTTTTGCGGGAAACCGCCGCGAGACGTTGAGCGCGCGGCGAGGGGAGACTCCGGGGGACCGCGATGGCGCTCTTGCCGGCCGCTCACGATTCGAGCGCGGCGGCGCGGAACTCCGCCAGACGGGCGGCGGCGGCCTCCGGCGCGCGCGCCTCGGCCTCGATGCGCAGCACCGGCTCGGTGTTGGAGCGACGCGCCAGCGCCCAGCCGTCGCCGAAATCCACGAACACCCCGTCGAGCAGGAGCGGCCGTCGGTCCGCGTAGCGCCGGCGCAACCGGCGCAACGCCGCCGCGGAGTCCGTCGCCGAAAGCGGGATTTTCTCGCGGGCGACGGCGTAGCCCGGAAATTCCGCGCGCAACTCGCTCACGCGCCGGCCGGTCGCGACCAGGAGTTCGAGCGCGAGGGCCATGGCGACGTAACTGTCGCGGCAGGGATGCACGGCGGGCACGATGACCCCGCCGTTGCTTTCGCCGCCGACCGCCGCGCCCGAGCGCGCCATCGCCCCGGCGACGTGAATCTCGCCGATCTTCGTGCGGGTCACGGGGCAACCCGCCGCGCGCGCGGTCTCCTCGACCGTCCGGCTCGTCGAGAGGTTGATGACCACCGGCCCGCGTTCGTGCGCCGCCAACACCTGGCGCACGGCGAAGGCCAGCGTGAAATCCTCGCCGATGGGGCGGCCCCGCTCGTCCACGATCGCCAGCCGGTCGCCGTCGGGGTCCTGCGCGAAGCCGATATCGCACCGATGTTCGATCACCGCGCGTGACAGCGCTCCCAGGTTCCGCGGCACGGGTTCCGGCTCGCGCTCGAAGAGTCCGGTCGGCGCGGCGTGCACCGCGACGACCTCGCACCCCAGGCCTTCGCGCAGAAACGACTCGGTGTGGAGCGCGCCCACCCCGTTGCACAGGTCGGCGGCGACGCGGAACCGCCGCGCGCGGATTTTCGCCGCGTCCACATAGGACAGCACGCGGCGGAAATGCCGATCCACGACGCCCTCGATCGGCGTTTCGCGCTGCAGCTCGCCCTCGCCGACGGGCGGGAAGTCGCCCTGGTGGTACAAATCCAGCAACTCCTCGGTGCGCGCGGGGCTGAGAAACAGGCCGTCGCGGTCAATGAACTTCAGGGCGTTCCACTCGGCGGGGTTGTGGCTGGCGGTGATCGCGATGCCGCCGCGGGCGCCCTCCGCCGCGACGGCCATCAACAGCGAGGGCGTCGGCGCAATTCCGGCCAGCCGCGGGCGACAGCCGACGCTCAACAGACCCGCGACGACCGCGCGCTCGAGCATACGCCCCGAAGGCCGCGTGTCGCGCCCGACGATCACCGGTCCCCGCCCGACGAACGCGCCGAACGCCCGCGCGAACGAGGCGGCGGCGCGCGGCGTCATCGAGGCGCCGACCACGCCCCGCACGCCGGAAATGCCGACTTTGAGCGTCTCTTGCATGATCAAAGGTCGAGTTCCATGGCGCGAATCGCCGCCTCCGCGCGCGCCTCGGCGGCGGCGCGCTCCCGCGCTTCCGAAATGACGCGCACGCGCGGCTCGGTGCGCGAGGCCCGGACATGGACCCAGCCGTCCGGGTAGTCCATGCGCAGCCCGTCGGTCTCGTCGAACGCGCCGGCGCTTTCCCGCTCCCACCGCTCCCGCAGCCGGTCCAGAGCACGATAACCTTCGCCGGGGTTGCAGGCGACGCTGCGTTTGACGATCTCGTAGCGGGGCAGTTCGCGGACGCGGCGCGAGAGCGGCGCGCCGTCGAGGGCCAGGCTCTCCAGGATGAGCGTCATGGCGAGAAAGCCGTCGAAGGCGAGGGCGAAACTCCCCAGCGCGGCGCTGCCGCTGCCCTCCCCGCCGAGAATGGCCCGCTCGTCGCGCAGGGCGGAAACGACGTACGCCTGTCCGACCGCGGTTTTCACCAGCGGCGCGTCCCGCCGAGCCGCCAGATCGTCAATCATCCGCGACGTGCAAACGTTGGTCACCACGACGCCGCGCGAGCGCCGCAGGACGTGGTCGGCGACGAGCGCGAAGGTGTACTCCTCGCTCAGCGGTTCGCCGGCCTCGGTGACCAGCGAGCAGCGGCCCATGTCGCTGCTGAACACGAAGCCGGCGTGCGCGCCGAGCGCGCGAAGGATCGAGGAGATCGGGCGCGCCGTGCGCGGGCGCGGCTCCGGATCGCGCGCGAGATAGGTCGAGGGCTCGCCGTTGACGGCGACCAGGTCCACGCCGAACCGCCGCGCCCAGGTCGGCAGCGCCGCGCAACCGGCGCCGCCGACGGGGTCGGCGACGACGCGAAATCGGCCCGCGCGAATGGCCGCGCCGTCCACGCGCCGTTCCAGCGCCTCGAGGTACTCTTCGACGAGACCCTCGACCGTCCGCGCCGCGCCGATTTCCGCCGCGCCGCGGCGGAGCGCGACGCCGGCGTGGTAGAGATCGAGCGCCTGCTCGCCGGCGGCGGGTTCGAGCGGCCCGCCATCGGGGCCGAGCAGGAGCAGCGCGTTCCAGCCCGCCGGATGGTGCCCGCCGGAAATCGCCAGGGCGCCCGCGGCCTTGAGCCGCGGCACGGCCCACTGGATCAGCGGCGTGGGACAGACGCCGAGGTCCAGCGTTTCGCAGCCGGCGGCGAGCAGGCTCGAAAGCGCCGCCGCGTGGAGCATCGGGCTCGAGGCCCGCGTGTCGCGCCCGACCGCCACGCGTCCGCCGCCCAGATAGGCCGCGAAGGCCGAGGCGAACTCGATCACCGTCTCCGGCGTAAGCGACTCGCCGATGAACCCGCGAATTCCGAAATTGGACAACCGCAATGTTTTCATCGTTCTTGCCGCCGCTCGCCCCAGGCCACGACCCAGATGCACGCCTCGTACAGCAGAATCAGCGGAACGCCCATCGCGAGCTGCGTCACCACGTCCGGCGGCGTCAGAATCGCCGCGACGATCAGTAAGACGACGATGGCGTGCCGCCGATAGCGGCGCAAGCCGTCGGCGGTGACGATGCCCATGCGCCCGAGCGCGACGATGACGATCGGCAGCTCGAACACCAGGCCGAACGCGAGGAGCAGTTGCAGCGCGAAGACCACATAGCTGGCGATGATCCATTCCGCGCGCACGCCCATCCAATCGTGGATGGCCAGCATCACTTTGAGCGCCAAAGGCAGCGTGATGTAATAGCCGAGCGCGACGCCGAAAGCGAACAGCCCCGCCGCCGCGCCGAGCGCGCGCGAAACGACGCGCCGCTCGCGCCGCGTCAGGCCCGGGAAAACGAAGCGGGCCGCAAAGTAAATCAGCAGCGGCGCGCTCAAGATCAGCGCCGACCAGAAGCCCAGCTTGAGCGCCAGCGCGAAGGCGCCGCCGACTTCGAGCGAACGCAGATACGGCGCGGGGTCGCCCAGCGCGCGCGCCAGCGGAAGCCGAAGCCACGCGAAAATCCGCGGCGCGAACGGCAGCGCGACACCCAGCGCGACCGCGAATGCCGCCGCCATACGCAACAACGTGTGGCGCAGGTCCTCCAGGTGCTCGAGGAAGGATTTGACTTCGTGGTCTTCGCGGGCATCGTCCGCCGGCGCGGCGGGCGGCGAGGGGAGGCGTCCGAAGCTGAGGCGGCGCAAGGGCATCAAAGGTCTTCCGAGGAGGGCGGTTCCGGCGGCGCGGCCTTCGGCGACGCCGCCGGCTCGTACGGCGTCGTGTCATCCGGCGGCGGCGCCGCGCTCTGCGTCGGCGCGCCCTTCGGATTGGCGGGGAGCGGCGGGAGCGGCGCCGGCGCGTCCGGGTCGGCCGCGTTTATCACCTCATCGCGCACCTGGCGGGCGGAGCGGCGAAACTCTTCGAGGGCGCGGCCGATCGTGCGCGCGATCTCCGGCAGTTTTTTCGCGCCGAAGAGCAACAAAAAAACGACGAAGACCAGCAGCAGCTCGCCGCCGCCGGGCGAACCGCCGAGAAACGCCGCCGCGCCGAATTCCGCCGCCGACATGGTTCACACTCCCGCCGAAATCCAACCGCCGAGAACGAAACACCGCCCGGCCGCGCGCGCCGCCGGGCGGAGTCATCTTCGGGACTCCCGTCGCCGGCGTTTCAGCGGATGACCACGAACTCCGCGCGCCGGTTTTTCGACCACGCCGCCTCGCCCGCGCCCGGCACGGCCGGCCGCTCCTCGCCGAAGCTCGCGGTTTGCACGCGCTCCGCGGCGATGCCCAGGCCGATCAGATAGGAACGCACCGACTGCGCGCGCCGCTCGCCGAGCGCGAGGTTGTATTCCGCGCTGCCCCGTTCGTCGCAATGGCCCTCGACGATGACCTTCAACGCGGGGTTCTTTTTCAGGTAATCCGCCGCCGCCTCGATTTTCGCGCGCTCCGCGGGCTTGACCTGGGAGCTGTCGTAATCGAAATAGACCGGCTCGAACTTCACGTCCACCGTCTCGCCCTCGATCTTCTCCCCTTCCATCGGGACGAGATCGCCCTCGAGGGGCGGCAGGTCGCCGATCACGTTCGCGCCCGAGATGCCCGTTGTGGTCGGACGCCGGCCTTTGCATCCGCCCACGGAAAACGCCAATGCCAGACTGAACGCCGCCAATCCCAGAGTACGCCAATTCGACATGTCCACCTTCCCCGCCGTTTTCCGGCGCTGCCCTGATTTGTTTCAGGGCGACCATGCGGGCGAAAACCATTCGCCTTCCTCAAGCAAGGCTATCGGAGGATCGCCCATGGTGTCAACCAGGTAAACGGCCGAGCGCCCGCCCGCGCGGCGCGCGGCGGCCAGATGCCGCCCGTCGCGCGCCCAGGAGGGGTCCTCCCAGTCCGCGTAATCGAGCGCGAGCTGCTGGGTCTCGCCCGTGCCCGGATGGGTGACGCAGAGCTGGTACACGCCGCCGAGGCGCGCCGCGTGCGCGATGCGGCCGTCGGGGCCCCAGTCCGGGGCGACGTTCTCGGCGCCGCGCGCCGTCAGCCGCCGCGGCGCGCCGCCGTCGCGCCCCACGATGTACAGCTGCGGGCGGCCGGAAAGGTCGGAAACATAGACGATCTCGCGCCCGTCGGGCGACCAGGAGGGCGAAGACTCGGCGGCGCGCGGGGTGTTCGTCAGGCGCGTGAGGGCCCCGTCGGCGAGCCGCTTCACGTACAGTTCCGGGTTGCCGTCGCGCGAAAGGATCAACGCGCTATAGCGTCCGTCGGGGGAAAACGCGCCGCCGGCATTGAGGCCGGCGAAACCGGACAGGCGCACGCGCCGCCCCGTGGCCAATTCGAGCATCAGCACATCCGGCGCGCGGCGCAGGTAGGACGTATAAACGATGCGCGCGCCGTCGGGGCTCCAGCGGGGATAGAGGCTGAGCGTGTTGTCCCGCGTGATCTGCCGGAGACCGGCGCCGTCGGAATCGCAGAAGAACAACTCCTTGGCGGCGCCGCGG
>CALGXT010000207.1 GCA_937935255.1 uncultured bacterium | reverse complement strand
CATCGGCGCGGTCCCAATCGGCGCGTCGCTATCGCTCGCCGCGGGTGCGGGGCGCGCGTTGGCGGATGAGCCAATCCGGAATCGGGCCGAAGGGATAGCCCACCGAAGGCACGAAGAGTCCGATGTCGCCTTGCGAGCGATCGAAATCCGTGTCGGCTTCCGCCAGCGTCAATACGGAGCGCCCGTTCTCGCGCGCCTCCGCGCTCGCCGGCGCGTCGGGCCCGCCGCCGCCCCAGCGGACCTCGACGCCGCCGATCCGCGCAAGGCCCGGCGCGGACTCGACCGGCGGCGGTTGTCCGCCCGGCCACAGCACGGTGACGATTTCCCCGCGACCCGCCGACGCGGACACCGCGATCCGCACGCCCCGCGTGGCCTCGCCGCGCAAATCCGCCCGTTGCGGAGTCCATGCGAACGGTTCGGCGGTTCCCGGCGAGGGCGAGGCATCCACAAGGGTCAAGGCGCCGAACGCATAGACCCGGCCATTCGCGCGCGGCTCCTGGCCTTTGACGTGCAGATAATAGCGGCCCTCGATTTCATCGCGCGGGTCGGCCCAAAACTGGTCGCGGAGAATGAAAGTGTCGCGCGCCAGCGCTTCGCCGCGCCGCACGAAGACGACCGTGCGCCGATAGACCAGCGGCGCCGAGAGAACCTGTTGCGGATACGCCTGATCCCACTCCTCCGGCGGCAGCGGCCGCACCGCGCGAAGCCGAGGGCTTTCAATTTGAGCGACGGCAATGTCGGCGCGCTCCGAGGTTTTGAAGGCGATCAGACGCTCGAACCCGTCCATATTCGCGAACTCGAATCGGGGCGAACGAAAGGCGACTCGATTGTGCAGATGTTCCTGGCCGGGTCGCTCGAAATAGCTGACGCGATGGTCGGGCGCGACGTCGCGGGCGTTGAAGGCGAGGTGGAACGATAGCGAATCGCCGTGATAGTGGCCGCGGTTCGGTCCGGCCTTCAAGGAGAGAAAAGTTTCGTCGTTTTCTCCACTGCGATGGCGGAAGATGACGCCGAAGCCCGGCAATTCCTCCGTGCGCCAGAACCGGGGGTCGGAGCGATAGCCGAACGTCTGCGCGGCGAGCAATGGATCGGGCTTGTCGGGATGGGTGTCGCCCGCCGGATGCATCCGGCGGTTGCCGCCGCCGACGGGCACGGAGGAATGGGCGAGAAAATAGCCGACGGCCGTCCAGCGGGGGTCGCTTTTGAGATCAAACCCCAAATACCGGCCGACCGCCGGAGCGATCGCCGTCCATTGCTCCGCCGCATGGTGGAGATAGCCGGGGCATTCCTGTCCGGCGCCGCCGGGCAGCGTGACCGAGTGCGCCAGATCCGCGCGCAACGCGGCCTCCGCGCGCCGCCGCAATTCGCTGAAACGGGGATGCTCGCGCAGCCGGGCCGTCTTCAAAACGCCCAGTTTGATGAAGTCGGTGTAAAAGTTCGGATTGATCGGCGACCAGAAGTTTTCATACGTCCCATACCAATCGGGATCGAGATACGCTTGCGCGTCATAGAGGTCTTGCAGCGAGCGCGACGGCTGGTCAACACGCTTCAGCTCCTCCCGCGCGAAACGCCGAAGGACATCGGTCGGATTCGTTTGATTGGAGTAGAAATCCTTGGGCTGGATCGGCGCGGCGGCGGGACCTTCGAGCCCTGGCCAGTCGAGGATGTAATCGTTGTGCAGCTTGTCGAGCGGCGCAAAGCCCTCGCGCATCGCGATATCGCCGGCCGCGTCCGCCAGACTTCGTTCGCCGGCCAGCAAGAGCCACTGGCGGGCGCCCCGCAACGCTGCGCCGCGCAGCAGCCCGGCGCGGCCCTCGCCGCCGGCGGAGGGCGGGGCGGAGAGCGTCAGCGCGTTATCGTGCGGCCAGATCCAGCGCCCGGCGCGGATCGGCAGCGCCGCGCAGAGCTCTCGCTCGTCGGCGATCCCGATCAACCAGCCCTCATCGTAGCTTTGCGTCCAGCGCGGCAGCGCGCGCAGGATCGCCTCGGGGATGCGCGTGACCGCGTCGCTCAAATCCACGTCCTCGACGCCGGCCGCCGCCTGAAAAGGCCCGGAATACCATCGGCGCAACACCGCGCGATTCGCCCCCGGCCAGTCGGCGGCCATATCAAAAGCGAAGTCCGGCGCGTTTTCGTGCGTTTCCGTGATACGCGCGTAAGGCCGATCCGGATACAGCCGCACGGCGAAGCGACGGCGTCCGCCGTTCGGATATTCTCCGATCACGACGGCCTCGACGAAAACGTCGCCGCGAACGATCTCCACGCGCTCGAAGGCGGACGTGTCGGCGGACGCCAGAGACCGACCGCGCCAGGGGCCGGTCCCGATACGCAGCGCGAGCAGCGGCCCGCCCGCGCCCACGCGCACCGCAATCCGGCCGTTATCGAGCTCGGCCTGTCGCGCGTCGCCGACGATCCGCGGCGGCGCAACCGGCGATCGAGCGGGCGCGCGCGCCGCGCCGCGCCGAATTTCGTATTCCGCCTCCTCGCCGGGGCCGAGCGATACGAGCGCCCAAACCCGCCGGCGGCCGTCCACAATTTCCGCCTGCGACGGCACGACCTCGCCGGCGCGCGCCACGTGAAAAGTCGGCGCGTTGTCGGGCGGCGAGAGCCGAAGTAGAACCGGCTCGTTCGTGTAGGTCAACCGCGTCGGATTGCGGACGATCTCCGCGCGGCTCGACGAGTAACATAGGCCGAAGGCCGCGACCAGAACGCCGAAACGACGCGCAAGGGGCGCGTCCCGCCGGATTATCGCCGCGGATTTCACGGAGCGAAGCGCAGCAGACCTTGACACCCGTATTCGGAAGTTTACGGATTCCGCATTCATGAGCGTCAATTTCATTTTCATCATCCCTGTCATCCGCGGTTCACGCTATCGAGTCCCGGTTCCGTCGAATTCCAGAATTGTCAACCAACCGTCCTCTCCGCCGGCGGCCTCCGGCTGGAGCGCATTCGGGGAGGCCGGCGCGCCCGAACCGAAGGCGCTGCCGACCACCGCGACGCGCGCGCCCCGAACGGCGATCCAGCGAGGATCCGTTTCCGGCCATCGCGTCCGCCACAGTTCGTTCATCTCCGCGTCGAATCGCCGCAGGAAGCCCTGCGGCGTCGGATGGAGCCGAGGCGAAGTTCCGCTTTCCCCGCGATCGGAAGGCTGAAACCCGGCGCCCGCGCGACCGACCGCGACCGCGCCGCCATCCGGCAGCGCCGCGATATCTTCCGCCCAATCCGGCTGAGACCCCCGCGCGCCATCCATACTGTTCAGCCGCAACCCATGCCGCAATTGTCCGGAGTCGCCCTCGAGTCGGCCGACGAGGCCGTAAAAAAGGCAGCGGCCCTGGCGAGCGATCGGTCCCTGTCCCTTCAGGGCCGCGGCCGCGCGGGTGAAATCGAGAGGATCCCGGCGAAGGATGGTGTTTCCGCCATCGCTGACGCCGCAAAAGAACCAGCCGTCCGCGCCGTCGGGCGCGACGGAAAGAATCGCCGAGTCGGCGACATCGCCGTTGAGACGATCGCCGCCGCCGCTCATGGGATCCGCCGCATACGCCGACCAAAGCCGCTGACCGTCGGCGGAAAAAACCAGGATGAACGGCGACCACCACGGTTCCCGGCTGGTGCGCGTCGGCGACCAACCGCCGATCGCGATGCGATCGCGGGCGCCGGCGCGAAGCCGCAAAATACGGGTCTGACCGAAGAAAGGTTCGGACCAACCGTCGAACTCGGACCAATAGCGCCCCACTTTCTCCGGCGGTTGAACCCGCGGGTGTCCGATTTCGATCTCCCATCGCGCCGTTTGAAGGTCCGCCGTCAGCCGCAACAACCGATCGGGCGCCCGGTAATAACCCGGCGCCGCGCCCCCATCCGCCGAAACAACGATATCGCCGTTCGACAGCGCCGCGATTTCCGTGGGTTGCCATCGAAACTCGTCGAGATTCGCGCCAAGGCTCCAAACGAAATGAGCGCCGGGCAGACGGCGCCGGGCGAGAACGCGCGTGAGCGCGGGGTCCATCCGCCAGACGGCGGGGACTCCGCCGCAATCGCCGTGCCGACCGCGCCGGCGCGTCAACATCCGCCCGCCGAAACTTTCCCCGGGTTTATCCGAAAGCTCATAGCCGCCCACATAGACGCCGCCGCCGCCGATCGCGATGGAGGTCAGGAAAACCCTCCCTTTCGGGAAAACCATTGCGGCGAGCCGACGATCCGCGTCGGGCGCGAGGCGCGCGACAAAAGCGTGGCCGTAAGCGGAATCGACTGCCGGCGACGCCGCGGCGGCGGTTGCTCCTTCCAGGAACGCCGGCAACCGTTCGGCGTTGCCCACGACGTAAAGCGAGCCATCGGGCGCCCAAGCGGCGGCCGGCAGATCGTCATCCCCCGCCCCGCCGAAATACGTCGCCCGCACGATTCGCGGCGCTGGAGCGGAGGCGGCCCGCGCAGCGATCAGCGCGGCGAAAGCGGCGCAGAGCCGCCGCCGGAAACCGGCGGCCGCGACTATCGGGCGGCGCGCGCGAACGCGCCCGCGAAGGGCCGAACGCGGCGGCCGGCATCGAACGAATCGGCGCTTTCGGAAAAAAACGTAATTGGGCTTGTTTGGGCGCATAGTTGGGACGATATATAGGCGGAAACTCGGCAATCTAAAAACGTGCGGAGTGGACGGTTATGATACCGAACAGAAAACCTCGGCTCTTGAAACCGCGGAGACCATCGCGGCGCACGCCCCGCCCCACGGGTCGCGAGCGAGTGGAATCGAGGCCCTGGCGCGCGAGCGCCTTCACGCTGGTGGAACTGTTGGTCGTCATCGCGATCATCGCGCTCCTAATGACGTTGCTCACGCCCTCCCTGCGCGGCGCGATTGCGCGGGCCAAAGAAGTGCAATGTTTCAACCAACTGCGCCAGGTCGGCGTGTTGTGCATCAATTATGCCCGCGACAACAAAGGCGATCTCCCCAAAGGCAATTCCCAAAATCCGATGACCATGCTGATTTCCGAGGGCAACAAACTGGACGCCTATATGCGCGCGAGCGGTATTCCCTCGAACGTGTGGTATTGCACGTCGCTGGGGACAGGCGTATGGTCGAGCACGGTCCGATCCGAAACGCTAGTGACCGCAAACACCCATTGGTTGAAATACATCCCCGACGGAATCATCAGCGGCGACGAATTCCGGATCGGCTATTTTTACCTCGGAGGCCTCAGCCATACCGACACCACAAAATTCAAAAAGGTATTCGATCTGCGCCGCATTTCGTCGTCGCGGTATGAATTGCTTTTCGACATCACGGCCTCCTGGGAGGCGTCGCCAACCTCGGCCGCCGACGTTCCCGCCGACCGATGGAACGATTTTCCGCACGCGGGTCCCTATGACCCGCGCATCCATAATTCGCTGTTCTCGGACGGCAGTGTGATGCGCAAACCCAAGGAAACGTTGACACTGGGTTACCAATATATTCATCCGCGGCGCGCCTATTGGTGACGCTCGACGGCGCCGTCCCGCGCGAGACGCCGGCCGCATCTTGCCGCTCATCGGAAGTCGAGGATGATCGTCTTGTTGGCGCGCCGGTCGTTGTATTCCTTTTCGGTCACCGCCTCCACATGGCCGTCCGCGAAGACGAGGTGCGCGCGACCATCGCCGCGGGGCACGCCGCCGAAGGCCATGCGCATCGGCGGCGGCGCGTAACTGGACTGATGCCGGAAAATGGGATCGGAATACGGCCCCATATACGTCTCGTAACGAATGCCGTAGCCGTTGCCGTCGCCCGCGACGACAATAAAGGTGGGGCTGTATCTGGCATCCAACTGCCGGAAATTGAATCCCGCCGCCCCCTGCCGCGCCTTTTCCTCGTTGAGCAATTCGTTCGGCACAAGGCTCGTCCCGTCAATGCCCGCCTCCTCCGCCGGGCATGTGAAAAGTTTTGACGCGCGAATCGCGGGCTGGATCACGCCCCAACGATCCGTTCCCGGCGGAAATTCGCGCCCGGTCGCCTGCGCGTACACCCGCGCAAAGAAGCTGCCTTCGCCCCAATAAATGATGTCGTCCTTCGTCGCGTACGGCGGGCGTCCGCGCTCCCCGGCATATAACTGCGTCAGCAGACCGATGTTGCGATTGGCGTTGGCGCATTGCAGCGCCCGCGCGCGCTCCCGCGCGTTCCGCAGCGAGGGGAACACCAGAGAAATCAAAATCGCAATGATGGCGATGACCACCAGCAATTCCACCAGGGTGAAAGCGCTCCGCGCGCTCGCCGTATTTTTCATGCCGTCAGTGTAGTCCGTCGGATGCGCAATACCAGCGACATGATGATGCGCGCGCTAAACAATCTGTTTCCCGCTCGGGAGCGCGGTCTCGCCGCAGCGGGATCGCCGCCGTCGGCCGCGCACGCCGATC
The DNA here is from genome assembly GCA_937935255.1 of uncultured bacterium. GTDB lineage: Bacteria > Verrucomicrobiota > Kiritimatiellia > PWTM01 > PWTM01 > CALGXT01. The sequence goes on along the minus strand of CALGXT010000207.1, from coordinate 13,674 downwards.
TCTTTGTAGCGGCGGGATTTTTCGCTCGATCCGATCGCCCGGGATCAGGATCGAGACCTTCTCCATTTTTCCGGCGGCGCATGTTCCGCGCGGCGAAAGGCGCGCGAGAACGCGCTGGCGTGATAGTAACCGCAACGCCGCGCGATTTCGCCCACCGTGAGCCGCGTTTCCCGCAACAGCCGCCGGGCATGATCGAGCCGCGCTTTCCGAATATATTCGGCGGGCGATTGTCCCGTCCCCTTTTCGAAGCGGCGCCAGAGCGTCACGCGGCTGACCCCCAGCGCTCCCGCGAGGGTTTCCGCCGTATCCTCCGGATGCTCGCCGCTCCGTATCCGACGCAAGGCGTCGGCCACCAGCGGGTCCGGATGCGGAATCGCCTCCGTGGAGCGGCGAGCCACCACGCCCAACGGCGGGATCAGATCGCGCCCCGCTAACGGAACTTTCTCCTGCAAGGCCGCCGCGACGCGGTCCAGGGCGCGACGCCCGATCGCGGCGCAATCCTGCGCGATGCTGCTGAGACCTTGCAACGGCAACATCCCGCTGCTTTCCACATCGTCCACGCCGAGGAGCAATAAATCTTCCGGCACGCGCAAATGGCAACTTTCGATCGCCGGCCAGAGATTTATCGCCCGATCGTCCGCCGTCGTGAAAATCCCCGCGCCGCGGGGAAGACTTTTGAGAAAAGGCCGCAGCAGCCGTTCCAGGGCCTTTTGCCATCGCAACGGATTGCGGCTCTCGGCGCGCGTTTCGGGCGAGAGCCACACGACCCGGCAGGGGACCCCCAGCCGATGAGCTTCCCGTTCGAAGGCCGCCAGCCGTTCGGTCGCAAAAGGCCGCCGCACCCATTCCGCCGACGCCAGAAACCCCGCCCCCGACTCGCGCAGATGCCGCGCCGCCAGCCGTCCGATCGCCCCGCTATCGGAAATGACCGACGGCAAACCCTCCACCGACGAATGCGCGGCGACCGTCAACGCGGGCTTGCGGCTCCGGATTCCCAAGAATGGGACCGGCGCCGGCCCGACGATCGCCGCCTCGTGAGGGCCCTCATCCAAATCGCGCCAATCCGGCCATCGGGGCGCCAGCGCGTAAATCTGGATGTCGCCCCGCTCCATCGCGCGCCGCTCGATCGCCGCGCGGATGCGTTCATAGACCGCGATTCCGCGCGGCAACAGCAATCGTACGACGCGCCGCCGCGGTTTGACTTTCATGCCGGCAGCATATGCGATTGAATCAAAAAGCACAGCACTGAAACGTATTATTTTGGCGCGCCGCTTATTTTCCGAATGCGCTTCGCGTCCGATAGAGGCAAAATACGCCGGTCGCGCGGGAAGCGCTTCGTTGTCCGGCGGAGGAGAATCGTTCGGCTTATGACTCGACGCGGTGTGGCGCTGGGATTCTTGGGGGCGATGTTGCTGTGCCTTTTCGCCTTTCATAACGACCAGGTGATACGCAACACGTTCATCACCGGCAATTTTCTGCCCCCGGCGGTGTTCGGCGGACTGCTCCTACTCGTCGTGGTCGTCAATCCGCTGCTGCGGCTTCTGCGCCGACGACCGTTGAGCGCCGCGGAACTGGCGGTTGCGAGCGGCATCTGGCTGTTCGCGGTTTTCCCCGCCGGACGCAGTTTCAGCCACTTCTTCGGCAACTTCCTGATGCTGCCGCACCACTGGCAGCGGGTGACGCCGGCCTGGGCCGGGGGCCCGACCCGGGTGCGCATCGAGGACCTGCGCGATCGCGAGGCGCTGCGTCGGTTATTGGCGGAGGGGCGGAGTCGCCCTGCCGGCGATCCGCTCCGCGAGATCGCGGCGCGTTTGCCGGACGGTGTCGCCGCCGCTGAAGACCTTCCCGCGGACGCGGCGCTCGCGGCGCTGAATGCCGTCATCGAAGACTCGGAGTGGGCCGAGCGAATCCGATGGGACGCGCTGCCGCAGCCCCCGGCGACCTATGCGCATTTCCTCGCGCAAAAAAAGAGAGAGGCGCGCACCGACGCGGAATCGCGCGCGCTCAACCGCGCGCTGGTCGAGGCCGCATTGCCGGGCGTGATCGCGCCGCGCACGCCCGCCATTTTGGAAGCCGTGCCCCCGCAAATGCTCGCCGATCCCTCCGCCGATCCGCGCCGTATGCTGGACGGGTATGTCGCCGGCCTGCGCGAGACCGGCCGACCCTTCCCGCTTCGCGCTGTGCCGTGGGCGGCCTGGCGCGCGCCGCTGCGGTTCTGGTTGCCGGTGCTGTGCGCCTTTGGCGTGGGCTTGACGGGATTGGCGCTGCTGCTGCATCGCCAATGGATGCGTCACGAGCGGCTGCCCTTCCCCACGGCGGAGGCCATTCGCGGATTGTTGCCGGAACCCGGTCGGCGCGTCGGGCCGGCGTTGCGGCAGCGGGGCTTCTGGATCGCGTGCGGGCTGGTCTTCGCGATTCATTTTTCGAATTACCTCGGTCGCTGGTTCACGGACTACTTTATTCCCATCAATCTCCGCCTGGACTTCCGCCCGCTGCTGGAGCTGGCGCCGATTTTCCGGCAAAGCGGCGGCGAAGCGCTGTTCACGCCGACGATCTATTTCACAGCGGTGGGATTCGCGTTCTATCTGGCGTCGGATGTTTCGCTTTCGCTGGCGCTCGGCCCGGCGCTCTATGTGCTGGCCGCCGGGATCGCCGCCGGCTTCGGCGTTTCGTTCGCTTCCGGCGGGGGGCATTTGAATCTTCAAATCTTCACCGCCATTTATGCGGGCGCAGCGGTGGGTATTTTCGCGGTGGTGGTCTGGACCGGCCGGCATTATTACGGCAGCGCCTTCGCCGCCGCGCTGGGCGGAGCGCGCGCGCGCGCCGAAATCGGAACGACCGACGTCTGGGGCGCGCGCCTGGCGATCGCCGGCCTGTCGGTCTTCGTTCTCCAGTTGATTGGGGCCGGCGTCGAGTGGCCGGTCGCCGCGCTATACGCGCTGTTCACGGTGATGGTTTTCGTCACGATGGCGCGGCTCCTCGCCGAAGGCGGAACGATTTTCTATCACCCGTACGGCAGTTCCTGCGTCATGGTCTGGCTCCTGATGGGCACGCGCGCATTGGGCTATCAGCAACTGCTGCTGATCAGTCTGGTCTCGACGCTCCTGTTGATCGAAAGCCGCGAAGCGTTTCTGCCGTTGGCGATGACCGCGCTCAAGGCCGCGGACGACCATGGCGTGCGGTTGGGGCGCCTGGCCGCGTGGGGCGGGGCCGCGGCCGCGATCGGACTGGCGCTCGCCGCGGTCGCCTCGATTTACTGGCAGTATCGCGAGGGCGCCCTCAAAACGGGCGACGCCTGGACCAGCCAGGGCATCCCGCAAATGAGCCTCACTATCGCCGCGCGGGTCTTGGGCGACACCCAGGCGCGGGGCGATCTCGATCGCGCCCATCGCGAAACCGGCGCGCGCCGCTGGTTGCGCGTCGCTCCAAACCGAACCTATCTGATCGCGTTCGGCGCCACGCTCGCCCTCGTGCTGGCGCTGACCTTCCTTCGCCATCGCTTCGCGGGGTGGCCGCTGCATCCGATCTTCCTGATGCTCGGCCCCACCTATGAGGGACGGGTCTTCGCCTTTTCGTTTTTCCTCGGATGGCTCATCAAGAGCGCGGCGTTGAAATACGGCGGCGCGGGCGTCTACCAAAAGCTGAAGGCGCCCATGCTGGGGCTGGTGTTCGGCGAGGTGCTCGCGACGGTGGTTCCCATCGCGATCGGCGCCCTCTACTCCGCCTTCACGGGAACGCCCCCGCGCACGATGCGCGTGCTGCCGGGTTGATCAGCCTTCAGCCGGCCGCCTCGCGCAAACGCTCGCGGAGCGTCGTGTAGCGCGCGCGCGATTCGGCGCGGCCGACGGCGATCGAAATCGCCTTCTTCGAGCCCACCAGCACCACCAGCCTCCGCCCGCGCGTGACGGCGGTGTAGAGCAGATTCCGCTGCAGCAGGATGTAGTGCTGCGTGTGCAGCGGCACGACGACGCAGGGATATTCGCTGCCCTGGCTCTTGTGGATGGTGATCGCATAGGCCGGCGCCAGTTCGTCCAGCTCCTGAAAATCGTACGGCACGAGGCGGTCGTCAAACCGCACGGTCAATCGGCGTTCTTCCTCGTGGACCGCGGCGATCCGTCCGATATCGCCGTTGAAAACGTCCTTGTCGTAATCGTTCTGCAACTGCATCACTTTGTCGCCGCGCCGAAACCGCTGTCCGAAGCGCTCCACTGTCGCCCCCTCGGGATTCAAGGCCTGCTGCAGCAGGACGTTCAGATTCCGGGCGCCGAGCTCGCCGCGCTGCATCGGCGTCAAAACCTGAATGTCATTGAACGGATCCAGCCGAAAACGCCGCGGTATGGCCTCCTTTACGAGCCGCACGACCTGCCGGGCCGCCGCCGCCGGGTCTTCGGCCGAGACAAAATAGAAATCGCTTTCCGATGCCGCGGGACCTTCCGGAAATTCCGGCGGCAGTCCTTCGTTAATCCGGTGCGCGTTGACGACGATTCGGCTCTCCGCGGCCTGCCGGAAAATCTGCGTCAGGCGGACGGTCGGCGCGACGCCCGACTCGATCAGGTCGCGCAGCACGCACCCCGGCCCCACCGACGGCAGTTGATCCACATCGCCGACCAACACCAATTCCGCTTCGGGCGGCGTCGCCTTGACCAGATCGTGCGCGAGCGGCAGGTCAATCATGCTGCACTCGTCCACGACGAACAGGTCGCCCGGGAGCGGATTCTTCTCATTGTGCCGGAACTCGCCGGTGCGCGCGTCGAACGCGAGCAAGCGATGGATGGTCTTCGCCGGATGACCGGCGCTCTCGGAGAGCCGCTTGGCCGCGCGCCCGGTCGGCGCGCAGAGCACCACGCGGAGTTTTTTGGCGGCGAAAATACGCAAAATGGCGCGCACGAGCGTGGTTTTCCCCACGCCCGGACCGCCGGTGATGATCATGGCCTTCGCGGCGAGGGCCCGGCGAACGGCCTCCCGCTGCTCCGGCGCGAGCGTCATCCGAAGGCGTTCCTCGACCCATGCGAGCGCCTTTTCCGCGTCCACGCCGGCAAGCGGTCCCGCGCCGCGCGCGAGGCGCGCGAAGCGGCGCGCAAGGTCCGACTCCGCATAGTCGAGCGCCGCCAGATAGATCAGCGTTTGGCCCTCGGGCCCGGCGCGCTGGACGAGCCGTCTTTCCGAAATACCGTGGCGGACGGCATCCTGCACGACGTTCTCCGGAATATCCAGCGCCGAGGCTGTGCGCTCGATGAGTTCGCCGAGCGGATAGGCGCAATGGCCCTCCTCGGTCAGTTGCAGAAGCTGGTAATCCACGGCGGCGCGCGCGCGCAATTCCGAGTCGCGCCGGATGCCGAGGCGCTCGGCGATGCGGTCGGCGGTGAGAAATCCGATGCCCCGGATGTCGCGCGCGAGGCAGTACGGATCGAGGCGGAGGCGCTCGATGGCGCTGTCGCCGTACGCCTTGTAGATGCGGAACGCGCGCGCCGTGCTGACGCCGTGGCTGAACAGGAACGTCATGATCTCGCGGACGGCCTTTTGCTGCTGCCAGGCGGCGCGAATCGCGTCGCGCCGCTGGCGGCCGATGCCTTCGACCTCCAGCAACCGCGCGGATTGCTTTTCGATCACGTCAAAGACATTCTTTCCGAATGCGGCGATGAGCTTCTTCGCGTAGTGCGGCCCGATGCCGTGAATCAGTCCCGAACCGAGATAGCGCTCGATGCCTTCCAACGAGTCGGGGGGACGGACGACGATTTCTCGCGCCTCGAACTGCCGTCCGTGCTGCGGATCCATGCGCCAGCCCCCGCGCGCTTCGATCCATTCGCCGGGATTGATTTCGGCGGCGGTGGCGACGACGGCGACCAGGTCCCGATGTCCGCGCGCCTTGACCTTCAAGACGGTGAAGCCGGTGTCCTCGCTATGAAAAGTCACCCGCTCGACGAGTCCCGCGAGTTCCTCCGCGGGCGCCGTCGCGCCGGCCCTCGTCTGTTCCACCGGTGCGCTCATTCTATTCAGACCGTCCTTCGACGGCGCGGGACTGGCCTCGCCGGCGGCGGGTGCTGATTCGAACTTTATTTCCGTTTGTGGAGTTGCAACCGCTAATTCGCACTAATACTTCTCATTAGCGCCCATTTGTGAAAATTAGCGGTTGGGTATTTCTTTCGACCGCGGATTTCGCGGAGGGACACGGAAAAGAGGCGTTTCATTTCCTCGCTTTTTCGTGTCTTTCGCGCTTTTCGTAGTTTTCCCCATCGGCGTTTATCCGCGTCATCCGTGGTTCATTTCTTTTTCTTCGAACCATGGTTGGGCGAAAGATAGTTATGGTTTCGGCCTCCCGCAAGGCTTTGTTATTCTATCGGGTCTTCCGGCGAGACGCGGAATCCCCGATCCCTTCGCTCCGCTGCGGCGCCGGCGCCGCCGCCGGAGCCGCCCCGCCCCAATCTTCCGCCGGCAGAGCGGCGGAACTACAGCCGCCGGAACGCCTCTACACCGTCTTTGGGAGGCGGCGAAAAGAAAACGGCCGCCGACGCCAAGGTCGGCGGCCGCTTCGTTTTCGAATCCACCAACGGCTTACCGTAAGAACAGCATTTCCTGATAGGTCGGCAGCGGCCAGAGATCGTCGGCGACAACCATCTCCAACGCATCCACGGCTTTGCGCACATCGAGCATGGCGGGCACCACTTCGTCCCGATAGTGACGCGCGTGGGCCACGATTCCACCGTCGGACGGATGCGCGATCGCCTTATCGATGTGATCCACGGCCTTCTCCAACACCGCCACCCGCTCGGTCAAGCGCTGGAGGAAGGTGGTGTCCACGTTCTTCAGCCCCGCGGACGCCATGGCCGCCGCGCTCGCCGCAAGCTCGCCCTGGTGCCGATGCGCCGCCGGCAGCAGAATCTGCGAGGCGATGCGGTGGCACAACAGCGATTCCGTATGGATATCCTTGCAATACCGTTCCAGATAAATCTCGTTCCGCGATTGGAACTCCCGTTTCGTGAGCACGCCGTACTTCTCGAAGAGCTTTTCGTACTCCGAGTCTTCCATCACCGCGGAGATCGCATCCACCGTGTTGCGCGCGTTCGGCAGGCCGCGACGCTCCGCCTCCTGGTGCCAGGCGGCGGAGTAGTTGTCGCCGTTGAAAATCACCGCCCGGCTTTCGCGGATCATATCCCGAAGCAAATCCTGCACCGCGGCATTGAGCTTCGAGGGATTGCCCTTGGTGCGTTTCTCCAAGGCCGTCGCCACATAATCCAGGGATTCCGCCACAATCGTGTTGAGCACCACCAGCGGCCCGGCGACGGACTGGCTCGAACCGACCGCGCGAAACTCAAATTTGTTGCCGGTGAAAGCGAAGGGGCTGGTGCGATTGCGGTCGCCGGCATCCTTCGGCAACGGCGGCAACGTATCCACGCCGATCCGCAGGGTATCCGGCTTCTTGGAGCCATTGACGCGCCCTTGTTCCAGCTGATTGAAGATGTCGGTCAGCATATCCCCCAGGAAAACCGAAATGATCGCAGGCGGGGCTTCGTTGGCGCCCAGGCGGTGATCATTGCCGGCATGCGCCACCGAGGCGCGCAGCAGCGGAGCGAACTTGTGGACGGCGCGCACCACCGCCGCGCAGAAGACCAGAAACTGCGCGTTTTCGTGCGGGGTGTCGCCCGGCTCCAGCAGATTGGTGTTTCCGCACGCGAGCGACCAGTTCAGATGCTTGCCCGAACCGTTGATGCCCGCGAAGGGTTTCTCGTGCAGCAGACACGCCAACCCATACTTCGGCGCCGTGTTCCGCAACGTGAGCATTACGGTCTGTTGATGGTCCGCCGCGACGTTCGCGTTTTCATATACGGGCGCAAGCTCGTACTGGCTGGGGGCCACTTCGTTGTGGCGAGTCTTGACGGGAATCCCGAGTTTGTAGAGTTGGCGCTCCACGTCGAACATGAACGCCAACACGCGCTCCGGAATCGCTCCGAAATACTGATCCTCGAATTCCTGTCCCTTCGCCGACTTCGCGCCGAAAAGCGTGCGCCCCGCGATAACCAGATCCGGACGGAGCATAAAGAGCCGCCGGTCAATCAGGAAATACTCCTGCTCGGGCCCGGCCGTCGAGAACACATAATCCGGGTTGGCGTGCCCGAACAGCTTCAATACCCGTTGCGCCTGCTTGTTCAACGCCTGCATCGAACGCAGCAACGGCGTTTTCTTGTCGAGAGCGTCCCCCGTCCAGGAGCAGAACGCCGTCGGAATGCACAGCGTGTTGCCGTTCGGATTTTCCAGCAAATAGGCCGGGCTGGTTACATCCCAGGCCGTATAGCCGCGCGCCTCAAACGTCGCGCGCAAGCCGCCGGAAGGAAACGATGAGGCGTCCGGCTCGCCGATAATCAGTTGCTTGCCGGAAAATTCGGCCACCGCACGCCCGCCGGCGGCGGGCGACAGAAAACTGTCGTGCTTCTCGGCCGTCTGACCGGTCAAAGGATAGAAAACATGCGCGTAGTGCGTGGCGCCTTTTTCGATCGCCCACGCCTTCATCGCCGCGGCCACCACATCGGCGATCGCCGGGTCGAGCGGCTTGCCCTCCCGAATGGTGCTCCGCAACTGCCGGAACACATGCTTCGGCAATCGCCGCTCCATCTCAGCTTCGCTGAATACATTCGAAGCAAACAACTCTTCCGCCGAGCGCTCGGCGGCAAGCTTCGGCAATGACCAGTTCTCGGCGGCGATCTCCGCAACGGCATTTTGACGCGCAGTTGTCAATTTCATTCGCATTCTCCTCATGGGCGATACTAAAAAAATAGTATCATTTTGCTCGCCAGGGAATAAGCAACATTCGTGCCAACCACACCCAATTCATTTACAAATACATGCTATAAAACGTTTTGCGATGATTTGAAATATGGAAGGATATCGAGTAAATTACATATTTGTAATTCCAATATGCCCCTTGGATACATCATTGTAACTCCATCAGCAAGACTATTCCCCTTCCCCATTCTCGTGAAACATGCTGCGCGCCGGGAGCGGATCTCGTTCTTTGCCTAGCGGCGAGATTGCGGGCGCGCGTTCACCCTGGGGGCCGCAAGAACGGAGCTGCGCGGAGCCGCGGCGAGGCAGGCATCTGCGATCGGGTCGTCGCGGAGCCGGGCCCTTGCGAGGATGAGCGTCATTCATAAGCGCCGGCGGTTCTAGAGGATGCGGCTGTAAAGCCGCGCAAACCCGGAGGAAGCCGAAGACGGCGTCCGCCCTGAAGATAATCGGCGGCGACCGCTTCCGTCGCCCTCCGCCGAGCGAAACCGATTTCGATCAGACGGTCGCGCAACCCGACTGCCAGGTCGTCCAACGCGATGCCGTGCGTCGCGCCGAACCGCGCCCAGAGAAAATCGGACAATTCCAGCAACGCGCGAAACGGCGAGCCTCCATCCGCCCACAACAACGGCAAAGCCGTCGGAAAGGCGCGGCGATTGCCGAGCCGCTCCCAATACGCGGCCAGCCTAGTGACGCGCGCGAGATCCTCCGCGGGCCAATCGGACGACTCCAACAGCGCGTAGGGCGGCGCCGCGTCGAAACGCATCCCCCGCTCCGCCGCGCGGCGCGCCACCGCCGTTCCCCGCAGCCGCTTCAGAAGGCCGATTTGGATTTCCGCCGGCGCCAGCGCGATCAAACGGTCGAAATCGCGCGCCAAGAGTTCGATCCCGCCGCCGGGAAGCCCGGCCAGCAGATCGGCATGGACCCGCGCCGCCGTCTCGCGCCGAAGAAAGTCCAATAACGTTTCAACATCCTCTGCCCGCTGCCGGCGTCCGATGGCGGCGTTGACGTCGGCGTCGAACGTCTGAACCCCCACTTCGAGCCGCAACGCGCCCGGCGGAAAGCGGCGGAAAAGCGCTTTGATCTGTTCCGGCAGCCGCGAGGGGAAGATTTCGAAGTGTACGATCAGACCCGGTCGCATTCGTTCCAGAAAAAAACGAAGCGCCGCCGCCGCGCGCGCCGGGGAAAGGTTGAATGTGCGATCCACGAACTTGAACCGGCGCGCGCCGCGGGCGATCAACGCATCGAACTGCGCCAGCGCCGCCTCCAACGGCCATTCGCGCACCGCCGGATCGAGCGACGAAAGGCAGAACTCGCAACCGTAGGGGCAGCCGCGCGAGGTTTCCACGTAGGTGAAACGAGCGCGCAAATCGAGGTCGCTGTATTCCGTATAGGGCGGCGAAACGCGCGACAGCTCCGCCCGCCCTCCGTCCCACACGCGCTCGCCCGGCCGCCGCCCCGCCAATAGTTCGGCGCATAACGCCGCGAAGACCGTCTCTCCCTCGTTGCGGACGACATAGTCGGCGGATGCGGTCGCGGGATGGTCCTCCCACTCGTGGCTGACCTCCGGTCCTCCGACAACGACCACGACCTCCGGCGCGCGCGCCTTGAGCGCCGAAGCGAGATCGGCCATGGCGGAGGCATTCCAGATGTAGACGCCGAGTCCTACGATTTTGGGGCGCCGGCGCAGGATCGCTTCCGCGCGCGTCTGTGTGGCGGACCCTCGCGGATCGAATTCGAGCAACGCGCAGCAATCCCGCATTTCGCCGAGATTCGCCCGCAAACAGCGCAGCCCCATCGCGGGATGGCTCCACGTCGCGTTGACCCCGGCCAAGACGATATCGCACGCGCTCACGCGCGCGAGGTTACGCCGAGGTCGGCGCCGATTCGACGTGAAAATTGAGCGCTCCGTCGCCGTCGGGATTCACGTCGCCCGTCACCCGCGCGCCGTCCGGGATTCGCCCGGCCAGAATTTCTTCGGCCAGCGCGTCCAGCACGCGCCGCTGGATGACGCGCTTCAAAGGTCGGGCGCCGAACGCCGGATCGTAGCCTTCGATGGCCAGCGCCTCCCGCGCGCGCGGGGTGAGATCGAGCGTAATGCGCCGCTCCGCGAGGAAGCCCCGCACGCGCTCCAATTGGATGTCCACAATCCGCTGGATGTCTTCTCGACGCAAGCTGTGGAAGATGATGATTTCGTCCACCCGGTTGAGAAACTCCGGCCGGAAGTGCGCCCGCAACTGCTCGAGAACGCGATCTTCCATCTCGCGGTACGCCCGATCGCCGGGGGCGAGATCGGGGCGTCGCTCCAGGGTTTCGTGAATGATCGCGCCGCCGATGTTCGAGGTCATGATGACAATCACGTTTTTGAAATCCACCGTCCGGCCGTGCCCATCCGTCAAACGGCCCTCATCCAAAATTTGCAGGAGCGCATTGAAGACGTCCGGATGCGCCTTCTCGATTTCATCGAAAAGCACGACGGAATAGGGCCGCCGCCGCACCTGTTCGGTGAGATGACCGCCCTCGTCATAGCCCACATAGCCCGGCGGCGCGCCGATCAGGCGGCTGACCGAATGTTTCTCCATGTATTCCGACATATCCACCCGGATCATCGCGTTCTCGTCATCGAACAGGAAATCCGCGAGACTGCGCGCCAATTCGGTTTTCCCGACGCCCGTGGGGCCCAGGAAGATGAAGGAACCGATGGGACGGTTCGGGTCTTGCAAACCGGCGCGCGAGCGCCGTACCGCGTCGGATACCGCCTTGACGGCTTCATCCTGCCCCACGAGCCGGCGCCGCAGACGTTCCTCCATGTGGAGCAATTTCTCCCGCTCCGACTCCAGCAGGCGGTTGACCGGAATATGCGTCCAGTTCGAGACGACGGTCGCGATATCTTCCGGATCCACCTCCTCTTTGAGCATCTTCAAGTCTTTTTGAAGTTCGGCCAACTGCTTTTGGGCCGCCGCGATCTGTTTTTCCGTCTTCGGGATGCGATCGTAGCGGATTTCGGCGGCGCGCCCGAGATCGCCTTGCCGCTTGGCGTTCTCCTCCTCCGCGCGCAAGAGATCGAGCGCCTGTGTCAGGGAACGAATATTGCCGATCAACTCCTTTTCCTTCTGCCAGTGCAGTTTCATCCGAGCGCTTTCTTCGCGCAGATGAGCCAGCTCTTCCTCCAGTTTCCGCAGCCGCTCTCGCGACTCGGCGTCCTTCTCTTTCAACAACGCCTGGCGCTCGATCTCGAGCTGCAGGATGCGGCGCTCCACCTCATCAATCTCGACCGGCAGACTGTCAATCTCCATGCGCAACCGGCTCGCCGCTTCGTCCACCAGGTCAATCGCCTTGTCGGGCAGAAAGCGATCGCTGATGTAGCGGTGCGCCAGCGCGGCGGCCTGCACGAGCGCGGCATCCTGGATGCGGACGCCGTGGTGCACCTCGTAGCGCTCGCGCAAGCCGCGAAGGATCGCGATGGTATCCGCGACCGACGGCTCGCCGACGAGGACCGGCTGGAACCGGCGCTCCAGCGCGGCGTCTTTTTCGACGTGTTTGCGGTATTCGTCGAGCGTGGTCGCCCCGACGCACCGCAGCTCGCCGCGGGCGAGCGCCGGCTTGATCATGTTCGACGCGTCCACCGCGCCCTCGGCGCCGCCCGCGCCGACGAGCGTGTGCAACTCGTCAATAAAGAGGATGATTTGGCCTTCCGCCGCCAACACCTCCTTCAAAAACGCCTTAAACCGGTCTTCGAACTCGCCGCGATACTTCGCGCCGGCAATCATCGCGCCGAGATCGAGGGAGACGACGCGCTTGTTTTTGAGCCCCTCGGGAACGTCGCCCGCGACAATGCGTTGGGCGAGGCCCTCGACGATGGCCGTCTTGCCGACGCCGGGCTCGCCGATCAGCACCGGGTTGTTTTTCGTGCGGCGCGACAGCACCTGGATGACGCGGCGAATTTCGCTGTCGCGCCCGATGACGGGGTCGAGCTTCTGTCGTCGGGCGTCCTCGGTGAGGTCGCGCCCATAGCGCTTGAGCGCCTCGTATTTGTCCTCCGGGTTGGCGTCCGTCACCCGCTGCCCGCCGCGCACGGACTGCAACGCCTGCAAGACCGCTTCGGGTTTGAGACCGAGCCGACCGGCGATTCGTGCGATTTCGGGCCCGCCCTCGCGAACAAGAGCCAAAAAAAGATGCTCGGTGCTCACGTACTCATCGCGCATGCCGCGCGCGATATCGAACGCCGCATTGAGCGCGGCGGCCAGCGTCCGGGAAATTCCTGGTTCGGCCGCGGCGCCCTGCACCCGCGCCCGGCGTTGGAGAGCGGATTCCACCGCTTGCTCCAACTGCGCGCCGGGCACGCCCAGTTTGCCCAATAGCGGAGGTACAACGCCATCCGTCTGCCGAGCCAACGCCAGGAGCAAATGCTCCGAATCCACCTCCGCATGGTTATGCTCCACGGCCAGCCGCTGCGCCCCCTGCAGCGCCTCCTGCGCCTTGATCGTCAGTTTGTCCACTTGCATGAAGACCATCTCCTAAATCGAAAACAATCGTTATTGAAAGACACATCCAACTATAGCATTTGACATGCCATATATGATATATGTTTGTTTATGATTAACTTACGTATTTATAAGTGCGCTATATTAGCCCATTATATTTTATAATAAGAAATCTTGACTAATTTATCCAGCCGAGCGACCGTGGCTTGGGCGGCTCTTAGGGACAGAGAGCCAGTGGCTGAGGGACAGAGAACCGGCCGTGCGGCGCCGTTGAAAAACCGGAGGATGGCTTTGCGGTTGAGCGCTCGAAGATCGAGGTACGAAGTCCGGGGTCCGAACGGCGCGCCCAACGGCCCCGCCCTTGGCAAACGACAGGGCGCGATGGCCGCCGCGCCGGGGAATACAGGGACAG
>CALGXT010000206.1 GCA_937935255.1 uncultured bacterium | reverse complement strand
TACGCGCCGCGCGTGGTGGCCGAAGTGCGGGCGGGGGGCGATTTAGAATCAGCGGGGAATCGCGGCTTTGGCCCGCTATTCCGGTTCATCTCCGGCGCCAATCGCGCCGGCGCCAAGATCGCCATGACCGCGCCGGTGGTGCAGCAATCCGGCGACGAAGGTTGGCAGATCGGGTTCATCCTGCCGGCGTCGTACACGCTGGAAACCGCTCCGGCGCCGCGGGACGGCGCCGTTCGGCTCCGGGAAGAGCCCGCCCGGCGTATGGCCGCGATCCGTTATTCCGGGCGCTGGACGGCCGAAGGATACCGCCGTCATCTCGAGCGACTGCGCGGATGGATTGCCGAACGCGGCCTCACGGAGGCCGGCCCGCCGGTCTGGGCGAGATACAATTCGCCGATGACGCCCGCGTTTCTTCGCCGAAACGAAGTGTTGATTCCGCTGGCGGATCCGGTGGCGTCGGATACGGACCATCCGGGCGTCAGCCCTTGACGATGGATTATCGGCCGAATCGGGGCAGAGCGCGACAAGACGCCCGCTGTCGGCCTCGGCAGATCGCCGCCCTGCGGCGGCGGTGGCGGGCCCTTGAGGAAAGTATGGCGGCCTGGGCGGCGCGCTCACACGCCGCGCCGCCGGGCGCTCTCGTGCAGCCGGTCGGCCATCGCTTCGATTTCCAACCGCGCGTAGATTTTCTCGCGCCACTCGGCGGGGATGGATTCGACGCCGAAATAGGCGCCGGCGAGCTGGCCGTAGATCGCGCCCGTCGTGTCGGCGTCGTCGCCCAGGTTGACGGCGCGCAGCGCGCCGTCGCGAAAATCGCGCGCGCGCCGGAAGGCCCACAGGGCCGCCTCCAGCGCCTTCACGACATGACCGGCGCCGCGGATTTCCGGCGGCTCGCGGCGTAAAAACGAGCCGGCGGCCACCGCGTCAATCTCCGGCGCGAACGGTTGCGTTCCGATCGTTCGGGACACGGGACTGAACCGCGGCGAGAGCAATTCCGGCTTGGACGCGCCGCGAATCGAGCCGACGATCAATCCGCCGAAATACCGGCAGGCATCCACGCACACCGCGGCGCCGTGCGCCGTTCGCGAGCTGTCGCCGGAGCGGGCGACCGCCTCGGCGGGTTGTCCGGCGAAGAAAAGAGGAACCGGCGCCAACCGCATCAGGCAGCCGTTGCCGGCGGCGCCCGGATGGGGGGAGCCGCAATAGGGCTCTTTCGTTTGCTCGAACCGATGCAGCGCGGCGGCGGTCGTCCCGCCGATATCGAAGCAGGTTCCCGTGCAGCTCCAATGGCCTTCCCGATACCAACGGAGATAGCGGGCGAGCTGATCGCCGGGATCGAAGCCGCCGCATTCGATCAGGCTCTCGGCCAGACACAGCGCCATCGAGGTGTCGTCGGTCCATTGCCCCGGTCGCAGGCCGAAGGGCCCGCCGCCGGTCAAGCCCGTCACGGGCGGAAACGTGCCCGGCGGCTTGAACTCGACGGCGGCGCCCAAGGCGTCCCCGACCGCCAGGCCGAGCAACGCTCCTCGATATCGTTCGCGAAGCTCCATGCCGGGAATTTATCGCTGTGCGCTCGTCCGACGCCAGCCGATTCGCCCGCGTTGCACTTCGTCCGCGCTGCACTAAAATGGCGCCGCGGCGCGTTCATAACGGAAAGGCCGAGCGCGCGCAATTTCGGCTTTTCCAAGCCTTGGAAGCCTGCGAGACTATTTCTTCCAAGCCTTGGAAAAACTCGGCGTATATTTTCCAAGCCTTGGAAATCTCATGCGATCCGACCGCCGGTTAATTTGGATTCGCATCGCGACGTTCGCCGCCGCGATAGGGGCCTTCGCGCCGGCCGCGTTCGCCAACGAGCGCGTCGAGCTTCAGCTCGCGCCCGCGGCGGACGGCCGCGGCGCCGCCGCCGAACTGACGTTGCCCGTCGCGCTGCCGGGCGCGGCGACCGCTTATTTCGTCGCGCCCGCGGAGCGCTGGCGGACGTTCCGCGCCCTCGAATTCGTCATCCACTGGCCCGAAGACGCTCCGCCCGATGCGCAAGTGCTGTTGCATCTCATGGATTGGGATTTTCGTTGGTTCCAGTGGCTGGCGCCGGGACGGCTGAAGCCGGGCGCGGCCAATCGCATCGTCGCGGATCTCTCCCCGGGCGCGCCGGGGTGGACGCCGGACGATCACTTCGGGGCGTTCCAGTTCCGCACGCTGATGGCGCCGCGCGAATTCGGCGTGCGGGTGTTCGGCGACAGCGACTGGAAGGGCGACTTTCGCGTCGAGCGCGCGGTCGGTCTGACCCGCCCGCCGGACGCCGAGCCCCCGCGCATCCGCCGCATTCGCGCCAATACGGCGCGCCCGCCGGTCTTCGGCAAGTTCGAGTTGCAATTTGATTTGCCCGACCGCTACGCGAACCCCTTCGATCCCGATGAAATTGACGTGCGCGCGGTCGTCGAGCGTCCCGATGGCGTCGAAGAGACCGTCGCCGGCTTTTTCCATCAGGATTTCGTCCGGCAACTGACGCCCGCCGGCGAGCGATACGCTCCGCAGGGCCCGCCGGTTTGGATGGTCCGCTATGCGCCGCGCGTGGCCGGTCGGCACCGGTATCGCGTTTTCGCGCGCGACGCGCGCGGCGAGGCATCCTGGGGCCCGGGCGAGTTCGAGGCGCAGCCTTCGCGCCGTCCCGGCTTCGTGCGCGTCTCGAAACGCGACCCGCGCTATTTCGAATTCGACAACGGCGACTACTTCTTCCCGCTCGGCCACAACATCCGTTCGCCCTTCGACACCCGCTACGACCGCCAATTCCCCTGGCAGCCCCGGCTGCCGGAGGGGCCGGCGGCCTATGAGCGCCATTTCCGAATGTTGAACGCCCACCGCGCCAATTTCGCGGAAGTGTGGCTGGCCTCATGGTCGCTCGGGCTCGAATGGCGCGAGGGCTGGGAGGGCTATCACGGCATCGGACAGTACAATCTCCAGCACGCCTGGCAAATGGATCGCGTGGTGCGGGAGGCCGAACGCCACGGCGTCTATCTCAACGTCGTCATCCACAATCACGGCAAGTACAGCGAGTTCAGCGACCCGGAATGGAAAGACAATCCTTTCAATGTGGAGCTGGGCGGCTATCTGGCGGCGCCGGACGATTTTTTCACCCACCCGCGCGCCCGCGCCGACTTTCTCAAACTCATGCGCTACATCAACGCCCGCTGGGGCCACAGCCCGAGCGTCTTCGCGTGGGAGCTCTGGAGCGAGCTGGACCTGGTCGGCACGCGCGATCGCCAGCCCCGCCCCAACTATCGCCCCGAAGTCATCGAATGGCACGCCGATGTCGCGCGCGCCTTCCGCGCCGCCGATCCCTACGCCCGCCTCATCGCCACGCATGTCTGCGGCGATTACACGCGCCAGAATCCCGAACTCGTCAAACTGCCGGAATTGGATTTCGCCGGCATTGACGCCTACCACGGCAACCCCAATCCGCTCCACATCGTCGAATTGCTCCGCCGCAGCGCGGAGTTCAATAACCCTTTCAACAAGCCGGTGCTGGTGACCGAATTCGGCGGCTCGCCGATGGCGCAGCAGGGCGTTCGGCATGTCACCGACGCCTTTTTCGCCGCGATCTGGTCCTCCACCGCGATCCCGCTCGGCGGCGCGCCGTTGTTCTGGTGGTGGCATATGGTGGAGGAAGAGGGACTGTTCGGGGTCTATGCCGCCGTCGCGCGCTTCATGGAGGGGGAGGACCGCCGCGACCCCGAGCTCCGGCCCGCCGCCGCGGAGGCGCGGCGCGGCGGCGACGTCTCCGACGATCCGGCGGTGGTCGCCATGGCCTCCCCGTCGCGGGCGCTGGGCTGGATCTACCGAACGGAAGGCTTCGACGACATTGACCCCGACGGCCCGGCGACCTGCGTGGACGCCGAGATCGCGCTCTCGGGGCTGAAGGACGGCGCCTACGAGGTGGAGTTCTGGAACACGCAGGTCGGCGAGCGCGCCCACACGCAAAAGGCGCAAAGCGCCGGCGGAACGCTCCGCGTTCGCGTCCCCCCCTTCGCCCGCGATCTCGCCTTCAAGGTGCGCCCCGCGTCGTAGAATAAT
>CALGXT010000205.1 GCA_937935255.1 uncultured bacterium | reverse complement strand
CAGCGATCTTCAGGGACGGGTGATCCCGCGCGAGCGGGAGATTCCCTACCGGCGGTGAAAGCCCGCGAACCCCGCTCGAAGGCGGGGCCGATGCGGTAATCCGACGCCCCTTGCGGCGGATACCCGCAGCCGACCGTACAGTCGGGATGAAAGAAGATCGGCCGCCTTGCGCGCGCCCGCCCTGGAGTACCGTGTTTTTTCTGAAAGGGTGCGACACATGACCACTACGGCGCGAAAGCGACCGCGAGTATTCGGCGGAGATCTCGGCGCGGCGATCGAAGCGTATCGGCGCGGGGAGATCGTTCTGGTCGTGGACGACGAGCGTCGCGAGAATGAGGGCGATGTGATCGTCGCCGCCGAAAAGGCGACGCCCGAGGCGATCAATTTCATGATCCGATCCGCCGGCGGTTTGATTTGCGTCGCCATGACGCGCGAGCGGCTCGCACGGCTCGGCATCTCGCGCATGTCGTCGCACGGCCCGCACGATCCCTACAGCACTGCATTCATGGAGTCGGTGGACGCGCGGGAAGGCGTGAGCACCGGCATCAGCGCCTTCGATCGGGCCCGCACGGTGCAGGCGCTGATGGACGACTCCTCGCGCCCGGAGGACTTGGTGCGCCCCGGCCATCTTTTTCCGCTGGAAGCGGTCGAGTACGGGGTGCTGCGGCGGCCGGGCCACACGGAAGCGGCGGTGGATCTGGCTCGACTTGCGGGCTTGAAGCCGGCCGGGGTCATTTGCGAAGTCCTGAATCCCGACGGCACGATGGCGCGCCGCCCGGAGCTGGCGGCCTTTGCCCGGCGGCATCGCCTGCCGATTGTGACGATCGCGGATATCGCGACGTACCGGCGTCGGCACGAGAAGTTGATCGAGCGGGAGCGAACCATCCGGCTGCCGACCGATCTCGGCGAGTTTCAGTTGCACATGTATCACGCCTTGCCGGAAGGGGAACACCATCTGGCGTTGACCTATGGGGCATTTTCGCCGAACGATATCCCGCTTGTGCGCATGCACAGCGAATGTCTGACGGGCGACGTGTTCGGCTCGCAGCGCTGCGATTGCGGGAGCCAGCTGCGCGCCGCGATGAAACGCATCGTCGCCGAAGGCCGCGGACTGGTGCTCTACCTTCGGCAGGAGGGCCGGGGCATCGGGCTGGCCCACAAGATTCACGCCTACGCCTTGCAGGATCGCGGGCTGGACACCGTGGAGGCGAACCGGGAGCTGGGCTTCGAGCCGGATTTGCGGGATTATTACGTTGGCGCGCAGATGCTTCGCGACCTCGGTGTGGAGCGAATTCGGCTCGTCACCAACAACCCGCGGAAAGTCGAAGGTTTGCAAAAATACGGGATCGAAGTGGTCGAGCGAGCGCCGCTGATCGTTCCGCCGACCGAACACAACCGCCGGTATCTGCGCGCCAAACGCGAAAAACTCGGCCACCTGATTTGAGGTTCCCATGCTTGCGAGAACACCTGCGCCCCCCTCTCCGAAGGCCCCCGCCGATCTCGGGGGCGTGCGGCAGTGGTCCGGCGATCTCGACGCCGCCGGTCTGCGCTTCGCCCTCGTGGTGAGCCGCTATAACGAGCGCTTCACCGGCGCTCTGGCGCGATCGGCCGTCGCGCGTTTGCGCGAGTGCGGCGCGGCGCCGGAGGATATCGAGGTTTTCCATGTGCCCGGCGCCTACGAGATTCCGTTCGTGGTCGAGCAGATCGCCGCGCGCCGCCCGTTCGACGCGATTCTCGCGCTCGGCTGCGTGATCCAGGGCGAAACGCCTCACGCGGGGTTGATCAACACCACCGTTGCGGCGGCGCTGTCCGAGATCGGCCGCCGCCGCGGCGTTCCGGTGGTGGATACGGTCGTCCCGGCATTGAACGAGGCGCAAGCCGCGGCGCGCTGCCACGAGGGGCCGGACGGGCGCGGCGTCTATGCGGCCGACACCGCCGTGGAAATGGCGCGCCTGGCGAAAATCCTGCGGGAAACCGCGCCATGAGCGCGCGGCATCAGGCGCGTCTGCTGGCCGTGCAATTCCTGTTCCAGCGCGATTTCAACCCCGGCGATCTGGAGGAGGCCCTGCGCGACTTTTGGGAGGGCCGCGCGCCGCCGCCGTCCGTGCGCGCCTTCGCCGAAGACGTGATCCGCGGCGTGGAGACGAATCGCGCCGAACTGGACGAACGGCTCCGCGCCTACGCGGAACACTGGGACCTCGAACGCATGAGCGCGGTGGATCGCAACATCATGCGCGTCGCGCTCTACGAAATGCGGCGTCGCGACGATATCCCCCCGATCGTCTCGATCAACGAGGCGGTGGACCTGGCGAAGGAATTCAACGGCCTGGAGTCCGGCAAATTCGTCAACGGCATCCTCGACCGCGCCGCGCGGGATGTCCGACGTCCGCCCCGCGTCGGGCGCGCCGATCCTCGCTTCAAAAAACGGAACCCGGAGTGAGCGATGGTAACGTGGATCAACGCCCTGGCCCGCACGCGCAACGCCATCGCCGGCGCGCTCCGCCGCGCGCTGCGGCTTGATCGGCCCGACCCCGCCGCGCTCGAGGAGCTCGAGGAGACGCTGGTGCGCGCCGACGTCGCGCCGAAGCTCGCGGCCGATCTGGTCGCGCAAATCGGGCGCGCCTACGGCGGACTTCAGGTTTCGAAAAGCGAAATGCTCGCAAAATTGCTCGCGCGGCGCTTGAAAACGGGATCGCCCGATTGGAAGCGCACGGATCGGCCCGCGACCATTTTGGTGGTCGGCGTCAACGGATCGGGCAAGACGACCACCTGCGCGAAGCTGGCCCGCCGCGCGAAGGCGGAGGGGCTTTCGCCGCTGCT
>CALGXT010000204.1 GCA_937935255.1 uncultured bacterium | reverse complement strand
GGCGGCGTCGAGCCGGTGATTCAGTCGCGACTCAACCCGCGCGCGCCGGACCGGCTGCTGGTGGCGCTGACGGCGCCGCACGCCGAGGCGTTCGCGCGCGGGCTGGAGCGGATCGAAGGGGCCGCCGAGCGGCTGATCGAGCTTCGCCGGAAAGAAGGCGCGATGGGCCGCGTCCTCGCCGTCACGGACGCCGGACTGGAGCGGGTGTACACGCAATACTTTCTGGAGCAAGCCGCGCGGGGTTATCTGATCGCCGGCGACGATACGCGTTCGGCGCTGCGCGAGGCGGAATTCTATCGTCCGGACGGAACGCGCCGCGCAGCGTGGGAGGATTGGGCGGCGTTGATCCTGGATTGCGCGCGGGAACTGTCGGACGAGGAACTGGCGCTGGTCCAACGCGTGTGCGCCGAGGGCGTGAACGTCGTCATCAGCCGCGCCGGCTATCGCGCGAACCCGAAACTGCGGGCGTGGTGCGGAGGCGAAGCGGAGGAGCTCGTGGTCGGGACGCTGCTGGACCGCTTCGCGCTGGAGCCGGCCTTGTCGGCGCCGATCGCGGTGCGGGATCTGGGCGGCGCGGACGGCGCGGCGATTGCGCGCTTCGCGCCAAAGCACGCGAACAGCGGGGCGCTGGAGGTCGCCGCTATCGCGCCGGGCGCCGACGGCGAGGTGTGGGCGCGGTCGGAAGACGGCGCGCCGGTGGTCGTGGCGTGGCGGCGCGGCAAAGGGCGCGCCGTGGCGTTCGGGTGCGATTTCGGGCGCGCGGCGCAGGTTCACTGGGATGCGACCCACGCGGGCGAAACGCACCGCCTCTATGACCGCGACACCGCCTGCGGATTGGAGCGGGTGAGCCGGTGCGTGATCAACGCCTGCCTGGCGGGGCGCGCGTCGGAGCGGATGAAACCGCGATTGTTCATCCGCGCGACGCCCGAAACGGTGCTGCTGCGCGGCGGCCGCGCGGCGGCCGCGCGGATCGAAGTGGCGCTGTGCGACGCGGAGGGGCGCCCCGTGGCGGGCGAGCTGCGAGCGCGGGCGCGAATGTGCGCGGACGGCATCGTCGCCGGCGCCGGGGCGTTCACCGAATTGACGCCGACCGCGCCGGGACGGTTTGCGATGACCTGCGGCCCGCAAGGCTTGGGCGAAGCGCAGGTGACCTACGCGCCGCCGCCGCGATTGGGGAACCGCTGGACGACGCTGAGCGTGCAATTCAAGGCCTACGCCGAAGGTTTTGTGCCCGCCGACGGCGCGGCGGCGTTTATCGTGACGGAATGAGACGCGCGGAAAAGCGCCGACACAGACCCGGCTCTTCTCTGGAGCGAAGAGGAACCGCCCCCGCCAAGATGGCCTCGGGGGGCGAAAGATGGGGGATGATCGAGGGCGCGAGGATAAAGCGATTTCATTAGCGGAGCAACAAAAGGGAGAGAACATCATGCAGTATCGCACCCTGGGCCGTTCCGGCCTCAAAGTCAGCGCCATCTCGCTGGGTTCCTGGCGCACATTCGGCGTTTCCGTGGATCCGGCGACCACGCGCGCCTGCATGGAGGCGGCCTATGAGGCCGGCATCAACTTTTTCGACGGCGCGGAGGGGTACGGCAACGGCGCGGCGGAGCGCGCCATGGGCGAGGTTTTTCGCCAGGTCGGCTGGCCCCGCGACACCTTCATCGTCTCCAGCAAGGTCATCCGCGTCGGCGACCGGCCAACCCAGGGCGGCTTGTCCCGCAAACACCTCGTCGAGGCGTGCGACGCCGCGCTGCGGCGCATGGGACTCGATTACCTCGATTTACTGTTCTGCCACCGGCCGGACCCCGACACCCCGCTGGAGGAAATCGTCCACACAATGAACGAGCTCATTCAGCGCGGGAAAATTTTCTATTGGGGAACCAGCGAATTTTCCGCGAGCGATATCCAAGCCCTCTACGCCATCGCCGAGCGCGACCGGCTGGTCGGCCCGACCATGGAGCAGACGAATCACAGCCTGTTGCACCGCCGGCGCGTGGAAGGCGAGCTGCTCCCGCTGTTCAAGCGGTACGGACTGGGCACGACGATTTATTCTCCGCTCGCGGTCGGCCTGCTGACCGGCAAGTACAACGACGGTCTCCCGCCGGACAGCGCCTACGCGAAGGGAGCGGACTGGCTGCGCAAGCGCCTGACGCCGGAAAACATCGAAAAAGCGCGCCAATTGACGGCGCTCGCCGATGAGCTGGGCATCCGCATGTCGCAACTCGCGCTGGCCTGGTGCCTGAAGAACCCCAACGTCAGCACGGCCATCATCGGCGCCACCCGTCCGGAACAGGTGCGGGAAAACGCCGCGGCGGCGGAGATGACCGATCGCCTCGCGCCGGAGATCATGGAACGCATCGAGCGGATCCTCTCGCCGCCGCCCGGCGCGTAAGCCGCCGCGCAGATCCCCTCCGCCCCGCAGGGCTCGAGCTTGCTCGAGCCGGGGAGCGGATTCAGGACGCCTCAAGCAGGTCCGGCCGCCGGCCGCGGGTTATTCAGCAACCAACGGTCGCCGCTGCTGTTCGGCCGCGGTCGTCTTTACCAATTTCTAACACGGTTTCAACCGCTTGCTCGCACAAGTGTGGTTTATTGAAGCGCGACCGTCAAAGGGTGGATGCCGATACGAAGCGATGGAAAGGCACACAGTGATAAAAAGGCAACGGCCGGCCGGGTGGCCGGCGCGGTGGCGGTCGTGGCACGGAAACGACGGAACACACATGGAGCATAAGACGATGAAAAGAATATTGGCGGCGGTGGCGATCGCCATCGCCGGGTTGGTCGGAACGGCGAGCGCGGCAGTGATCACACAATGGACGTTCGAAGGCGATGTAATTACGCCGGCAACAGGATCGGGCACAGCGAGCAATATCGGTGGAACGACCTACACCTTCGCTGCGGGCAATTCAGGCGGACGGGGCTGGAATACGAGCGCCTATCCGAATCAGAGCACGAACAGCGGCACGGCGGGCGTGCAGTTCCTCGTGAGCACGGTGGGGTACCAAAATATTCAATTAGCCTTTGACCATCGGGCGAGCGGCACGGCCTCCCGCTGGGCGCAGGTGCAGTACACGACGGATGGAAGCACGTGGAATGTGTTTGGAAATAACGGCGGTGGTTTGTCGCCTCATGACACGTTCTACTCTTTCAGCTTCGATCTGTCGGCGATTACGGCGGCGAACAACAACGCCAATTTCGGCGTTCGCATCGTCTCGATCTTCTCGCCGGTGGCGTTCGACACCAACGACCCAACTCCAGCAAATCGTGAGATTTACGGTGCTGATGTCGCGTACCATCGCGCACGCGTGGATGGGGGTTCTGGCGGCGCATATGGCACCACCGGCACCTGGCGCTTCGACAACGTGACTATCTCCGGCGATGTCATCCCCGAGCCGGGCACGGCGGCGCTGGTGGCCCTGGGGCTGGGCGCGGGCGCGCTGATTCGGCGGCGGCGCGCGG
>CALGXT010000203.1 GCA_937935255.1 uncultured bacterium | reverse complement strand
TGAAATTACGGGCGTCTCGCGATCGCGGGCTGTTCTCGCGGCGAACGCCTTCCCCGCGGGCTTTCGCAATTTACACAAAATCATGTCCGATCGGACATGATTAATTCGTATTGGCGATGGGAACATCCGCGGGACCGAGTGAATAATCCCGAGCGGAATGAACATCCGGGGCCGAGGGAATATCCCTCGACCGAGGAACATCAGACGCCGCGGTCCAGGGGGCCTGAAATTACGGGCGTCTCGCGAGCGCGGGCTGTTCTTGCGACGAACGCCTTCCCCGCGGGTTTTTCCGGCTTACACAAAATGATGTCCGATCGGACATGTTTAATTTGTATTTGTGATAGGAACATCCGCGGGACCAATTCAATACAAAGGGCCGCTCACCAAGCCGCCGGGATACGGACCTGGCGGGGCGGGGTTGCGGCCTCCGCCCGCGCGCCTCGCCGTAAGCCCGAAGGGCGGAGGCGGGTTGTGTCCCTGGGAGCGAAGACGGATCGCACAGCGCGAGGTCGTCGGCAAAACAGAAGCAAGACGAGACCCTCGTCTTCATCTCGCTCTCCGCAATCACCTGTCGCTCCCGGCCATCAACCTCCATCCCCTTGACCGCCGGAATTCGTTATCGCGTTACGCGCTTCGCTTGGGCCCGCAAGCCTGGCGGCGGCGCGGGCCGCCCCCTGAACCGAGGTCTTGCATCTAGCGAAGACCCAGGGTTTGGCGTTCGCGTTCAGCTTTGGCGGCCCCGTCAGGCTTCCTCAGCACGCACAGCCAGTTGAGCCCCGGCAGGGGTATCGCGCGCTCGAGGGGGTTCATCAGCGGCGTGGTGCGATCCAGCAACCGAATCATGACCCGCCCGGGCCGGCGGCGGCGCAACAGCACGCTGTTGATCCACCAGCCGAACAGGCCGAGGAAATTGAATTGGCGCCGCCATTCGAGTTCGAGCCCGGCGGCCTCGGCCAACCGGCGCAGATCGCGCTTCGCGTAACGACGCCGCAACGCCAGCGCCTGATCGTAGGCGCCGAAGAGCGCGGGATGGGCCGGCAGCCAGAGCAGGACGCGGCCGCCCGGCGCGACGCACTGCGCCATGCGGCGCAGCAGCGCGGTGTCGTCTTCCACGCGCTGCAATACGTTGATGGCGATCGCCGTGTCGTAGCCGCCCGCCGGCAGCGCGGCGAAATCCTCGGCCTGTTCGGGATCGAGCGGCGTCACGTCGGCGATGTCGCTATCCCGAAAATAATCCCGCAGCAGCCGCACGCATTCGGGATCGCGTTCGGTGACCGTCAGCCGCTCACGCTGCGGCAGCAGGCGGCCGATCATGCCAACGCCCGACTCGAACTCGATCAACCGCCGCCCCAGCCAGGGCGACAACATGCGGAGCAAGGCGCGGCGAAATCGCCGGGCGTTCGCCAGCTCGAAACGCACGCGGTCTTGAATGCGCTCGGTATAGCAGTCCTCGATCCAGCGGTATTTCAGCATCACATAGAGGGCGTTGACGCCGTCGCGCCAGCCGATCTTCTTGCCCTCTTCGTAACTTCGCCCGTAATAACTGATCGGCACTTCATAGACGATGCAGCGGCGGTGGGCGATCTTGGCGGTGATTTCCGGCTCGATGCCGAACCGGTTCGAACGCAACGGAATGGAGCGCAGCAAGTCGGCCCGAA
Organism: uncultured bacterium; assembly: GCA_937935255.1. Lineage (GTDB taxonomy): Bacteria > Verrucomicrobiota > Kiritimatiellia > PWTM01 > PWTM01 > CALGXT01. The sequence continues at coordinate 1,600 of CALGXT010000203.1, read as the reverse complement.
AGGCTTTGTAGCAGGTCTCCATGTCCGTCAGGTTCAATCCCGTCATCCAGTTGGAAAAAAGCGTCAACAGACGGTTGCCGAGTTCGTGGTGAAAATTGAGGACGCGCCGTTCGGCGCGCGTGGCGAAACGGGAGCCATAGACGACATCGGCGCGGCCGTCGAGCAGCGGACGTAAAACGGCGGCATACTCGCGGGGATCGTATTCCAGATCGGCGTCCTGGAAGATCGCGAAATCGCCGCGCATTTCCGAGATGGCGCGGCGAATCGCGGCGCCTTTGCCCATGTTGCGGGGCTGGTGAAAGGCGCGGATGATTTCGGGATGGCGGCGCGCCAGATCGTCCACAATCTCCGCCGTGCCGTCGGTCGAGGCGTCGTTGACCAGCACGATTTCCCGCCGCAAACCGTCCGGAAGCGGCGCCGACAGGACTTGCGCCATGGACCGGGCGAGGTGCGACCGCTCGTTGTACACGGGCACCAGAATGGAAAGCAACCGGGACGAACCGTCCTTCATGGGCGGCACTATAGCCCCCGCCGCGGGCGATGGAAAGTGCGGAGAAAGCAAATGCCGAATTTCAGTCGCCGAAGGCGCGGATGGCGGCCGGAACGGCGGCCTCGCTTTTTTAGGGTCTCTCGAAGTTGACCTCGATGCGGAGGACGCCGAAGGGGTTGGGTTCGTAATCGTCTTCCTGCCGGAAATCGAGGCCGGGCCCCAACTCCAGAAACAGCCAGTCTCGGTGCAGGCGCCGCCGCCAGACATACTCGGCCGCGTACACCGCGCGTTCGCATCCGGGCGTCTCCGGCCACGCCGCCCGCACGGTCCAACGGTGGCCGCCGCCGTCGCGCCGTGAAAGGAACCAACTGAACGATTGCGCCGGCGTGACGCCCGATTCGTCGGCCCGCCAACCGATCGCCGTCGCGGAGCGGAACAATCGCCCCCGCCCCAGGTCGCGCGTCCAGCGCAGTTCCGAGCCGGCCGCGAATCCGTCGGCGGAATACCAGGAGAGCGTTTGAATCCACCGCCGCTCCCACGCCTCAAATACGCGCGCGAACGAAAGCCGGGTGCGCGCGACGATTTGCGGATCGCCGCCGAGGCGCAGCCCGAGATCGGCCGTCAGACGCGCCTTGCCCACCGACTCCGCCGCGAGGCGCAATCCCGTCACGGGTTTCGACTCCCGCGCCGCATCCTCCAATTCCGCCGGGCGATCCGCGCGCTCGGTTTCGAAAGCGTCCTCGATGAACAGCAGGACGCGCTTTTGGAGATTCGGAAGCGACAGCCGCGCGCGAAATCGGTTCTGGATTTTCGCGCCGTCCCGCCGATCCGCGTACACGCCCAGGACGACGGCCAGCCGGGTCTCCCGACCTTCCGCGTCGAACCGCTCGTCGCCGAAGAAACGATCGAATCGTTCCACGGTGTTCAACAGGCCGCCGGCCCATTCGGCTTGAATTCGATCCATCTCATCCAGCGCGCGGTCGAGCCGTTCGCCGGCGCGCGCCGCGCCGAGCGCCGCCCCCGCGCACAGCGCCGCTGCGGAACGGCGGAAAAGCCGGGCGCGGGCGGAAACGCGCGGCGAACGAAAAATCATTGCGTACTGGGGTTGCG
>CALGXT010000202.1 GCA_937935255.1 uncultured bacterium | reverse complement strand
GAAAGTCCTGCCCATTGACGCCGAGCAGTCGCCGCTGGTCATCCTGGACCTGCTGTTCAAGCTGAAGATCAAGGATGTGATGACCACGCCGGTGATCACCGCCGCGCGCCGCGACACCCTGCGAACCGTCCAGCGGCTGATGAAGGAAAAGAGCATCACCGGCGTGCCCGTCGCCGAGGAGGGGCGGCTCTTCGGCATCGTGAGCATGGACGATATCATCAACGCGCTCGAGGGCGGCTACATTGACGAACCGGCGGAGCGGCGCATGACGCGCAATGTCGTCGTGCTGGAAGACGATATGCCGCTCTCCTTCGGCACGAGCTATTTCGGCAAATATCGCTTCGGACGATTCCCGGTGCTGAGCAAGGACGGCTTACTGGTCGGCATTCTCACCAGCCGGGACGTGAGCGCCTCGCTGCTGTTGGAGCTGTTCAAAGAATATCATCGTCTGGAACAGCAAATTCAGACGCCGCCGCCCCCTGAATTCGACCACATCCGCCTCCAATTCAAGGTTCGGCGTTACGACTTCGAAAACGCCGGCAAGGTGTCGTACGAGATCAAACGCATCCTCGGCGCGCAGCAGGTAGACCCGAAAATCATTCGGCGCGCGGCGATCGCCGCCTACGAGATGGAGATGAACCAGATCGTGCACTCCGTCGGCGGCGCCATGACCTGCGCCATTTCCGGCAATCGCATCGAGATCGTCGCGCGGGATCTCGGCCCCGGCATCGAGGATGTCGAGGCGGCGCTGCGCGAGGGCTTTACCACCGCCAACGACTGGATCAAATCGCTCGGCTTCGGCGCGGGCATGGGCCTGCCGAACATCAAGCGCGTATCGGATCATTTCGAAATCCATTCCAAGCCGGGCAGCGGCACCACGGTGCGCGCGACGATCCATTTGCGGGGCAAAAACCCGGAGGCGCCGAATAAAGACGCCGCGCCGGCGGAAAACCCCGCCGCGGGAAAAGACGCATGAAGATCGCGGATCTGGCCGAGAAACTGGGGGCGGAAATCGTCGAGGCGCCGAACCCCGCCGCGGAGATTCTCGACGGCTATACGTCCGATCTCCTGAGCGATGTCATCGCCCACGCGCCGGCGGGCTCGGTGTTGATCACCATCCAGGGCCATCTCAACACGGTGGCCGTGGCGACATTGGCCGGCCTTCGCGCCATTCTGCTGGCCCATAACCGACCCGCGCCGGACGACATGCGCGGGGCCGCCCGGCGGGAAGGCGTCGCGATCCTCCGTTCGCCGGAAAACCAGTTTGTCCTCTCCTACCGCGTCCACCGGCTCCTGCGCGGCCCATGAAGATTCGCGCCGATCTGCACGTGCATTCCTGCCTCTCGCCCTGCGGTTCGTTGCGTCTTTCGCCGCGCGAAATCGCCCGCCGCGCGCGCGCGGCGGGGTTGGACGCGATCGCGCTCACCGACCACAACACAGCGCTCCAGGTTCCCGCCGTGGCCCGCTGCTGTCGCGACGAAGGGCTGATCTGCGTGCCCGGGATCGAAGCCCACACCAGCGAGGAAATCCACGTGTTGTGCTTTTTTGACCATGAAGCGACGGCGCTGGCGTTCGGGAAAGAGGTGTACGACCGGTTGCCGCCGGTGGTCTGCGTGCCGGAAAAGATGGGCGACCAGGTCGCGGCGAACGAGGCGGGGGAAATCGTGGAGACCGTGGAGCGTTTTCTCGCGAACGCGACGGGCTGGACGCTGACGGAGCTGGTGGAGCGTGTGAACGCCCTCGGCGGGCTGGCGGCGCCGGCGCATGTGGATCGCCCTTCGAGCGGTCTGCTCGGTCGCTTGGGATTTGTGCCGCCGCTGCCCTTCCCTGTTCTTGAAGTCAGCCCGCGCTATGATCGCGAGCGCGACCCGGAGGGACTCGCGCCGACCTACCGGCTGATCGCGGGGTCCGACGCGCACGAACCGGAGGACATCGGACGCGTGAGCGAGGCGATCGAGGTCGCGGAACGCTCGGCGCGGGGGATTTTGGACGCGCTGCGCCGGGGTGTGGCGACGCCGTCCTGAGACCGCGCCGAGGCGACTTTTCCGAAGCGGCGAAAATCAGAGAGAACGAAGAAAACACACGCGGCGCGCTCGAACACTGCGGGGCCGCCCGCTCATCGAGAGCGACACCCTGATTTCCAATCTCGTTCTCCGCCCCGATCAACTCGGCGGGGTCTTGAAAGGCGATATCCAGCGAGATCATCGCCGCCGGAACCGGCGTACGAATACGCCGATCGCCACGGCGCCAACGCCCATCGCCAAAGTGCTGGGCTCAGGAATCACCGACTGAATCCAATCGTTGTAGGCCGGCAGACGGACCGCGATCGTGCGGTCGTAATAGCCGCTGGGGGTGCCCGACCGGGTTGCCGCGACATTGATCATGATGCCCGCCGCCTTCCAAACGCCGCTGTCCTGGACAAAGACGGGGCCGCCGGAATCGTAAATCGCGCCGCCGGCTTCGTAGGTGGTATCGCCCAAATCGAAATCCATATAGAGAACGCTGCTGGTGAACCCGCCGGCGGAATATCCGTCCGCCGTGCCGTCAATCTTGTTGGTCCCCCAGCGCTTGGTGTTCGGAGCGATGGACCACTTGTAGTAAGTGCTCTGGACATCTCCCGCCGTGAGATTGCCCGCGTACCCGTAGCCGACCAGCAGCCCGGTCAGTTTGGACGAGGGCGGATGAGTGGGAAAAGCGCCCGTATAAATTGGGTAATAGCCGCCCGCGAATATCGGCGAGGAAAATTGCAGCAGCGCCAAATCGGCGGTCCCATGATAAACGACGGACGTCGCGTTATACGTTGCATTCCCGATGGCCACTTTGGCGGGCGACGCATCATCCGCGACGTGAGCCGCCGTCAGCAACCAGTAGGGATCCACCGGGATGCCTGTCCCGCCGCCGCCGGCGGCGTTGACCCGATACACATAACTCCAGTCGAGTGTGTAACCGTATCCGGTGGGATTCGAGGCCGCGATGGTATTGTTACCGGTTACGACCGCGAAGGCATTCAGGCCGGCGACAAGGAAAAGCAACGCCAATGCATATTTTCTCATAGCCGCTTCACTCCGCAATTCGCCGCCTCGGCGGATTCACTACGGCGATCAGTTCCGCAAACCGAAAATCAGCGCCCGCCGCGTGCGAGCCTTCTACCTATCATACGGCGCGTTTTCACAATCTCAAGTCTTGGGTTTTTCGACCTGACTCGCATGCCAGAAATCCCTGGGGCCCAATTCCAAGCGTCCGATCAGCTTTTCGGCGGGGCCGAGTTTGCCGACGGTCAGGGGGCGGTGCGAGTCGCTGCCGGTCGAAAACCGGATGCCCCGTTGCTTTGCCCGGCGATACCAATCCTCGATGAAAGCCTCGAACTCGGGTTTTACCGAAATGCGCGGCGAGATTTCGAGCGCGATTTTCGCCTCGGCGATCCGATCCAGCAGGTGATCGAGCCGCTTGGGGCGCATTTCGGCGATAATGTCCGCGATAGGCGGCAACCGCGGCCCTTTTTCGCCGGGCCGCATGATCGCCGTGACAAAAAAAGGGTGGGCGATGATATGGGCGCCCGAGCCGGGGACGTTCTCCATATCGGTCAGCAGCCGATCGGCCCATTCCATCGGGTCGTCCAAGTGCGGCACGGGCGGAAAGTGCTGCAGGTCATAGTGGGAAGGCGCCGCAATGATATAGTCGGCTTGCGGCAACTGGTCCGGCGGGATGATGAGCTTGCCGATGCCCACAACCTCCAGCTCGGCGCCGATCCAGACGCGAACCGGCCCCTTGCCATATCGTTCCCGCGCGCGGCAAAGCGCTTCATGATGTTTTGCGAGGCCGGGGTGATAGGGATGGTCGGTGAGACCGATGTCTTTCGCGCCCGCGGCCTCGGCGGCCGCCAGGATGCGCTCGAAACTCATCGTCGGCTCCGCGCACGGCGAAAAAAACGTGTGAATATGCCAATCGCAATCCATATCCGAGATTGTGAACAGCGCCTACGGCCTCGCTGGAGTTCAATCTAAACAAATACCGCGCGCGATCAAGCGCGAGATGCGACAGGGGCTGCGTTTTTCTTAATTTCAGGGTCGTTTCGCGCGGCTCGACCAAGGTCGAGCCCTGCGCGGGCGATCTCCCCGCTGATGCGGAGATTTCACCGGGAAGGCAGATGCGGCCGCTCACAGCAAACCGCGCGTGTAATTGCCCTCGTGGAACTCCGGCGGATTTTCTCCGCGTCGGACGGCGCTCCACAACGCCGCCGGATCGGCGCCCGCGGCCCGCGCATACGTCAAATCGCAGCGGAACCGCCGCGCGCCCGCGGCCCGCAATTCGGCCAGGCGCGCCGCCAATGCGAAGGGGCGCGTCATCACGAGCGCGTGCAACTCGCCGTTCCGAACCGGCACAAACCGTTCGCCTTTGCGCCCGAACCAAACCGGGGAATCGCCGGCGGGCGGCGTGGCGGAAAGAAAGAGCGGCGTATATTGAAAAACCAGGACCGTCATTCGCCCCGCTTCCGAACGCAGCCGCGCCCGCAGGTTCTCGCCGTCGTCCTCCGGCGAAGTGACACAACGCTGAAAACCGAGATCGGCGAGCTCGTCCGCCGCCTCCCGATTCAGCGTATAGAGCGGCCAATCCGCCGAAAGGTCGAAGCTTTCGAGTTTCAGACCGAGCGATTGCGCCGTTTCTCGGAGCAACTCCCATCCGGCCAGGCTGCCGAGCTCCCATTTTCGCCAGCCGCGTTTGAGCAACGCGCGAACGCGCATCCGAGTTTCGGCGACGACCGCGCCGCGCAGGATCGTCGGCAACGCGGCGCGAATTTGCGAATCCCCCGCCCCTTCGCACAAGGCGATGGGCAGGACCCACTCGTCGGCATCGTCCAATCCGGCGGCGGGCGGCTCATCGAGCCGCAGCGACCATTCTTCCGCCGCCGGGGCCGCCGCGGCGGGGATGGCGGGCGCCGTGTCCGCAAGCGCTTCGATTCGCGCCGCCCTCGCGTTGTCCCGCGCTTTATCGAGCTCAGCGGCCAATCGGCGGCGCGCTTCGTTCCAAACGGCGGCGGGCACGAAGCGCGCCTCCGGGTCTTCCAAATCGAACGATTCCGCTTTCCAATCGGTATCCCCCAGACGATCGAAGGCCTTGCGCATCGCCGCCGGTGTGCCCGCCGGATCTCGCGCGGCCTCGAAGGGCCCCGGCCATCGCAAAGACGCTTCGAGCGGCGGCAGGCCGGGCGCGCGCGCCCGGCCGGTCACTTCGAGCGCGTCCGCCGCAATTCGGGCCGCGACATGGACGGGATGGCGCACGCGATATTCTCCCGGACGCGGACGCGGAAAGGCGTAGCGACGCTTGACCGCCTGAGATGAAGAGCAGCAGACCGGGGCGCCCGTCGGCAGCGGCGGGTGATCCGGCGGCAGTCGCACCGCGACTTCATCGCCCGCCTCGGCGCGAATTTTCGATTTTCCGTCCCCGCTGCCGCGCAAGTCGTCGAGGGCGAATCCATACGGTCGTTCGACGCCGGGCACATCCACTTGCAAACCGTCGTGCCGTTCGATCGGACGGCGCGTGGCGAAAATCAGCCAGTCCGCTCCGCGTTCACGGCGCACCGCGCGAACTTCGCCGATCCGCGCGCCGCGGTGTCCGATTGTGCGCGAATCAATGACGCTTTCCGGAAGCGCCCCGCCGTCGGCGTATAATTCCGTCCAAGGCCGGCTGAAAATCGTTTTCAAATCTTCTTCGAGCGTCCGCCGTTCGGCGGGGTTCAGCCGGCCGTCGAGCAGCCGCCGGTGGTAGTCGGTCACGGCGGCGACGTAGAGGGGGCCTTTGAGCCGGCCCTCGATTTTGAGCGCGGCGACGCCGGCGGTCCGAAGCTCGGCGAGTCGGCGCCCCAGCGCGAGGTCTTTCATGGAAAAAGGGAAGGAGGGCCTCCCGCGCGCGTCGCGAAAGGCCTCGCGGCAGCAGGAGGCGCAGCGCCCGCGATTTCCGCTGCGCCCGGTCGCGTGGGAGGAAAAAAGGCAGAGTCCGCTGTACGAGTAGCACAGCGCGCCGTGCACGAACGTTTCGACCTCGACGCCGCCGCCGTCGCGCACGACGGCGGCGATTTCTTCCAGCGAAAGCTCGCGGGCGAGCAATACGCACGAGAATCCGCGGCGGGCGAGGGCGCGCGCGCCCTCGGGGCTATGAACGGCCATCTGCGTGCTGGCGAAAAGCCGCAGTCCGGGAAAGGAGAATCGAACCCGGCGCGCGACGCCGAGGTCTTGCACGATGACGGCATCCACGCCGATCTCCTCAAGCCGCGCCAGGGTATCGAGGGCGTCGCGCCATTCCCTTTCCGGGATCAGGGTATTGAACGCGACGTAGACCTCGCGGCGCGGCGCGAGGGCGTGGGCATACGCCGTGATCTCGCGCAAGCCCGTTTCGTCGAAGTTTGGGGCGTCGGCGCGCGCCGAGAAGCGGCGCAAGCCGAGATAGACGGCGTCGGCGCCGTAATGAAGGGCGGCGCAAGCTTCATCGCGCCCGCCGGCAGGCGCGAGCAGGCGGGGCGTTCGCGGCGGGGGGGCGGTTCCTCCCGGTTGGGCTTGGGGGGTTGTCTGGGGCGTTTCCATGTGTCGCGCGGTATCGCCGTATGGCGGGCCCCGCCACGATAGTGTTCGGCGCGGCGGGCGTCAACGAGGGTTCGCCGCGTTTGCGAATTGCTCCGCGCGGCGAGGAGAGTATAGTCGGGCGGTCGGCGGCGTCGAACGCCGGGAGGGTGTGCAAGCATTTTCGACAAGGCCAAGCCATGAGTCGCTTCATTTTCATCACCGGCGGCGTCGTTTCCTCGCTCGGCAAGGGCGTGACGGCCGCCTCGATCGGACGATTGCTGATCAGCCGCGGTTTGCAGATTCGGATGCTGAAACTCGATCCGTATCTGAACGTGGATCCGGGCACCATGAGTCCCTTCCAGCACGGCGAGGTGTTCGTCACCGACGACGGCGGCGAGACCGACCTCGATCTGGGGCACTACGAGCGCTACACGGGGATGCCGACGAGCAAGAAGAGCAACCGGACGGCGGGTCAGGTGTATTGGGAAGTGCTCAGTAAGGAGCGGCGCGGCGAATATCTCGGCCGAACGATCCAGATGATTCCGCACATCACCGACGAGATCAAAGGCGCGATTCGCGCGTTGGCCGAGCCGAAAGTGGATATTGTGCTCGTCGAGATCGGCGGAACGGTGGGCGACATCGAGGGGCTGACGTTTCTGGAGGCCATCCGGCAGATCGGCCTGGAGGAGGGGCGCGACAATGCGATGTATCTGCACTTGACTTATGTGCCGTTCATCCGCGCGGCCGGCGAGATCAAGACCAAGCCTTCGCAGCAGAGCGTCGCCAAACTGCGCGAAATCGGCATCGTGCCCGACGCGCTGATTTGCCGGACGGAAGTTGCGCTGCCGGAGGACGCCCGCCGCAAGCTCTCGCTCTTCTGCAATGTGCCCTTCAGCGCCGTGCTGGAAGAGCGCGATGTCGCGCACAGCATTTACGAAATTCCGCTGATGCTCCACGAGCAGGGTTTGGACGAGCTGATCCTGGTGCATTTCCGATTGGCCCGGCCGCCGGCCCGCCTGAACGACTGGCGAGCGATGGTCGAGACGGTCACCCATCCCCAGCGCCGCGTTCGCATCGGGGTGGTCGGCAAGTACTCCGAACTGCAGGATGCCTACAAGTCGCTGTATGAGGCGATCATCCACGGCGGCATCGCGCACGGCGCGGGCGTGGACATCGTCCGTATCGCGGCGGAGGATATCGAGAAAAACGGGGCGGAGAGTTCGCTGGCCGAGGTGGACGGGCTGCTGGTACCCGGCGGTTTCGGGCAGCGAGGCATCGAGGGGAAGGTTGAAGCCATTCGCTGGGCGCGGGAGCATGGGCTGCCGTTCCTTGGCATCTGCCTCGGCCTGCAGTGCGCCGTGATCGAGTTCGCGCGCCACGCGTGCGGTCTGGAGGGGGCGCACACGACGGAAATCGAGAAGGCGGCGCCCCACCCCGTCGTCTGTCTCATGGAAGAGCAGGAGAAGGTGACGGACCTCGGCGGCACGATGCGCCTGGGCGCTTTCCCGTGCGCGCTGGCGGAAGGGTCGCTCGCCGCGAGGCTGTACGGCGCGCGGCGGATCAGCGAGCGCCATCGCCATCGCTACGAAGTCAACAACCGTTATCGCGAACGGCTCGAGGCCGGCGGGCTGCGTATCAGCGGAACCTCGCCCGATGGCCGCCTGGTGGAAATGGTCGAGTTGCCTGGTCATCCTTTCTTCATCGCGACGCAGGCCCACCCGGAATTCAAGTCGCAGCCGATGGCCCCGCATCCGCTGTTCCGCGGCCTTATCGGCGCCGCTCTGGCCCGCACCGGCGGATGAGCCGAGGGGCGCGCGGTGCGCCGCCGCATTCGCGCGACTCCGCTTCGAATCGAATCGTAGGTTTGCGCGCGATCCCCCCGGCGCCCGCTTCAATCAAGGCCGGGGCCTCGCCGGTCGCGCGTCGGCCAAACGAAGGATGGGCCGGAGGGCCGCGGCATCCGCAACCCTTGACGGCCCCGGATCGAACCGATCCCCACCCTGAAATGCCCCTTGGACGACTATCTCACACTTTCGAAGGTGTGAGATAGCCGTCGGCGCGCGAGAAAATGCGGCGAAAGGTCGCGGCCGCCGCGATTAGTCGAGCATCAAAACCGCCGCTCGCCGCGAAATTGTTAATTGTCTCATTACCTAAACTGTTGGACGTCGTGATAGCTAGGCGTGCGGGTTGAGCGGTTCTCCGCGTTTTTTCGATGTCTTTTCTAAATTCCACTTGCAAATCAAAATAGCTATCATATAAAATCTCTACCCTGCGGTCGGAGGGTATTTCATGAGCTATATTCAGATTCAGCCGGGCGGAAAGTCGAACGCGAAGGGGGCAAAGTACGTCAATCTCGCCTGGAGCGAGTGGAA
>CALGXT010000201.1 GCA_937935255.1 uncultured bacterium | reverse complement strand
ATGAAGCATACGCCTCGGGCGACCGATGTATCGTTGCGCCGGGCCTTGCCGGCCTCATTTGCATTTTTCGCCAGCGTCGGACGTCTTCGGATTTCAACATTACAGAATTTCAGGGGTTTTTCAGCGGAATCAATATTTGATTCCGCTGAAAAACCCTAATGTCGCACAACTCCAAATTCGTTATGTTCGCCAGAATGCCCTGTGCGGCCCGATCCCAAATCGGTCCTTGTGTTTTGATCCCCTGAAAATCATTGCAGCTCGCATTGCGAATGGGTTTTTCAGCGGAATCACTTATTTAGATGCGACCCCAAATCCCCTATGGGCGGGGCGGGCAGTTCCCGCCCGCTGTCGGAACGCGGCGGCGATCTCTCTCAATTCCGGCGAGCGCAGGAGTCGCGCCGCCGCCAAGTGGGCGACGGCGGCCAGCGCGATCGCGCCCACCACCGAAACGGTGAGCGCCCGTTTTTCCGCCCAGCCGGCGGCGAGCAGTCCCGCCGCCGCCCCGCGTTGCGCGAGAAAGGCGATTGCCGCCATCGTCGCCGCGCAAACGGACGACCGCCCCACGCTGCGCGCGATCGAGAGCCATCCGGGCGAGCCGAGGCGTCGGTGGAGCAGGGCGGCCATCCAGACGCCGTTGACCGTCTCTGAAACGACTGTCGCGAAGGCGATGCCCGCGTGCTTGTATTCCAGCGGCCAGGTCAGCATGAAGAGCACGCTGAGCGCGATGTTCAGCAGAACCGTGCGGATGCCGATCCGCACCGGCGTCCGAGTATCCTGCATCGCGTAAAACGCGGGGACGAACACCTTGCCCAGGCTGAAGACGATCAGCCCCGGCGCGTACAGCCGCAGCGCGCGCGCCGTCAGCAGGGTCGAGCGCGCGTCGAATTCGCGCCACTCGAAGCACATCCGCACGATCGGCGCGCTTAACGCCCAAAGCCCCACGGCCGCCGGCAGCATGACAAAAAGCAACAGCCGCAGCGCGTGATTGACGGCGTCGCGCACGGCGTCGCGGTCGCCGCGCGCGGCGTGGCCGGAAAACAGCGGCAGCAGCACGGTGCTCAGCGCGGTCGCGAAAATACCGAGCGGCAGGTAGATCAGCCGCTCGCTGAAATACAGCGCCGAGGCCGCCCATTTCCCCACGCCGGCGGCCAGCAGGGTGTCTATGGCGACGTTCACCTGCGTGACCGCGCGGCCCAGCGCCACCGGCCCCATCAACGCGAGGATCCGCAGGATTCGCGCGTCGCCCCGGCGCAGCAGCGGGCGGGGGCGGAATCCCCGCCGGATCAAGGCCGGCAGTTGCACGGCCCACTGCAGCAGGCCGGCGAGCAAAATCGCCCAAACGACGCCGTAAATGCGCTCCTCCGGCGTATCCCCCAGCCGCGGGCAGACCCACACGATCGCGGCAATCTCCACGAGGTTGAGAATCCACGGCGCGGCGGCCGGCACGGCGAAGTGTCCGATGGAATTCAACGCGCCCATCGCGACCGCCGCCAGGCAGATGAAGATCATGTAGGGCAGCAGAATCCGCAGCAGCGAGAGCGTCAGCCGCGCGCTTTCCGTCAGGTTCGGTCGCAGCAGGGCCAGCGAGGCGCCGCCGATGCCGGCGGCGACGATCGCCGCCAGCGCCAGCGCGGTGACCGTGAAGACCTGGCGCGCCAGCCGCCACGCGCTCTCTTCCCCTTCGCGGTGCCGGGTCTCGACGAAAACGGGGATGAAAGCGGCGGAGAGCGCGCCTTCGCCGAATAGCGCGCGAAAGAGGTTCGGAATGCGGAAGGCGACGACAAACGCCGACATCGCCATCGAGGTGCCGAAGAAGCCCGCCAGCAGCACATCGCGGATGAAGCCCAGTCCGCGGCTGATCAACGTCAGGCCGCCGACCATGCCGGCCGAGCGGATGACGCGCGCGTTCTCCATCGCCTTACCGCGCGGCCATCATCGCGATGAAACGATCGAACAGCGACTCCGCGTCGTGCGGGCCGGGCGCGGCTTCCGGGTGGTATTGCACGGAAAACACCGGCAATTCGCGGTGGCGCATTCCCTCGCTGGTGCGGTCGTTCCCGTTGAGATGGGTCGTCTCCAGCTCCGCCGGCAGGCGGTCGAGGTCTACCGCGAAGCCGTGATTCTGCGACGTGATCGCCACGCGGCCCGTCGCCAGTTCGATCACCGGCTGGTTCGCGCCGCGGTGTCCGAATTTCAGTTTGTAGGTGCGCCCGCCGAAGGCCAGACCCAGCAACTGGTGGCCGAAGCAGATGCCGAAGGTGGGGAGGCCCGTGCGGACGATTTTCCGGATTTGCTCGACGACGTGCGGCACGCCCTCGGGATCGCCCGGGCCGTTCGAGAGGAAGAAGCCGTCCGGCTTGCGCTCCAGAATTTCCTCGGCGCGGGTGCGGTTCGGGAACACCTCGACGCGGCAGCCGCGCCGGCTCAACAACCGCAACTGGTTGGTCTTGATGCCGGAATCCAGCGCGGCGACGACATATTTTCCGTTTTCCGAGCCGGGAAACGTGTAGGCGGAGGGGGCGCTGACTTCGCTGGCGAGGTCGCGTCCGACCAAACCCGGCGATTCTTGGGCGCGCCGGACGAGCCGATCGGGATCGAGATCGCGCGTGGAGACGATGCAGCGCATCGCGCCGCGGGAACGGATGTGCAGCGTGATCGCGCGGCAATCCACGCGGTCCACGCCGAGAATCCCGGCGGCGCGCAGATAGTCGGGCAGCGACGCCGCGGCCCGATGGTTGCTCGCGATGCGGCTGCACTCGCCGATGACCAGCCCGCGGGCGTGGGGCTTCCACGATTCGACATCCTCGTCGTTCACGCCGTAGTTCCCGATCAAGGGGTAGGTCAGCGTGACGATCTGGCCGTTATAGGAAGGATCGGTCAGGATTTCCTGATAGCCGGTCATGGAGGTGTTGAAGACGAGCTCGCCTTCGGTTTCGCCGTCGCCCGTGAAGGACCGCGCCTCGAAAACCGTGCCGTCTTCCAATGCGATGAGCGCTTTCATGGTCGGGGGAGAGTGAAGACGATCCGCGGCGGAGAATCAAGACAAACGAATGCCGGATGCCGAACGCCGGACGATCCGAATGCGGAAGGCGGAACGCGGAATGGGCGGCCGTCGGCGCGCCCGTTGCGCTCGCGCTCCCCGTTCATTCCGCGTCCGCGCCGTTCTCGCCGGGGACGAAGCGGCGGTAGAGGCCGACGGGGAACCGCAGAAATCTCATCAGGAAGTCGCCCACAAACTCGTTGAGCACGCGGCGGGAGCGCGCGGCGCGATCCTCTCGAATGGCCCGGGCCAGCGGAATGCACGCCAGCCGCATCAACAAGCTTAGCGCGAAGACCGCCTGATAGGCATTCCAGCGCCCCGGCGCCCACACCCCCCGCTCCGGCCCGAGGGCGCGCAGCAGCGCGCCGCCCGCCGTCGCGCCCAGACCGCCGGCGATGCCCGAAAGACCCGTGATAACGGCGATGAACATCGAGCGATTGCGCTGCGGCGCGTGCGTGAGCATGTAGCCGTTGCTCGCGACCATGGTCCCCGCGTTCAAGAGGCCGTCCAGCAAAAATGTGGTCGGCAACAGCCAGACGACGTTTTGCGGCGTCAGCGCGATGAACACGATGACCACGCCGATTTTGAGGGGAACGCAGATGTTGATGATCGGGCGATGCCCGTGCCGATCGGCCAGCCGTCCCCAGAGAGGGCTGGCGATGGCGACGCCGATGCCGCCCAGACACCAAACCAATGCCGTTTTCCAGGCGGCGAGCCCCAACGCTTTGAGCACGTAAAGCTGCATGAACGAGGCGGCCAGCATGGTGGCGAACCCCCAGGCGCAAGAATAGAAAATGAACGGGCGATAGCCGGGGTCCGCCAGCGGTTGCCGAAGCGCCTGCCCGAAAGAAATGCTTCGATCCAGAAGGTTGGTCGGCTCCCGAATCCGCAGAAAGAGGAGGATGTCCGCGACACCGGCGGCCACCGCCAGCGCGACCAGCGTCTGGAATAATCCGATCGCCGATTGCCGGCTGTAATACAGATAGGCTGTGACGGCGACGCTGGCGACCGCCCACGTGATGTGCATGGCCCGTTGACGCCGCCCCCAGAACCGGTTGAGCACGGGGCGCGGAATCAAATCCGCCATCCAGGAATACGAAAAAGGCCCCGCATAGTTCGCCAGCGCGGCACTCGCCGCCAGCAGCCCCAGCGCGAGCGCCATGCGCGATGTCGCGCTCCAGCCGCCGCCCAGCGCCGGCAACAGCGCGATGGGCAGGTAGAACAGACGCGATAGGATCAGGCTGACGAGGAATGTCGGCTTCCGGCGGCGGCGCCGATTGACGAAAAAAGCGCCGAGGAACTGGACGCCCAGCATCGCCAGCGGAATACCGCCGATCAAACCGAAGTGCCATTCCTGCGCGCCGATCGCGAGGAAGAACTGCGTCGTCGCGGGGGAGCCGATCCCCGTCGCGAAGACCATGAACAAGCTGCCGCCGAGGATGACGCGCCGCAGTTCGGAGCGTCGCCGTTTGCGCTCGGAAAGGGGGTCGGGCGCTGGACCGCGATTCTCCACGGTCACGCGCCGAGCGCTTCGATGGCCGGCGCGTCGGCGGCGACAAACGAGGGGCGCAACGGCACGCGAACCGTCTGTCCGGAATCGGCGATGAAACGCGCGGCATCCTCCTCAAAATCCACCGCGCGCACGCGATCGAACCCCCGCGGAATCCGGAAGGCGCCTTGAATGTAATTGACGCGGGTCGGCCGCCGCGGCGAAAGCGCGACTGTTGTGGGAATGCCCGCCGCGCGCCACGGATTGTTCCCGACGGAGGCTTTCAGCCCCAGGGCGAAGTAGCCGCAAATGTCCTCCAGTCCGATGCAAACGTTGCGCCCGCTCCACGGCGCGCCATGGCGTCCCCGATTCTCCATCCAGAGCAGCGTGACGGGCAGCAGGGCGGGATCGCGCAACGAGAACCAGCAATAGCCGGCGTCCGCGGCGACCGCGCACGTCCAGGCGGGTTCTCCGCGGGTCGGGCGAACGACGAGCGCGAGGATATCCACGAAGCCCTCGCGCGCGGGGAAGACGGAGGCGTCGGCCCAGGGTTCGTCTTTCCAGAGGGTCGGGACGCGCTCGAGCCGTTGAAACCGCCGGTTCGCCGCCAGCGCGTAGTATTCGGCGCCGGCGGTTGCGAGCGCGCTCCGCGGCGACACCTGGCCGAAGCGGAGGGCGCTGGTCGAGATGCGGAGCCGGCCCTTCGGCGGCGGCGCCAGCGTTGCGTGATGCCCGAGCGAAATCGGCCCGCGCCCGCCCGCGATTTCATGTTGCGTATAGACGACGTTTTCGCCGTGGCGCAGCGCAATGCGCTTGGTGACCGTCGCCGGTCGCACGCGGGTTTCCATCGTCAGTTCCAGCAGTTCCGCGCCGGGCAGAGCGCGGCGGTCGGCCAGCGACCAGCTCGCGTGCGCCGTCTCGCCGTGGGTGAAGTGCCGCTCGCCGCGCCACACGGAACCGGCGCCGAAGGGACAGCAAAAGAAATCGCCGCGCAGCATGCGCAGCACCGGTTCCTCGAAGACGCCGCCTTCGGTCTGCCAGGGGCTGATGTAGTACGGCTCTACGGGGCGGGGGCTGTCGCGGAAGAAACGCACCGGCGCGAGATGTCCGCCCGCCTCCGTCACGGCAAGTTCCACGCAATCGGACTGGAGCCGAAAGGAGGGCTGGCCGTAAATCACCTCTTGGTTTCCGGAATTGTTCATGTCGGTTTCTCCCAACAGCGCCGGGGTAGCGTCGCCGCGCGGAATTCTATGCTGAAAAGCGGAAAAAAGGGACAGCGAAATTGCCCGAAGAACAGGGGAGGAGAAGTGTAAGGTGAAATGCCGCAGGTATAGGAGAGCGTTCCATGCCGTGGATCGCTATCCTCACGTGGTCGTACCAAGAGCTACGAGAGGAAGGAGCACGGCATGGAACGAGGCGACTGTAACCGGAAGGGCAAGCACTTGACGAGAGAAGAGCGCATCGTCATCGAAAGGATGTCCCGAGGGGGGCGCCCCCCTCGG
>CALGXT010000200.1 GCA_937935255.1 uncultured bacterium | reverse complement strand
CGCGTATTACACGGGCGCCTTCCGTCCCGCCGAGAATTACGCCGAGAGCGCGATCCGGCTCAACCCGGAAATCCGCGCGAAGGCGCGCCGCTGGATGCCGGGTCTTCTGGCGGAGCCGTGACCGGCCGGGCGCGCTCCCCGTGTCGGGTTCCTCGGTCCGCTATCCGAGCGGCGGCAGCCGCCGTTCCAGCAACCGCGCGAGTTCCGCCATGTCGGCGACCTTCCACGTGGCCGACGTCGGCGTTCCCTCTTCCGCGACCCGCACCGTGACCGCGCAGCCCGCCCGGCGTCCCGCCTCGATGTCCCGCTCGGAGTCGCCGATCATCCACGAGCGCGCCAGGTCCAGCGCATGCGCCGCCGCCGCTTCGAGCAGCATCCCCGGGTTGGGCTTTCGCCGGGGGTCGGCGTTATCGCCGCTGGCGCAGACGCGGATATCGAGCAGCGCGAGCCCCCGCTCCGCCAGCGCGGCCCGCAGTCGGTCGTGCATCGCCTCCAGCGCGGATGGCGAAACCCGGCCCAGCGAGACGCCGCGCTGGTTGGTCACGACGACCGCAGGGTAGCCGCGCGCCGTGGCAATGCGGAGCGCCTCGAAAAATTCCGGCAGAATATGGAAATCCTCCGGCCGCTCCACATAGCCCGCGCCGGGGGAGCGGTTCACGATGCCGTCCCGGTCGAAGAAGACCGCGGGGCGCGGTTGCATCTGCGGAGAGGGGCGCATGAAGGCGGAGAGGGGCGCCGAGGCGCCGGTCAGGAAGAACGGATCGGCACGGTCGCTTTTTTGAGGAAGTCCGCCGGCGACACGCCGGAATCCGGTCTCACGCCGAATCCCTTGCGGGCGATCAGATTGGCGATCGCGCCGCGGCAGAGTCCGGCATCGGTCGGGTCCACGCTCAGAATGGGCGTGCGATCGGAGAGCTGCAACTCCCGGCGCAGCACGTCGGCGGGCGACACGATTTCGATGCGCGCGTCGCAGCGCACGCAGCGGCCCATTTTGCCGATTTCCGCGTCCTGCACCCATAATTTCTGGCCGCAGATCGGGCAGCCGATCTTGAATTCGCGGACGCCTTCCGGCCGGCAGAACAGCAGGATCAGGGGCCGCTCGTCCCGGTTCGGAACGGCCTGAAGCCGTTCGCTCAAAGCGGTCAGCGAGGCCCGGTCCAGGTGTTGCGCGAGCAAGAGGGCGCCGTCGGCGACCGAGAAGCGCGGCGCCCACGTGGGATCGCGATCCGGCGGTTCGGACATCCGCTTCAAGAGCAGCGCCCAACCTTCCAGCTCGATTTCGCCGAACGGGGCTTCGCGCCCGGCCATCGCCGTCCGGATGAAGCGATCGCACAGATCGGCGTTTTCCCCGACCACGGGAATAAACAGTTGCCGCGCCGGTTTTGGCGATCCTACACGGATGGTGGGCGGCTCGCTCATGTTCGCGCTATTCGGCGGCTTTGATTTCGTCCCACATCCGGGTGTAAAGGGAGAGCGCGTCCCCGACATCGCCGATGATTTCGCTGCGTTCGGCGATCTCCGGCGGCAGGAAGACCGCCGGATCGTTGCGCAACTTCTCGCTCATCAGCGGATAGGCGTCCTTGTTGGGCGCCAGGTAGCCGATGAAATCGCTGTTCTCCGCGGCGACCTCGGGCCGCAGCAGGAAATCAATGAAACGGTGCGCCAGCTCGACCTGCCGCGCCGTGGCGGGGATCACGAGATCGTCGCAGGAGATCGAAGTGCCCTCGCGGGGGACGGCGAAGACGATTCGATCGTTTTCCTCGCGGGCTTGCAGAATGTCGCCGCTGTAGCCGTGCACGAGCAGAAATTCGCCCGAGGCCAGGCCGGTTTTGTACTGTTCGTTTTCGAACTTGGCGAGGTTGCGCTTCCACCCGATGACGACATCGCGCGCGGCGGCCAATTCGCGTTCGTCGCGGGTGTTCAGGCTGTGGCCCAGAAACTTCAGCGCGGCGCCCAGCGTCTCGCGCATGTCGTTGAGCATCGTCATGCGGCCCTTCAAGTCCGCCCGTCCGAACACCGCCCAGGAGGGTTCGACGTTCTCGATGCGGTCGGAGAGCCAGGCGATGCCCGTGTTGGTGATCATGTAGGGCACGCTGTATTCCATGGCCGGGTCCATGGCCTTCTTCAGATAGTCGGGGTCCACATGGGCGAGGTTGTTGAGCCATTCGCGGCGGAGCGGCTGGATCAGGTTCTGGTCGCGGAGCAGCTTGACCATGTAGCTGCTGGGCATCAACAGATCGTAGCCGGTGGCGCCGGCCTTGATTTTCGCGTACATCGCCTCGTTCGAGTCGAAGGTGTCAATGACCACGCGGCAGCGGTTCTCGCGCTCGAACGCCTCGAGGAGTTCCGGTTTGATATAGTCCGCCCACGTGTAGATATGCAGGGTGGGGCGGCGGGGACCGCAGCCCGCGAGGGCGAGCGCGGCCAGCCCGCAGGCGGTCAGGAGGCTCCAATGCGGTTTCATGCGGCGTTCCTCTCTCCGATGCGCCGACTCGCCCACGCCGCCCCGAAGGTGACGATCATCAGGATCGCCGAGAGCGCGTTGATCATGGGCAAATGCCGACTGTGTTTGATCATACTGTAAATCCGTACCGGCAACGTTGTCGAGCCGGGACCCGATACGAAAAAGGTGATCACGAAATCATCAATCGAAAGCGTAAACGCCAGCAGACCGCCGGCGGCGATGCCGGGGGCCAGCAGCGGCAGCAACACGCGGCGGGTCGCCGTCCAGGCGTCCGCGCCGAGATCGCGCGCCGCCTCCAGCAGCGACTCGTCGAAATCCTGCAGCCGCGCCAGCACCACCATCGCGACGTAGGAGATGCAGAACGTGGTGTGCGCCAGGAAAACCGTGAACAGTCCCAGCCGGAAGCCCGCCGCGACGAAGAAGAGCAGCAGACTGATGCCCATGAGCAGATCGGGCACGACCAGCGGCGCGTACATCAGGAGGTAGTGCGCCCGCTGCAGCCGGGTGTCGAATCGGTGCAGCGCGAACGCCGCCAGCGTGCCGAGGATCACCGAGGCCAGTGTGGCGCCGACCGCGATCAGCGCCGTATTGCGCACAGCCAGCCACACGCTCCGTTCGCGGAACAGCCGCGCGTACCAGTCCAGCGTGAAACCCTCCCACGCGCCGCCGAACCGGGAGGCGTTGAAGGAGTTCACGATCAGCACGGCGATCGGCAGGTAAAAGAACACCAGCAACAACAGCGTCGTCAACGCCGGCAGTCGGCTTCGCTTCATGGCGCGGCCTCCGCCGCGGCCGGGCGCCGATCGCGCCTTCGCTGGAGGAACAGGACCCAGATCATCGGCGCCAGGACGCCGAGCGTCAGCAGCGCCGAGAGCGCGCTCGCGTGCGGCAGGTTGCGGTCGGCGAAGGCGCGCTGCGCAATCTTGTTGCCGATCATTTCGCTCGTCGGGCCGCCCAGCAGGTCCGGAATCACGTAGGAGCCCAGCGCCGGAATGAACACCATCAGCACCGCCGTCCACAAGGCGCGCCGGATGCCGGGAAGAAATACGTGGATGAAGGCGTAAAAGCCGCGCGCGCCCAGGTCGCGCGCCGCCTCCAGCAGTCGGAAATCGAATTTCTCGGCCGCCGCGTAAATCGGCAGAATGGCGAACGGCAGGTAGGTGTACACCATCACCAGCAGAACGGCGCCCTCGTTATAGAGCAGCAGGGAATCCGGCGATGCGAGGCCGAGCGCGAGCAGCAGCCGCTTCACCGGGCCTTCCGGGTGCAGCAGCACTTTCCACGCGAACACGCGGATCAGAAAGCTGGTCCAGAAGGGAACGATCATCAGCAGGAGCAAAATCTGACGCCATCGCGCGCTCGCGCGCGCGATGTGATAGCCGGCGGGCGTCGCGAGCAGCAAGCACAGCGCGGTGGTCGCCGCGCTCAACCGCAGGGTGCGCGCGACGATCGCGGGATAGTTGGGATTGGAAAGCGTGCGCAGCGTGTCCAGCGTCCAGCCCTCGCCGATCCCGCCCAGGGGGTCCGCCGGCTTGAGCGCGATCGCGAAGATCAACAGCGTCGGCAGCGCGAAAAAAACCGTCAACCAGACGAACGAGGGCGCCGTCATCAGCGCCTCCCGCGCCCGCCGCGCGCGTCGAAGCCGTTCAGGGTTCATCGAGGTTCACCATACGCGTTTTTCCGGTTTCGCCGCGGCTTCGCCGGCGTCCTCCGCGGGCGGCAGCGACATCAGCGCCTCGTCGGATTCGCGGTACTGCTCCAGCATGAAACCGTCGTCCGCGTGCCAGGAAACCCACGCCCGCTCCTTCCAGACGATCGGCTTCTCGTCCAGCAGATAACGGCTGTGCTGTTGCTGAACGGCGAGGCGGTATTCGCCGATCCGCGCCCAATAGCGGGTGTGGGAGCCGAGGTACACGACATCCTCGACCGTGGTCTCGATCGCGTTGCGGCGCGGATCGGGCGTCGGCGGCTCGCGCGTGATGCGCAGCTTTTCCGGGCGCACGCTCAAATAGACGCGTCCGCCCGGCGGGATGCGCTTGTCGTTGAAACACACGAGGTCGGGCAGCCCCTCCACGGCGAGCCGGACATAGTCGCCGTCCAAGGTTTCCCGCACCGTGCCCTCGAAGAAGTTGGTGTCGCCGATGAACGCGGCGACGAAGCTCGTGCGCGGCGCCTCGTAAATTTCGGTGGGCGTGCCGATCTGTTCGATCTTCCCCGCGTTCATGACCGCGATATGGTCGCTCAGGCTCATCGCCTCGCCCTGGTCGTGCGTCACATAGAGGAACGTGATGCCGACCTCGTCGTGGATGAGGTCGAGTTCGATCAGCATGCGCTGGCGCAGCTTGAGGTCCAGCGCCGCGAGCGGTTCGTCCAGCAGCAGCACCTGGGGCTTGTTGATCAGCGCGCGGGCGATCGCCACGCGCTGTTTCTGGCCGCCGCTGATCTGGTCGGGGCGCTTGTGCGCCTGGTCCTCCATCTGGATCAGCGCGAGCATGCGGTCCACCTCCGCGCGGACCTCCGCCGCCGGCCGCCGCGCGACACGCAGCCCGAAGGCGATATTTTCGTAAACGGTGAGGTGGGGAAACAGCGCATAGTTCTGGAAGATCGTGTTGACCTTTCGCCGATTGGGCGGCAGGTCGCTGAGGTCTTTTCCATCGAGGAGAATGCGCCCGCGGTCGGGCTGCTCGAAACCCGCGACCATGCGCAACAGCGTCGTTTTGCCGCACCCGCTGGGACCCAGCAGGGAGTAAAATTCGCCGCGGGCGACCTCCAGCGAACAGCCGTCCACCGCCTTGATCGGCCCGTAATGTTTGGCCACATCCTCGAAGACCAAAAAACCGCTCATGCGTTCGATCGCCGCTCCCGGTTTCCAAGCCTTGGAAAATTTTCGCGGGTATTTTCCAAGCCTTGGAAAACCTCACCCGCTCCGTCGCGCGCTCGCGCCGTGCGCCCCTCCATTCGCCGCGGCCGCTCCCGCGCCCGCCGCCGCCGGCTCCTCATGCACCAGGCAATGCACCGCGCCCAGCCCCAGCACCAGATCCCCCGCGTGAATTCCGACGACCTCGCGATCCGGGAAAAGCTCCGCCAGCGCGCCGAGCGCGATGCGGTCCGCCGGATCGTTGAAGGTGGGAACCAGCACGCGATCGTTGCCGATGTAAAAATTGGCGTAACTCGCGGGCAGCCGCCGGCCGGCAAAAACCTTCGGGGCCGGCATGGGCAACTCGACGATGTCCGGGCGCGAACCGTCGGCGAGCCGCGCCCCCCGCAAGCGCTCGCGATTCTCCTCCAGCGCCGCGTAGTTGACGTCGGCGGCGTTCTTTTCCCGACAGACCGCGATGGTCCGCCGATTCACGAAACGGGCGATATCGTCCACGTGGCCGTGCGTGTCCTCATCGCCTGCGATTCCCCGCCCCAGCCAGAGCACGTTGGGGGCGCCGAGCCACTCGGCGAACATCCGCTCGTAGTCGCCGCGCGTCCATCCCGGATTCCGGGGCTGAAACGATTCGTCCAGCAGACACTCTTCCGTAGCCAGCGCATCGCCGACGCCGTTGACGTCGAACGCCCCGCCCTCCAAAACGACGCGCCGGCCCTGGACTTCCGGGCGCGCCAAGGGGAGACCGCGCGACTCGGCCGCCAGCGCGGGAAGCCGCTCGTCGCGCCGGTAGGCCTTGTATTTTCCCCAGGCCGTGAATTGGAAATGCAGCACGGTTTTCCGGCCTTCAGCGTCGAGGCCGAAAATCGGCCCCATGTCCCGCAACCAGCAGCGCCCGACAGGGATGGTCAGAAACTCGATCGCCGCGGAGGGCGCATCGGCTTTGGACAAGATTTCGCGGGCCTGGGCGGCGACGACGGGAGAAGATACGATGAGTCGAATGGGCTCGGTCGTCGCCAGATGGCGGAGGATATCGGCGAAGACCCA
>CALGXT010000199.1 GCA_937935255.1 uncultured bacterium | reverse complement strand
CGGGCGCGAACCGCCTCGAGACCGCTCGCGAGGCTCTGGCGCGCGAGCACGCCGGCCTCCTGCACACGCAGGAGCGCGGTCTTGCGTTGATTGTCGCGGTAGCCGCCGATGACGCCGGCGAGGAAGATCAAGCCGGCCACGGCGGCGGCCGCGACCCATACCGGCTTTTGGCGGCGGAACTCGCGCTCGTAGCGCTGGGCGTCGGGCAGCAGGCTGATCCGGCACTCGCCGCCGCCGCGCGCGGCCAGCGCGAGGCCGACCGCCGTCGCGTATTCGGCCGACTCCGCGGGATCGTTCGACCACCCCGCGCTCTCGGGGCCGATCGCCTCCAACCCCAGCGCCTCCGCCATGCGCTCGCGAAAACCGGCGAGCCGCGCGCCGCCGCCCGCCAGCACGAGCCGTCGCGGACGCGCCTCCGGTTCCGGGAACAGGTTCGCATACACGGCGAGGCAGGATTTGACCTCGTTCAGCCACTGGTCGGCGACGCCCCGCAGCGCGGCGCTCTCCGGCCGATCCGCGCGCAAATCGCCCTCGCTCTCCTTGCGGCTCTCGGCGAGCGCGAACGGAATTTTGAGCGCGCGGGCGAAGGCCTCGGTGAAGGAGCGCCCCCCGATTCCGAAAGACCGCACGAAGAACAACCCGCTTTCGGCGCCGATCGCCAAATCCGTGCCGCCCGCCCCGATGCCGGCGAAGACCGTCGGCGTCGAACCCGCCGCCGGCGCCAGCGCGTTGAAGAGCGCCACCGGCGCGGGCGTGATCTCGGCGACGCGCAGCTTCAAATCCTCGGCGCGCCGCAGCGTCTCGTCCGCCGCCGCCGCCCGCGTCATCGCCAGCAGCAGCCGCCGCTCGCCGGGTTTCAGGGCGAAGGGGGCGAAAGCATGCCGCATCGAATCGGAAACCATCTCGTTGTATTTGACCACCTCGACGGCGGCCGCCTGCTCGTCCGTGCGCGGATCGTCCGGAGGCAGTTTGAGCGGCTGGAAGAGCGATTGCGCGCCCGGCAGCGCAATGCCGCAGGCGGCTTGCCGGAGGCCTTTTTGCTCCAGCCAGGTCTCGATCGCGGCGCGGGCGCCCAGTCCGTCGAAAGGCAGGCGCATCGTCTCGCGGCGAACCACGCGGGGCTTGCCGGACGACGCCAGCCAGACCGCCCGCAGGGCGTGGCGGCCCAGGTCGAGTCCGACCAGCGTTTCTCTGGCGCCGAGGCGAAGCATGAGAGCGTTTCGGATTACGGGGCCGGAGGCGGCGCGGGCGGCGCGTCCTCGGCCTCCTCCATCGGCGTCAAACTCTCGCCGCGGTTCGAGATCAGGTTCGCCGTCACGAAGATCAGCAGGTTCTGCCGCGTTTCCTCGATCCCATCCCGCTGGAACAGACGCCCGATCAACGGGATGCGCGACAGGATCGGGATGCCGCTGCGCTGGCGGGATTGGGTGGAGGAAATCAATCCGCCCATGACGACCGTCTCGCCGCTGCGCACCCGCAACTGCGTCTGGATGCGGCTTCGGCGGAAGATCGGCACCTTGACCAGCGCGAGCGGGGCGTTGGTCGGATTCAACCCGTTGTTGTTATTGTTGTTGTCGTTTCCGGCGGCGCCGGCGTTGCCCGTCGTGTTGTACACCTCGTAGCGCACGAACTCGCTGATTTCCGGCGCCAACGTCAGCAAAATATCCTCCAGGTCCGCGCCGACGCTGGGAGTCACCGAGAGCTCGATGCCCAGTTCCTCCAGCGTGGGGCGCCCCACGGGCACGAGGACGGTCTGATAGGTCGTGCTGCCGCCGTCGGTGACGTTCGAGGGCACGGACTGCACGTCGTATTCCTCGAAGTAGCGGAAATCCTCGCCGATGCGGATCGAGGCGGGCTGGTTGTTCAGCGTCGTCACACGGGGCACGGAGAGGGTCTTCGCCTTGCCGCTGGTCTCGAGGGCGTGGATCACGGCGCGGAACATGGGGTCGGTGAGCAGGCCCTGATAGGTGAAATTCAGGCCGATCGCCTGGTTGGGGAAGCCCCCGAAGACGGCGGAGGCCCCGGGGTTGATCTGCGCGCGCGCGCGGCGTTTCCCGCGGACGGTCTGTTTCGACGTCGCCACCGCGCTGTCCAGGAACCAGTCAATCCCCAGTTCGGAAAGGTCGTTCACGCTGACCGCGATGAAACGCGCCTCGATCATCACCTGCGGCGGCGCGACGTCAAGCGCCTCGATCAAATCTTCCACGCGTTCGAGGTTCTCGCGCGTGTTCCGGACGATCAACGCATGGGATCGCGCGTCGAACTGCAGCGCCGCGCCCTCCGGCTGCGGGACGAAGGTCTCGATGGCGCGGGTGATCGCGTTATCGCCCGCCTCGCCCTCCAGCTCCGAGCCGAAGCGGCCCTTGCGCAGCTTGTAGATGCGCGTGTCCATCGGCGCGCCGGCCGCGTCCTCCGGCGCGGCCGTCGCCCAGATCAGGTTCTCGCCCACGTAGAACGCGACGCCGAGGTTGCGGGCGATGAAGTCCAGAATCTCCCGAAACGGCACGCCCTCGGCATGGATGCTCAGCGTCCGGTCGCTCGTCATCGCGTCGGCGACGATGTTGATGCCCTCGGTGCGCCCGATTTCGAGGATGAAATCGTTGAGGCCGACGTTGTCGAGGTGCACGGTGATTTTCTTCTCGAGCATCGCCCGCATGGGGCCGGCCGGCGTGCGCAGGGAGCCGCGGTCGCCGCGGATGAAGCGCCGCAGGCGGTAGGTGTCGGGAATCGCGCCCGTTTCCTCGATATCCACCTGGGCGGCGCGTTCGGTCGCGGACGCGCGCGCGGCGGCGACCCGTTCGCGCTCGCGCAACAGCGCGTCGAGGACGCGCTGCTGCAGTTCGGCGAGCCCGGGGCGCAGCGGATCCTCGCGGCTCAACGCGATGCACTCGGCCAGCGCCTCCTCCAGCCGGCCGTCGGCGACCATCCGTTCGACGGCGAGAAATTCGAAAGGCGCGGGCGCCACCGGCGTCGGCGCGGGCGCGGGCGTCCGACAACTGCCGAGCAACAGCGCCAGCGCGGCGGCGGGCCATCCGGACCGGGGGCGGAAGCGAAGTCGTGGGGGCATGGCGTTTTCTCCGTGCGAAATCGGCGGCAGGCGTCAGGGCGCCGCGTAGTTATACTCCCAATACAGCGGGGCCTCGAATACGTTGCCCGAATAGGCGACGTTCAACGTCCACGCCTGCAATCCGCTGGGCGTTTGCAATTTCTTGAAGGCGTGGTGGTTGAAACAGCGGATCATCGGGAACATGGTGTCCCCGTAGGGCTGATTCTTGTTCCAACTGTCGCCGTTGCGCAACTGGTGGTGCTTGACCTCCGCCCAGCTCGCGACGCCGTCGCCGTCGCGATCCACGTCGGCGAGCGTCGCGCCCAGATAGCTCGACCAGTTCCAACTGCACGGCGCGGCGCTGAACTCGTACATGTAGCTGCAGCGCTTGATCTCCGGGTTGCGCCCGTACGCGTTGGGGCCGGCGGGATTGAACTCCGTGTCGTCGGTTTCCGCGAACTCGTCGGCGAAGACGCCGTTCGGCCGGCTGCCGTCGCGTCCGCGGGTGCGGTCGCTGCGGCAAACGTAGAGAAACGTGTCGCTGACGTAGCTGGGATAGAGATTCGAGAGCCAGGCCGGCGTCGGGATCGGATCGCTGTCGTGATCGTTGCGGTACAGCAGCACGGCGACGCTGAACGAACGCAGGTTGCTCGCGCAGTCCGCCTGCCGGGCCTGCTCCAGCGCCCGGGGAATCATCGGCATCACCAGCAGCATCAGAATCGCGACGATCGCAATCACCACCAGCAGCTCGACGAGCGTGAAGCCGGGCCGGCCGTCAGAAACTTTCGCGGCCGCCGGGCAAGAAAACGGGCGGTTCGCACGTTGGACGTGCGGCGTCTTCCGAAAGATGTCTTCGCGTGGCATAAGGGCGAAATATTGTATCGGTATCGGCTCCCAAGTATTGATAACGTGCCCGCGCGCCGTTCCATTGTATGGAATTGGCGACGAAGAGCCCGAAATTTCTTCGCGAAGACTATGCTTTCGGATTCGGTGTGAAAGCGCAATGGCAAAAATGATCGAACGGACACGAAACTGCGGAAGACCGCCCGCGAGGGCCGCCGCCCTCGCGGCGGCCCTCGCGCTGGCCGGCGGCGCGTTCGCGCTCGAAACCGATCCGCCCTGGCGGCGGCCGGAGTTTCGCGAACGCGCGGTGTTCGCCCCGCCCGCGGGCGCCGTGGCCGCGTTGATCGAGCTGCCGGCCACCGCGTTTCCCGCCGGCGCCGCCCTCGCGGCGGCGGGGCCCTCCGGCCGCGCCCTCGGCGTCCGCGAGGTGTTTCGCAACGCGGAGCGGGTGTGGATCCTCGCGCAGAAAGAGGCCGCCGGCGAAACGCGGCCGCACGAGGTGTATTGGGATGGCGAACCCGCGGAAACCCCGCCCAGCGCGGGCCGCGATCCGCGACCGGTGCGGTTGGATATTTGGCGCCCGATCAGCAGCAACCTGCCGGATTCCTGGCCGCGCCTGGCCCATGTCTTGACGCAGGCCGGCCCCGTCCTCGAAACGTTTTTTTTGACCGGTTTGCGCGGGCTGACGGAAACGGAACGGTTCTTTCGAGAATCGCCCGCCGCCCCGCGCCGGGGCGCGGGCTATCGCTTGTTCCGATATTCCGCCTGGGCGATTTTTCCCGAAAGCGGGACTTTTCGTTTCGCGCTGGGCGCGAACACCGCCGCGCACCTCTGGGTGGATGGACGCCTCGCGGCGAGCGCGCCGCCCGGCGCCGAGCTCGGCGCCTGGAACGAAGGCGAAGCGCTCGAGATGACCGCCGGCGTCCGC
>CALGXT010000198.1 GCA_937935255.1 uncultured bacterium | reverse complement strand
GCGTACTGGGGTTGCGCAACCAACCGTGATAAATTGCCATAACTTTGGGACACGGCCAATAGCGGATCGCACCATGTGGAACACCCCTTTATTGAACTCGGCCCCGCCGCCGCGCGCGCGCCCGTTATGGCGCCGGTTCTTGTGGCTGTGGCTGCCGCCGCTGCTGCTCTTGGATGTCTGGCTTTTGCGCCAGCTCTGGCCGAGGCGGAACGCCGAACCGGAGCCGACGGCGGCAGAGTTCGGCCCGCTCGATTTGCAAACGTCCGCAGCGGAAACACCGCCCTGGCCCCTGCGGTTCCCGACGGAACAGAATCTTGTACGCGATCCGCCCGACGCGACGGTCTTTATGCCCACCGCCGCGGGCAATGTGGAATCCGCGCTCTACGGTTCCACGCGCACCGGCGAGCAAGGCGGACGCGTTTTCCCCACCTTTCACGAGGGCATTGATATCGCGCCTGCGCGCCGCGATCGGCGCGGCAATCCGCTCGACGACGCGCTGGCCGTCGGCGACGGCCGCGTAGCCTACATCCAGCCCCACGCCGGAAATTCCAATTACGGCATCTATGTCCTGCTTCTGCACGACGACCCGATCGGCGAAGTCTACTCGCTGTACGCCCATCTCGCGCGCATCTGTCCCGATCTGCGGGTCGGCCAGGCCGTCGCCGCCGGAACAATTCTTGGACGCCTGGGCAACACCCCCTCGAGTATCGTGCCCCGCGCGCGGGCGCATCTGCACTTCGAGATCGGGCTGCTCGTGAACCGCCGCTTCGCCGAGCGTTACCGCGCGCTCCGCCGCACGCCCGACCACGGCAACTGGCACGGCATGAACTTGAGCGGCGTGGACCCCCTCGCCGCCTTCGCCGCGCGCAACGCCGAAGGCCGATTTTCCATGGCGGAGTTCCTGCCCACGGTTCCGACGGCGTTCGAGATCGCCGTCCGCGCGCGGCGCCTTCCGGATTATTTCGAGCGTTATCCGTCGCTTTGGCGCGGCGAGGCGTTCGCGGGCGGCGCGCTCGCGCTTGGCGTATCGGCCGGCGGCGTCGTGCTCTATGGCCGGAATGCGACGGGCCCCGAAGTTGAACGGCTCGGCGCGGCGGAAGCGGCCGTGCTCTCCGTGGATGTGGCGGCGCTGGGCCGCAACGGACGGCGTCTCATCGCGCGAGACGGCGCCGGTTGGAAACTGGGGTCGAACGGACGCGAGTGGCTGGAGATTTTGTTGTATTGAACTTCGAACGGGGCCGGCAATTTGAGGCCCCGCCGGGTTTATTTGGCGGAGAGCGGCTATTGGCCGGCGAGTCCGCGACCGGCGGTCGCGGCCGCGGCGAATCGCTTCATCGTCGCCGCCGCGCCGTCACGGGCGGGGGGTTCTTCGGGATGAAGGGTTTTCGGACCGCGTCTCAGCCCGCCGGTTTTCCAAGCCTTGGAAAAGCGGGTCGCTTTTTCTTCCAAGGCTTGGAAACGGGCGCGGTCATCCCGCCGACGCTTCGAGATAATCCCGCACGTACTCGGTCACGCCGTCTTCGAGGGAGGTGAACTCGGCGTCGAAACCCGCCTGCCGCAGCTTCGTCATGTCCGCTTCGGTGTGGTACTGGTACTTTCCGCGCAGCGCGGGCGGAAGGTCAATGTATTCGATCTGCGGCGTTCGCCCCATCGCCGCGAAGACCGCGCGCGCAAGGTCGTTCCACGTCCGCGCGCGGCCGGTTCCGCAGTTGAAAAGGCCGTTGATGGAAGGGTCGTCCGCCAGAAAGAGCGTCGCCCGCACCGCGTCGCGCACATAGACGAAATCGCGCCGCTGCTCGCCGTCGGCGAAGTCGGGGCGCTCGGATTTGAACAGCCGCACTTTGCCGGTCTCGCGAATCTGGCCCCACGCCTTGTGGACCATGGACCGCATGTCGCCCTTGTGCTCCTCGCGCGGCCCATACACGTTGAAATATTTCAGCCCCGCGATCTGCTCGAACAGGCCCTCGCGATGCGCCCAGAGGTCGAACAAATGCTTCGAAAAGCCGTACATGTTCAGCGGGCGCAGATCGAGCAGCCCGTCGCAATGATCGGAGTAACCCTGTGCGCCGTCGCCGTAGGTCGCCGCGCTCGAGGCATACACGAAGCGGACCTCGTTCTGGAGACACCACTCGCACAGCTCGCGGCTGTAGCGATAGTTGTTGTCGGCCAGGTAGTCCGCCCGCCGCTCCGTCGTGGAGCTGCACGCGCCCAGATGGATGACCGCGTCCACTTTCTGGAGCGCGTCGTGGCGGAAAGCGAAGCGGAAATCGTCCTTGTCGAGCAGGCTCGCGAAGCGCAAGCCGACGAGGTTTTTCCACTTCTCGCCCTCGCCCAGGCGATCCACGATCAAGATGTCGTCCTCGCCGCGCGCATTGAGCTCAGCGACGAGGTTGCTGCCGATGAACCCGGCGCCGCCGGTGACGATGTATTTTCGGCTCACGATGCCCCTCCCCCGCCCTCCGCCGCGCGAATGCGGCGAATGATGTCCGTCGTTGAGAATCCCGGCACGATCGGCGCGAGGACGACGCGCCCGCCGCGGGCCTCGACGGTCTCGCGTCCGCTGACGTAGCGCGCCCAATCCGCGCCCTTGACCAGCACGTCCGGCCCGATCTCCGCGATCAGCGCCGCCGGCTCCGCTTCGTCGAAAATGACGACGCCATCCACGCATTCGAGCGCCGCGAGCACGAGCGCCCGACCCTCTTGCGGAACGATGGGGCGCGTCGGACCTTTGTTGCCGCGCACCGAGGCGTCGGAGTTGAGTCCGACGATGAGCGCGTCGCCTTCGGAGCGGGCCTGAAACAGATACGTCACATGTCCGGCGTGCAACAGATCGAAACAGCCGTTGGTGAAGACGATCTGTCTCCGCCCCTCGGCCCGCAGCCGCGCGATGAAGGCGGGGGCGTCGGCGCGCGGGACGATTTTCGATTTCGGATCGCGCGGGTTCATGTCGGCGCAGTCACATCGCGTCGGCCACGGCCTTGCCGAAGGCGCTGCACGAGACCTCCGTCGCGCCCTCCATCAGCCGTGCGAAGTCGTAGGTGACGGTTTTGCGCGCGATGGCGCCTTCCATGCCGCGCAGGATCAAGTCGGCGGCCTCGTTCCAGCCGAGATAGCGGAACATCATTTCGCCGGACAGAATGAGCGAGCCGGGATTGACTTTGTCCTGATTCGCGTACTTGGGCGCGGTGCCGTGGGTGGCCTCGAAGACGGCGTGGCCGGTGTCGTAGTTGATGTTCGCGCCGGGCGCGATGCCGATGCCGCCGACGCACGCGGCCAGCGCGTCGGAGAGGTAATCGCCGTTGAGGTTGAGCGTCGCGATGACGGAGTAGTCGGCGGGCCGCATGAGGATTTGCTGCAGAAAGGCGTCGGCGATGCAATCCTTGACGATCAGTTCGCCGCCATCCGGCCGGCGGATGGAGTGCCAGGGGCCGCCGTCGAGCGGCTGGGCGCCGAACTCGTCGCGCGCAACCGCATAGCCCCAGTCGCGGAACGCGCCCTCCGTGAACTTCATGATATTGCCCTTGTGGACGAGCGTGACGGAGGGGCGCCGCTGCTCGATCGCATAGCGGATCGCCGCCCGCACCAGGCGCGTCGTGCCTTCCCGCGAAACCGGCTTGATGCCGATGCCGGAAGAATCCGGGAAGCGAATCTTTTTCACGCCCATCTCCCGCTGAAGAAACTCGATCACGCGGCGGACTTCCGGCGTGCCGGCGGCCCACTCGATGCCGGCATAGATATCCTCCGAGTTCTCGCGAAAGACGACCATATCCGTCCGTTCGGGATGGCGCACCGGCGAGGGCACGCCGCGGAACCAGCGCACGGGGCGCAGGCAGACATAGAGGTCGAGTTCCTGGCGCAGCGCGACATTCAGGCTCCGGATGCCGCCGCCGATCGGCGTGGTGAGCGGCCCCTTGATCGCCACGAGAAACCGGCGGATGGCGTCGAGCGTCTCGGCGGGCAGCCAAACGTTTTCGCCATAGAGGGCGACCGCTTTCTCGCCGGCATACACCTCCATCCACGCGACACGGCGGCGCCCGCCGTACGCCTTTTCCACGGCGGCGTTCCAGACGCGCATCGCCGCGCGGGTGATGTCGGGGCCGATGCCGTCGCCCTCGATGAAGGGCAGGATCGGGCGATCCGGCGCGCGCAGCCGCCCATCGGCGCCCATCGTCACGGGCGCGCCATCGGCGGGAACTCGAATGTGGGAGGCCTGGACCATACGATCGAATCCTTTCTCAGCGGGGGCGTCCGCGTCCTCACGTCGGCCGCGGCGCGTCGTTCCACAATTCCTCAAGACCGTAATACGCCCGTGTCTCTTTCAGGAAGAGATGGGCCACAACGCCGCCGAAGTCGAGCACCATCCAGCCGCTGTCCGGCTCACCTTCCGTGCGCCCTTTCACGCCGGCCGTCTCCTGCGCCCGGCGCTGGGCCTCGCTCGTCAAGGCCTTGAGATGCGGCGGACTGCCGCCGGAGGCGAGCACGAAGAAATCGGTGATTCCGGAAAGCTCGCGCACATCCAGGATCACGGGGTCGAGCGCCTTTTTGTCGAGCAGCGCATCGCGAACCGCGCGCGCCAGCCGTTCGGATTCGATATTCAATGCCAGTCGCCTTTCCGGGCGGCGGCGGCCGGGGCCGCGCGCCGCGCGCCATACAAACGCCGCTCCCGCAACACGGCCTCCACCGCCGGCGGCACAAGATAGCGAATCGAACGGCCTTCGGCAAGGCGGCGGCGGATTTCGGTGGAGGAAACGCCGACCTCCCGCGCCGGCAACGCGCCGCCGAGGAGGCGGGCGACCCGATCGGGCGGCAGTCGCGCCGATTCGGGGCGCAGCGGATAGCCGGGCCGGTGCGCCACGGCGAATTCGCAGAGATCGAGCAAACGTTCGATCTCCCGCCACAGGTGAAGCTCCGGCAACGAATCGGCGCCGATCAGCAGATACAGGGCCGCTTGCGGATAAACGGATCGGAAGCGACGCACGGTCTCGATGGTGTAAGAAATACCGCCCCGTTCCAATTCCCAACGGCACAACGCCATCCGATCGTCGCCGGCGATCGCCGCCTCGATCGCCGCGCAACGATCTTCCGCGGGAGCGAGGGCCTCGTCGGATTTATGCGGCGGACGGGAGCAGGGCACCCAATGAATCCGGTCCAGCTTCAGATGTTCCGCGGCGTCCGACGCCAGGATCAGATGCCCGATGTGAACCGGGTTGAAGGTTCCGCCGAAAATGCCGATTCGCGGGATCACGGGCGCGCCGAATCGTCCGAAGCCGACGTCCGAGGGAACAGCGACAGGAACAAAACCAGCAGGGTTCCCAGCAGCCCCGCGAGGGTCAAACCCGCGCCGGGAACGGCAATCCATTCCAACGCTTTCTTGGCCGCCGACGTGCTCCCCAGCCGGGGCGCCAAATTCGCAGCCAGCAGCCAGAAGATCGGATACGCCAGCGAGCCGATTCCGAACGCCAGACCGCTCAAATTCGCCAGGAGTCCCTTCCGGCCCAGCGCCGCCAGCGCCAGAATCGAGGCCAGCGCCGCCGTGCCGATCGCACCGCCATGCAGATGCGCGCGCTGAACATAATTCCAGGATTTAGCGAGGACCTTGTCTTTCTGTTCCTGATTGCCGTTATAAACGGACTCGGGCGCGCTGTCGGCGCGCGCCTTCAAATGGGCCTTGAAGGCATCTTCCATCCCCCCCATGAGTCCTCCCAGCCCAAACCCAAAAAGAATTCCCAGCAGGGAAAGAAACACCGCCAACCGCAAAGGGACAGAGATCGAGCGCATGAGAGAACTCCTCGAATTCGAAATTTATGTGCAAATATAAAACCGAACCGGGCTCGCGCAAATCTTTATTCCCCTCTCCGAACTGTGGCAAGCGCAAGGCCGCAAACGACAACCGAGAAACTCAACCGTCCGTTTCGCTCTTTCGCGTGACGTTTTCGCCGCGGGCGGTATAGTCTGGCGAGCACATGAATGTTTGGCGAGCAACCCGCGGGAGAACGGCGCTATGCGCCGCGTTGCTCGCCGCCGCCCCGGGCCGCGCGGCGCCGGCGTTGCGCGCGGTGACCGTGGGAGATCGCCCGTTGGTGCAATTGCGCGAGCTGGCATCCGCGAACGCCCTCCGCCTCCAATTCGCGCCGGAAGATCGAATCATCTTGAGCGGTCCCGCCCACACCCTGCGGTTCAAGGGCAACAGCCGCGAAATGACCTTCAACGGCACCGCAATCTGGCTCAATAGTCCGGTCGTGACGGCGCGGGGCCATTGGTCCCTGGAACAAGCGGATGCTGCGACGATGCTGGACCCGCTGCTGCGCCCGAATCTCTATCTGCGATCCTATCGCGCGGCGACGGTGCTGCTCGACCCCGGACATGGCGGCAAGGACACCGGCGCGATCGGTCCCGGCAACCTGCTCGAAAAGGACTTGACGCTCGACCTCGCGCGACGCGCGCGCATTGCGCTGGTGAACGCCGGCGTTCGTGTACACATGACGCGCGACAGCGATAGATTCATTGAGCTGCCTGAGCGCGCCGCGCTGATCGCGAAAGTCAAAGCGGACTTTTTTATCAGCATTCACCTCAATTCCGCTGCGGGAACGGCGCGCGGCGTGGAGACCTATATCCTGCCGGCCGGCGGTTTTCGTTCCGTGCATGAAGGCGGCGGGCTATCCGGTGGGAAGCCGGCCCCGACGACCGCCGGTCAGCGCCATGCAGCCGCCAATGCCGTACTGGCGCACGCCCTCCAGCGAAATCTCCGCCAGCAAACGGGACTGCCCGACCGAGGAGTGCGCACGGCCCACTATGCCGTCTTGAAAAACGCCACGGCGCCGGCGGCTTTGGTGGAATGCGGATTTCTCAGCGATCCCGACGACCGCGCCTTTCTACAGCAGGCCGCGAACCGCGACCGCATCGCCCGCGGTATCGCGCTGGGGGTCGCCGCTTACGCTCGAGCTGTCGCTTCGGCGCAGCCGGGCGCACCCGCTGCGGCGCCCCCGCCGGCGCCTCGTCCCACGCCGGCCGCAATACCACCGCCCACCCCCGCGCCGCCCCCCACGCCGCG
>CALGXT010000197.1 GCA_937935255.1 uncultured bacterium | reverse complement strand
AAAAGGGCCGGAACGCGTGTTCCGGCCCTTGAAGTTGGTAGCGGGGCCTGGATTTGAACCAGGGACCTTCAGGTTATGAGCCTGACGAGCTACCAGGCTGCTCCACCCCGCAGTCCGCGATGCCAATATCCGCGTATATTTATCATCAGCGCGCCTTGCGCGCAAGCGTTTTCTCGATTCCCGATTTCGGCGTCCGCGAATTGCGCGCAGCGCGTTTCTGATGTAGGCTGCGCCCGATTAAAACGCTCAATGCGAAAGCGGTGGCGAAAATGCGCAGATGGCGGTTTTTTCTCGGTTTGGCGGCGGTCATTGCGGCGACGATTCCCGCCGGCGCGCAGAATCGTCCGCCGGTCATTCAGCATCAGCCGGTCGCCTTGGCTGTGCGCGGTCAGCCGTTGATCGTCCGGGCGCGCGTCATTGACGATCGCGGCGCCGTGAAGTCGGTCAAGCTGTTCTATGCGACCAGCCCCGATGCCGCTCCCTTCGAGATTCCGATGGAGGCTTCCGGCGGCGGCGTTTTCATCGCGGCCATCCCCGGCCATCTCCTCGCCGGGCTGGAATCCCTCTCGTATTACATCGAGGCCGCGGACGACCAGGACAACGCCGCCGAGACGCCGTGGCATTCCGTCCGCGTGCGCGCGCCCGAACCGCAGTCCGCTCCGCCGGAGGGCGAGCGCGAGCGCGCCTCCCCGAAATGGGTCGTGCCCGCGCTGGTCGCCGGCGGCGCGGCGATCGTGGTTGGCGGGGCCCTCTACGCCGCCAACAGCGGCGGCGGGAGCGGCGGCGCGCCGGCGCCCGATTTGTCGGGGACGTATTCCGGCACGGTCACGTTGATCGTTCAAGACCCTGAAGTTCCGCCCAACGTCTCGACGCGCGCCGCGAGCGTGACCGTCGCCGCCGATGGCGCGGTGACCAGCGATTCGCTCCTGGCGGGGCAGACCTTGACGGGCCGCCTTTCCGGATCGAATTTCACGCTGACGGCGGATGTGGCCGAGGAAGGAGTGACCGGCCGGATCCTTTACCGGGGCACGATCGTCGAGGGCCGGATTCTCGGTTCGATCGAGGGAACCCGGACGACGGCGGCGGGCGCCGGAACGTATTCCGGCTCCTTCACGCTTCAGCGGCCCTGACGCGCGGCGGACTTGACCCGCGGCGGGCTTTGACCTATCAAAGTGCCGGACCGGAGGACTGCAGGGCCGCCGGGGGATCGCTTGGAATCAACGCCGCCAACTTCAACGCCGCCCACGGGCATCTATTCGGCGCGGGAGGAACCGCCGCCGTCGGTGCCGGGCCGTAGTCGCGGACGCCGCCCGCCGCCGCAGCCGTTGCCGCATTATGTGCCGTCGCGCCGTTCTCATCGCCGCTCGTGGAACGGGGGCTGGTGGATACTGGCGCTGCTCGCGGCGCTCGCCGTTTTTGCGATCTTTCTTTTGAAGCGGCGGTTCGAGCAGCGTCCCCCGCCGGCGCCGGCGGCGCCCGCTTCGTCGCCGGCGAATCCGCAGGTCGCCGCGCCCGCGCCGGCCGCCGTTCCGGCGCTCTCGCTCAGCGAGCTGCGCGAGCTTTCCGCGCGCGTCACGGACGTACAGCGCGAGGCCAACCAACTGGCCGCGCGGGGTTTGCTGGCGGAGGCCGTGGAGCGCATCGAACGCCTTCGACAACGGGCGCCCCGAAACCTCGAGGCCATGGCGTTGCTCTCCGCGTACCTGCTGGAGCAACGCCGGTTTGCGGAGGCGCGACCGCTCCTCGCCGAACTTTTGGAGGCGAACCCCGGCCATTTGGAGGCCCGACGGCGTTATGCGCTGACCCTGCTGGAGCTCGGCGAGTTTCGGGAGGCTTACGACGCGGCGCGATGGTATCTGGAAGCGATGCCGGGCGATCTCAATGCCCGAAAGCTGGCCGCGCGTGTCGCGCTGGAAGGCGGCTGGCATGAAGCGGCGCTCACCCACCTTCGCGCCATCATCGAAGCGCGCCAGGAGGATGTCGAAACCCGCCAGCTTCTGGCGCTCGCCTATTTGCGGCTCGGTCAAAACGTGAAGGCCGTCGCCCAATTGACCGACCTCGTCCGCTCCGGCCCGCCGGACCCGATCAACTATTACAATCTCGCGCTGGCCTTCGCGCGCCAGCGGCAGCCGTCGGAAGTCATTCAGACGTTCACGAAAGCGGTCGAGCTGTTCGGCGCCGGCGTCGTGTATCAATGGATGGGCGACGAGGACTTCAAGTCCATCCAGGAGGATCCGCTCTTCCGGACGTTTCGGGCGCAGTTATCCCAGCAGCAGGTTCCCGACGTCGTCATGCTGATGCCGCGGCGGCCGACGGTGGGCGAGCGCGAGATCGGTTTGATGCCCGCGCCGCTGATGAAGGATTTGCCGACGCTGCGCTGAGCGAAATAGAGCGAGGGGCGATCTTCGATCTGGTCTTGCGGGCGCGTTTCGTTCCGGCTCTCCTCTTTTTTCACCCCGCCGGGGCGCGCCCGGCGGGGGCGGCATCCTCCCGCACCGCTCGCGCCGGACGGATCGTGCAGGCCGCCTTGCGCCCCGCGTTGCGCGGAGCAAAGGCGGCAGGAAACGTTGCGGTCTTGCGGCTGTCCCGCCGGCTTTTCGTCCCGCGGAGCGCGGGGCGAACAAGCCGGCCCACACGGCGCACCCGCATGTGTAGGCCGCCTTATTCCGCGCCCTACGGAACGCGGCGCGGGAAAAAGGCGGCAGCGCGGGCGCGGGAACCGGCTGTTTCCAACCCTTGGAGGAGGAAGCGCATCGGTTCTCCCAGGCTTGGAAAATCTCTGATGGGTGGGCGCCTGCGAATCCGCCGCTCCAGCGCTCTTCGCCCCGCTGTCCGCCGCGAAAGTGTATCACACTTCGCGAAGTGTGGTACAGTCGCGCCGGCGCAAATCTCCGTCCCTTGTCTCAACCTACGCCCCGTGTAACATTTCGATGTCCGATCGGACACGAATTTGAGAATTCCTGCTAATCGGCGCTAATTTTCCCAGCTTTGCGGCTCAATTTCTTCGTGCCCTTGTGGTGAAAAATGTCGGAGGTCAGAGGTCGGAGGTCGGAAGTCGGAAGTCGGCGCGAGCGCGCTCGTAGGGCTCGAGCTTGCTCGAGCCGCGAGGTCGGAGGCCGGCAAAGAGGAAGACCGGACCACCAATTTTCACTAATCGGCGGGGACACCGGATTACGGCTCGGTTGCGAGGATGGAGCGCAAAGCCTCCGGTTTTCGTGAAATTCACGCCTTTCGCAGTTCAAAAACAACTCCGAAATACGTACTGCACGAAAGCCTTGGGCCCGCCCCACCGCCGGCCCGAGTCCCGCGCTCGAAAGGATTCTATCCGTTCGTCATTTCGTCGTACATTCCCTGTCCCTGTCCCCAAAAATTCCTGGCCAACCGTAGAGCGCGGCGGCCCGCCGCGCCGAATTCGCCATGCAAGGCGCGGAGATCGGAGGTCAGAAATCGGAGGCCGGCGCGGGTCTTACTTCGGGTCGGCGTTCGCGCGCGTGAACTGCCGGCAGCGGACGCCGGCCTCCTGGAAGAGCGCGCGCGTCTGCGCGGAGAATTGATATTCGCGCTCAAACACGACCTCGACGATGCCGGCGTTGATGATCATTTTGGCGCAGAGCAGGCAGGGGCTGATCGTGCAATAGAGCGTGCCGCCGCGCACACAGATGCCGTGGTAGGCGGCCTGGACGATGGCGTTTTCCTCGGCGTGCGCGCAGATGCAATCGCCCAGCCGCTCGCCGGAGGGCGCGTCGCCCGCGCAGCGCGGGCAGCCGCCCTCGGAACAGTTGCGGATGCCGCGCGGCGTGCCGTTGTAACCGGTGGAGACAATCCGACGATCGAGCACAATGACGGCGGCGACGCGCCGCCGGCGGCAGT
This sequence comes from uncultured bacterium, assembly GCA_937935255.1. GTDB lineage: Bacteria > Verrucomicrobiota > Kiritimatiellia > PWTM01 > PWTM01 > CALGXT01. Next base: position 18,028 of record CALGXT010000197.1, on the reverse strand, counting down.
TGGCGCGGCGCGCGACGACGTGGCAGATATCGAGAAAATATTCATCCCAACCGGGACGCGGCGGAAAATCGTTCGGTTCCATACGCCCCAGCCTGCCCCGAAGCGCCTCGCCCGGCAAGCGCGTTCCGCGGGTTTGCGGTTGGCGCAAACGCAAACGAGGGGTAAAATGAAATCATGAGAGCCGGATGGGGGCTGGTGTTGATTTGGCTGGCGGCGGCCGCGGGTTTGCCCGACCGCGGGTCCGCGCAGTCGGGCGCGTCCGCCGCGCCGGAGGAAGGGCGCTTTTTCCGCGTCCATCCGCTGGGTTTTGTCGAAATGGAGGTCGCGGAGGCGACGGCCAAGGCGATCGTGGGCGCGGAGGGCACGGTTGTGCCCGACCGCCGGCAACAGCGGTTGCTGGTGCGGGCGACTGAATCGGAACACCGCCGCCTGGCCGACGCGCTCGCCGCGCTCAACCGTCCGCCGCCGAACATTCGGATTGACGTGGAGTTCGACGACCTTTCGAGCGATCGGCGGCGCGGCGCATCCGTTTCCGGCGGCGGCGTTTTCGGCCCCGGCGTCTCGGACGTCTCGATCGGACTTTCGGTGGAAGACCGCACGACCCGCGCCCATGATCGGGTCCGGCAAAGTTTGGTGGTCGCCAGCGGAAGGGAGGCGCTGCTGCGCGTCGGCGAGCGCGTGCCGTATCTGGCCTGGCTTGACGGCTGGGGCCGGCGCGCCGGGTTGTATTCGACGGAAATACAATGGGAAGACGTCGGCGCGTTCCTCGCGGTCGAGCCGACGCTCATCGGCGAGGGCCCGGAGATTCGTATCCGCCTCATCCCCGAATTGAGCGGGCGCGTCGCGGGGCGGCCGCACCGCATCCGATTCGCCGCCGCGGCGACGGAGGTGATCGCGCGCGCAGGCGAACCGATTTCCCTGGGCGGGCTCGCCCGCGACCACGAGTTTTATTCGCGCTTTTTGGTCGGCGCGGACCGGGGCGGGAGCGCCCGTTCGCTCAATATCACGTTGACGCCCACGCTGCTCGCGCCGCCGCGATAAGGGCGCGCGGCGGGCGCTCATCGCGTTGGAGGAACCGCCATGTTCAAACCAAAAACGCCGCCCACATTGCTCTTTTGCGGGGTGGTCGCGGGGCATGTTCTCGCGGCCGCGGCGGGCGGGGGGGGCTATCCGTTTCCCTATTGCCAGGTGGTGGATCGCGCGCTCGAGCCGCGTTCGGGTGTGGAATGGTTCTTCGCCGCCTCGCGCCGGGTGGAAAAGGGCGGGACGCTCGGTTGGGCGGGCACGCGGGCATGGACGGAACTTTATTATCTTCGCACCGGCCGCGGCGACGCCGCGTTCAGCGCGGCGGCGCGCATGGACATTCCGACCGGCGACGGCCTCGATTTGCCCGACGCGTTGCTCGCGCTTGCGCTGCGCGCGCGGTGGGATTTGCGCGGGTATAACGGTTTGACGATTCGCACCGAGGCGGAGCCGGGCTTCTACTCGGCCAGCGACACCCCCGGCGCCGGATTCGATGTCCCCTTCGCCATTACGGCCATCCGCTCCGTCGCGGACCGCCTGTCGGGGTTCGCCGGGTTGCGTTTTCAACTGCGCGACGAGCGGGCCGTGGATCCCTTGCTCGGGTTGCGGTATTCGCCCTGGGACGCCGTGATCCTCGATGTGGGCTATCCCGAATCGAGGGCGCGGTGGCAAATCTCGCGCTATGGCGGGATTGCGCTCGGCGTGGAACTCGATCGCCGGCGCGAATTCGCGCTGGACGCCGACGACGAGCGCGAGCGCGTCCGCTACCGCGAGTCGCGCTATTACGGCGCGGTCAGCTTTGCGCTCGGCGATTTCTGGAATCTCGACTTGCGCGCGGGGTTGGCTGCCGGCCGCGCGATCGGGTTCGCGGAGGGCGCGGATCGAGGGATACGCAAGATGGAGGGCGGTATGTTTATGGGCGTGGGCGTCAGCGGCGCGTTCTGACCGCCGCCCCGCCGCCGCAAGCGCCGATGCGCCTCGCCGTCATATCCGATATTCACGTCCTCGGCCCCGGCGAGGCGGAGCGCCTCCAGCGGATCGCGCTCGATCTCGGGGCGCGGCACTCGTTTCTCGCGCGCAAATGGAACCGGGCGCTGCTGCGGATCCGCCGTCGCCTCTGGAATTGGCATCCGCAATTTCGCGAGACGGTTTTTCTGAAGGCGCTCGACGATATCGCCCGATTCGACGCCGACCGGATCGTCGCCGTCGGCGATTACGGCGGCGACGCCGCGGGCGTGGGCGTCAGCGACGACGCCTCCTTTGAAAGCGTGCGGCGCGTCACGGACCTGCTGCGGGCGACCTTTCCCGATCGCTGCCGATTTGTGATCGGCGATCACGAGCTGGGCAAGCACAGCACGGAATTGCGGCGCGGCGGCATCCGGCTCGAGAGCTTGCGGCGGTGCGTGGAAAATCTGGGAATGCCGGCGTGGTGGATGGAGCGGGTCGGCCCCTTCCACTTGATCGGATTGACCTCGACACTCCTCGCGCTCGACCTGTTTCTGCCGGAGGCCCTCGCGGCCGAGGCGCCGGCATGGCGGCAGTGGCGCGAACGGCAGCGCGATTGGTTGCGGGCGACCTTCTCCGATCTGCCCGGCGACGCGCGCGTGCTGCTCTTCCTGCACGAGCCGAGCGCGTTGAGCTTTCTGGACGAAATTCCCGAAGCGCGCGCCCGGTTGCCGCAAATTGAGCGAACGGTTTTGGGGCATTTGCACGCGCCGGGATTGTTGCCGTGGTTGCGGCTCCTGGCGCGATTGCCTCGGCTGAACCCGCGGTATCCGATCATGCGCATCATCTCGCACGGCGCGCGCGGCGCGCACCGGTGGACGGCTTTTCGACCCGTCGTCTGCCCCGCCGTGTTCGGCGCCGGCCATCATTTCTCGGGCGGCGTGCTGTTCTTCGAGACCGATCCGACGGGCCGGTTGCACGTCCGCCGCCACCGATTGCCGGGTTGAGCGCTCCGGCGAGCGCCGCCCTCCGCGTCCGGGCGCGGCCGCTTTCGGCTGGCCAACCCTCGCGCGGGGGGCTATAGTGCCCCGCTTTCCGCGCCGGAACGGCGGAGGGAGCGAAAAAATGCTGAAACACTACGATCTGACCCTGAAACGCGTCGAGCTTTTCGCGAATGATCTCGAAAGGCAGCTCTACCCGCGGCGGCATCCGCTGGACTTGCGGGTGTGGTCGGCCCCCGACCGGGTGACCTGGGCCGAGGCGATGAAGGGGGAATACCGCCCCGCGCGCGTCGGCGAAACGTTCGGCCCCGGCTGGTCTACGCATTGGTTCAAGGTTTCGGCGCGCATTCCGGACGCCTGGGCCGGGCAGGAGGTTCACCTGCTTTGGAACTCGAATTCCGAGGCCTGCGTTTGGAAAGACGGCCGCGTCTTGCAGGGGTTGACCGGCGCCTCGAAAGGGCATACGCCGATTCGGGCGGAATTCCCCATCGCGAAAAGCGCGCGCGGCGGCGAGGCGGTCGCCTATGAGATCGAAATGGCCTGCAATCACCTGTTCGGCTACAACACCGCCGGCCGCCAGGGCGAATTACTGCAGGCGGACATCGCGGTGTTCGACCGCGCGGCCTGGGAGCTGCTTTGGGACCTGCGCGCGTTGCACGATCTGGCCAAACATCTCCCGGAGGGCGAGCCCCGCCGCGCACAGGCGCTGTTCCTCGCGAACGAGCTCGTCAACGTCTGCCGGCTGGACGATCCCGCCGGCTGGCCGGCGGCCCATGAACGCGCGACCGCTTTCCTGCGGACGCCGAACGGACCCGCGCAACACGAAGTCTCCGTCGTGGGCCACGCGCACATTGACAGCGCCTGGCTCTGGCCCGCGGCGGAGACGAAGCGCAAATGCTACCGCACGTTTTCCTCAATGCTGCGGCAGATGGAGGAAAACCCGGACTTCATTTTCGCCTGCTCCCAGGCCGTCCAATACGATTGGATGCGGCGCGAACACCCGGAACTGTATGCGGAAATCCGCGCGCGCGTCGCCGAGGGCCGGTTCGTCCCCTGCGGCGGCACGTGGGTCGAGCCGGACTGCAACATCCCCTCCGGCGAATCCCTGGTGCGGCAATTTCTCTATGGCCAGACGTTTTTCGAGCGCGAATTCGGACGGCGCTGCCGCGAGTTCTGGAATCCCGACGTCTTCGGCTATTCCGCCCAACTGCCCCAGATTCTGCGGCGCTCCGGCATTCGCTATTTCCTCACGCAGAAACTCTCCTGGAGCCAGTTCAACAAGTTCCCGCACCACACGTTTCTTTGGGAAGGCCTTGACGGCAGCCGGGTGCTGACCCACTTCCCGCCCTCGGACACCTACAACGCGATGCCGGACGTCGCGACGCTGCTGGCGAGCCGCGACAAGTTCAAGGACGCCGACCGCGCGAACGAGACCTATGTCCTTTTCGGCCACGGCGACGGCGGCGGCGGTCCCTCGCGCGATATGCTCGCGCGCCTCGCCCGCCTCCGCGACTGCGCCGGCGTCCCGCGCGCGACGCCGCGTCCGCCGGCGGAGTTCTTCGCGCGGTGCGAAAAAGATCTGCGCGACCCCGCCGTCTGGGTCGGCGAGCTTTATCTCGAACTGCATCGGGGCACCTACACCACCCAGGCCGCCAACAAGCGGGACAACCGCCGCTGCGAATTTCTGCTGCGCGATGTCGAGTTTCTCGCGGCCATGGCGCACGCGCGCGCCGGAGCGCCCTATCCGGCCGAGGCGCTGGACGCGCTGTGGAAGACCGTCCTCTTCAACCAGTTCCACGACATTTTGCCGGGTTCCTCGATTTCCCAGGTGTATTCGGATTCCGCCCGCGATTACGCCGAGGCGCTTCGCCGGGGCGCCGAGCTGCGCGCCGCCGCGATCGCGACGCTGACCGGCGGCGAGGGCGAATGGGTCGTCGTCAATACGCTGGATCACGACCGGCTCGAGGTCGTCGAGCTGCCCGCGGGCCTGGAAGGGAGTCAAACGTCCGCCGAAGGTCGTCCGCTCGCGCTCGTCGAGGCGCCCGCCATGGGCTTCGCGCCGGCGAGCGCTCGAACGCCGGCCGCATCCGTCGTCGCGGAGGAACAGGCGGAAGGCCTCCGGCTCGAAAACGGGCGGCTGCGCGCCATGATCGGGCGCGACGGGCGGCTGCGCTCGCTGTTCGATCGTCAACGCTCGCGGGAGGCCGTCCCCCCCGGCGAGCCGGGCAATCGGCTGGTGCTCTTCGACGATCGCCCGACCGCCTGGGAGGCGTGGGACGTGGACGCCTTCCATCTCGAAAAGTTCGATGTCGTTCCGGACGCGCATCGCTTTCGGCTCGTCGAAAGCGGCCCGTTGCGCGCCGTCGCGGAGGCGGAATACCGCATCTCGGAGCGCAGTTGGATTCGCCAGCGCATCGTTTTGGCGGCGGAGTCGCCCTGGCTCGAATTCGACACGGAAGTCGAATGGCGCGAACGCGCGCGGTTCCTCAAGGTCGAGTTTCCCGTCGCCGCTCGTTGCGAGTATGCGACGTTCGAAATCCAGTTCGGCCACCTGCGCCGTCCGACGCATTTCAACACCTCCTGGGACCTGGCGCGGTTCGAAGTCTGCGCGCACAAATGGATGGATTTCTCGGAGCCGGGCTTCGGGGTCGCGCTGCTCAACGACAGCAAATACGGCTGCGCGGTGCACGGCCGCACGATGCGGCTTTCGCTGTTGCGCGCGCCGTCCAGCCCCGATCCCGAAGCCGACCAGGGCCGGCATCGTTTTCGCTACGCGGTGATGCCGCACGGCGGCGATTTCCGCGCCGCCGGGGTGGTCCGCGCGGCGTACGCCTTCAACAACCCGCTGCTCGTCGCGCCGGCGGCGGGCGCGCCGGCGGTTTCCTTCTTCCGCGTGGATCGTCCGAATCTCGTGCTGGACACCGTCAAACGCGCCGAGGACGGCGAAGGGCTGATCGTCCGGCTCTACGAAGCCTTCGGCGGGCGCGGCGTGGCGCGGTTGACCTCGCCGCTGCCGTTCCGTAGCGTCCGGCGATGCAACCTGATGGAAGACCCGGAAGGCGAGCCGGCGCCGTGGACGGCGGCGGGCGCGGATATCCCCTTCGATCCGCACGAAATCGTGACCCTGCGCCTCGTATGAACGAAGGGGGATTGCGGTTGGATTCGCACGACGAGGCGCTGCGCCGCGCCTTCGACCGCTGGTCGGCGCAGCCGGTGGACTGGGATCGGCTCGGCGAAGAAAGCGAGCCTTATGCCGATCGTCAAACGACGGTCGCGACGCCGGTGGAGGTCGAAGGCAACGGCACGTTCACCGGCGGCGCGCGCCGGCGCATGCGGATCGAGCCGTGCGCGGAGGAAGGCTGGTGGATGGATCGCCGCGATCTCGAGGACAGCCTGCCGACGCGCGTCTCGGTGCGGAACGTCTGGACGACGGGCGACATCGTCAGCAACATTGTGCTGCGCAGCGGCTCGCCGCACAACTATGTGCGCATGGTGGAGCACATCGTAGCGCTCAAACTCGGTCTCGGTCTCGATCGGCTCATGCTCCGGCTCGAATCCGGCGATCCGCCGCTTTTCGATCGGGGCAGTCTGGATTTGGTCGAGGCCATCGAACGCGCGGGGATCGTGGAGACGTCGGCGCCGGCGCGGCGTTTCGCGGTGAAGACGCCGGTTTCGATCTGCACGGCCCACGGCTCATTTTTGATCATCAAGCCGCCGCCTTCCGATGCGCCCGCGCGGCTGCGGCTGGATGTCGCGGTGGATTTTCCGAATGTCATCGGACGCCAGCGGGTGCGCTTCACGCTCGATCGTCGGACGTTCCGCGAGGCGTGCGTGGCGCGCACGAATACCTCGTTCTCCAAACGGCTGTATTGCTACACCATCGGTCAGCTTTTCGCCGATGTTCGGCACCTGGGCTATACGCGCAAAAACATTTTGATCGCGGGTCGGCGGCGGTACGCGAACGAGCCGCGGTTGTGGCACAACGGCAAATCGCTCGAGGTGGTTTGGCACCGCGCGGCGCTCGATCTCGTGGCGGCGCTGTCGCTCGTGGAGGAGGGGCGGTTGGTCGGCGACGTGATTTCCTACAAAGCCGGCCATGCGCTGGATGTCCGCCTCGTGACGCAGCTCTATCGCCGCGGTTTGCTGGAAGAAGTCAAGTAGAGGGCGTTTTCGCGGGGTCTCTTGGCGGCTGATGGGGACAGGCAATTTTGCCCCCCGAAAATGTGCTCTTTGTTCGCTGTCGTAATTCCCTGTCCCTAAGGTTTCTCGCGTCGGCCCGCCGCGCCGGTGAATACGAGGAACGAGAGAGGCGAAGTCTGCCGAAACAAACTGATAATATGTTTTCTTTCAACGCAATGCGGTGGAATCTGGGACGAAGTTAGAGGCAAGCGTGAGCGGATCAAAGATCACTGCTCGCTCCGTCGTTCCCGCGGGCGGCGCTTGATCTCCCCATCTCCTTCACCGCCGAGTCCGGCCCGACGGGACCCGCTTGGCTCATGGCGCCGGCGAAATCCGCAGTCGTTTTTCGGACTGTATCACACTTCGCGAAGTGTGATACAGTCGAGCGGCGGTGGAGTTCCTCGATTTGCGCCGGCCGACGGTATCGCGCGGCGGTTTTGCCGAGTCGCCTCCGGCCCGCACACCACGCCCCGCCGCTCCCCGTTCCGGACCGCCATCTCGCGATCGCGGGGCTGGCGCTCGACTATATCGGCCTCGTGCTTGCGATCATCATCGGCGTTTTCTTCGGCTTGTTCACCATGATCATGGAAACGGCCTCGAAGGGACAATAAACCGCGTTCCCGTCAGCGAACTTCCGCCGATGAAATACTCGCCTTCCCGCAATCCTTCCGCCGGGGCCGGAACGATTCCGTCAAGAGAACGTTCATCGCGAGAGTGTCGCGCGCCCCGGGGTGTGCCGATATTTCCGGCTTTCTGTACTGGCGGGCCGAACGGTACGCCGTACGTTGGGCGCAAGGATTCGGGCTGGGATTGAGTTTTCCGCCATGGCGCAACGCGCGCTCGCCCCGACCGGGCCGAGGGGCGTCCTGCGAGACTCCTGCGAGACTCATCGGCTCACACTTTGCAAAGTGTGAGCCCCTGGCCGAGCCGGGGCGAGACCCCGCCTTGGCCGGCGAGGCGGAGGAGGCGATCTTGCCCTTCCAAAGCGCGAAACATTCAGGCGCTGCGCTGTCGTCTCAACAGCAGGAGAGAGACGGGAGCGTGACGAGGCGTAAAGAAAAGATTCTGATGCATGCAGATGTTATCCGTTTGACGACGATACGCGACCAGAATAGCATACTTTAGGATATTGGCGGGTTCCGCCCGTACCGCCGCGCGCGGCGGGGAAAGGCTCCAAAGGATGAGCGAGCTGGCCACGGGAGTTCGGGAAATCTGCGATCGCTCCGGCGGCGATCGCGCTCGCATGATGGATATCGTCCAGGAGGTCCAGGCGCGGTTCGGTTGCGTCAGCGGCGAGGCGCTCAACCTCATCGCCGCCGCGACCGGCGTCCACCGCGTCGAAGTCGAGGGCGTCGTCTCCTTTTACACTTTTTTGTCCGGGCGGCCCAAAGGCCGTATGGTCATTCGCGTCTGCGACGACATCGTGGATGAGATGAGCGGTATGCGCCCCGTGGCGGAGGCGTTTTCTCAGGAGCTGGGCATTCCCTTCGGCGGCACGACGCCCGACGGTCAGTTCAGTCTCGAATACACCGCGTGCATCGGCTTGAGCGACCAGGCGCCCGCGGCCCTCATCAACGACGTGCCCGTCACCTATCTGTCGAGCGACAAGGCGCGCGAGATCGTGGCCGCGCTGCGGCGGCACGGCGATCCGCGCAAACTCGTGCACCGGCTCGGCGACGGCAACAACGCCCATCCGCTGGTCCGCTCGATGGTCCACAACAGCATTCGCAGCAAAGGGCCGATCGTCTTCGCGCCGTTCGAAGACGGCAGCGCGTTGCGCAAGGCGATCGCGATGTCGCCCGTCGAAGTCATTCGCGACATCAAGACCTCGCGCCTGCGCGGGCGCGGCGGCGCGGGCTTTCCGACCGGCATGAAGTGGGAGTTCGTGCGCGCCGCCGAGGGCGAGCCGAAATACGTCTTTTGCAATGCCGACGAAGGCGAACCCGGCACGTTCAAGGATCGCGTCATCCTGACGGAATATTCCGGGCTGCTGTTCGAGGGCATGACGATCGCCGGCTACGCGATGGGCGCGCAACTGGGGATTCTCTACCTTCGCGGCGAGTACGCCTATCTGCGGCTGTTGCTCGAACATTTTCTCGACGAACGCCGCCGGCGCGGGCTGCTCGGCAGAAATATCCTCGGCCGCGCGGGCTTCGATTTCGATATCCGCATCCAGATGGGCGCGGGGGCCTACGTCTGCGGCGAGGAGACCTCGCTGATCAGCTCGTGCGAGGGCCGGCGCGGCGATCCGAAGAATCGTCCGCCCTTCCCGGCGCAGCGCGGCTATCTCGGCAAGCCCACCGCCGTGAACAATGTCGAGACCTTCTGCTGCGTGGCCCGCATCCTCGATCAAAGCCCCGGCTGGTTCGCGCAGATCGGCTCGCGGCAGAGCGCCGGGACGAAACTGTTCAGCGTCTCCGGCGATGTCGCCAGTCCCGGCGTCTATGAGTACCCGTTCGGCGTCCGGCTGCGCCAGGTGCTCGAGGAGGTCGGCGCCGAGTCGCCGATCGCCGTGCAGATCGGCGGCCCCTCCGGCCAGATGGTCGGCCCCGCGGACTTCGACCGCACCATCTGCTACGACGATCTGGCCACCGGCGGCTCGATGATCGTCTTCGGCCCGGAGCGCGATCCCGTCTATATCGCCAAGCGCTTTCTCGATTTCTTCGCGCACGAGAGCTGCGGTTATTGCACGCCGTGCCGCGTCGGCACGGAGCTCATGCGCAAGAAACTTGCCGCCATCCTCGACGGCCGCGGCGAGGCGGACGACCTGCCCTACCTCGAGGACCTCGCGCGCACCGTGAAGTTCACCAGCCGCTGCGGCCTCGGCCAAACCGCGCCCAACCCGGTGCTCTCCACATTGAAAAACTTCCGCGACGCCTTCGAAAGGCGCTGCCCCGCGCGGCAGGAAGGGCGGCGCGCGGCGTTCGATCTGGCGGCGGCCACCGCGGAGGCGGAATCCATTGTTCTGGAGCAGGCGGCCCGATAGGGACGGAAGGAGACCCCCCCCATGAGCGAGAGCTTCACCCTGACGATTGACGGCGTCGAAGTGACGGCGCAGCCCGGGCAAAGCATACTCCAGGCCGCCGACGCGGCGGGCGTGTATATCCCCCGGCTCTGCGCCCACCCGGAACTGGAGGCGTTCGGCGCGTGCCGCGTTTGCACCGTGAAGGTCAACGGCCGCCCGCAGGCCGCCTGCACCACGCCCGCGACCAAGGGGATGATCGTCGAGAACGACACCCCGGAACTCAACGAGCACCGCCGCTCACTGATCGAGATGCTCTTCGTCGAGGGCAATCACTTCTGCATGTTCTGCGAGCGCAGCGGCAACTGCGAATTGCAGGCGCTGGCCTACCGGCTGGGCATTGACGCCCCGCGGCACGACTACCAGTACCCCGCGCGCACGCTCGACGGCTCGCACCCCGAGGTCTTCATTGACCGCAATCGCTGCATCCTGTGCGGCCGCTGCGTGCGCGCTTCCCGCGATGTGGACGGCAAGCATGTGTTCGATTTCGTCGGACGCGGCAAGGGGAAGCGCATCTGGATTGACGCCGAATCGCGCCTGGCCGACACCCCGCTCGAGGGCGAGGACAAAGCGGTGGAGGTCTGCCCCGTGGGCGCGATCCTCCGCAAGGGCGCGGCCTACGCCGCGCCGATCGGGCGGCGGCTCTACGATCACGATCCGATCGGCGCGGACATCGAAGCGAAACGGGTCGGCGCGCCCGCCGCGAAAGGAGGGAAATCATGAGCAAGCCCCGCGTCGCCACCGCCTCCCTGGCCGGCTGCTTCGGCTGCCATATGTCCATTTTGGACATTGATGACCGCATCCTTCAGCTCATCGAGCTGGTCGAGTTCGATAAGTCGCCCATTGACGACTACAAGGGCTTCACGCAGCGTTGCGCGATCGGCTTGATCGAGGGCGGCTGCTGCAACGCCGAAAACGTCCACGTCCTTCAGGATTTCCGAAAAAATTGCGATATCCTGATCGCGCTCGGCGAATGCGCGATCTGCGGCGGCATCCCGGCGATGCGCAACACGATTCCGTTGCGCGAGTGCCTCGCGGAGGCCTACCTCGACGGTCCGACCGTCCACAACCCGTCGCGCCGGATTCCGGACGACCCCGAAATCCCGCGCCTGTTGAACCGCGTCTATCCGTGCCACGAGGTCGTGAAGATGGATTACTACCTGCAGGGGTGTCCGCCCCCCGCCGACGCGATCTGGGCGGCGTTGACGGCGCTGCTGACGAACCGTCCGATCCAACTGCCCTACGAATTGTTGAAATACGATTAGAACATGGCGGCCTGGCCAAGCCCAGGTTTTAGGATGGGAAACGACGATCATTCGGGGACGTAGGGCCCGAGCTTGCTCGGGCCGAGGTCGAGGATTTGGAGTCAGGAGTCTCGTTATGGCAACGGAAACCGCGGAGCGTAAACCGACGGCGAAGCGCATCGTGATCGAACCGGTGACCCGTGTCGAGGGCCACGGCAAGGTCACAATCCTGCTCGATGAGCAAGAACGCGTTCGGCAGGCGCGATTGCATATCGTCGAGTTCCGCGGCTTCGAGCGCTATATCCGCGGCCGCCCCTACTGGGAGGCCCCGGTGCTCGTGCAGCGCCTGTGCGGCATTTGCCCGGTCAGCCACCACCTCGCCGCGGCCAAGGCGATGGATCAGGTGGTCGGCGTGGATACGCTGCCGCCGACCGCGGAGAAGATGCGGCGGCTGATGCACTACGGCCAGATGTTGCAGTCGCACGCGCTCCACTTCTTCCACCTCGTCTCGCCCGACCTGCTCTTCGGTTTCGATGCCGACCCCGCGATCCGCAATATCGTCGGCGTCGCGCGCAAGTTCCCCGATCTGGCCGTCCAGGGCGTGATGCTGCGCAAATACGGCCAGGAAATCATCAAGGCCACCGCCGGCAAGAAAATCCACGGCACCGGCGCCATCCCCGGCGGCATCAACAAGAATCTCTCCATCGCGGAACGCGACGGGTTTTTGAAGGATTTGGATCAAATCCTCGCGTGGTCGCGCGGCGCGCTGAAGATCGCGCGCGACTATACGATGGAGCATTTGAAGGACTTGGCGGATTTCGGCTCGTTCGAGTCCAACCACCTCTCGCTGATCCGCGCCGACGGCGCGATGGACCTCTACCACGGCGGACTGCGGGCCGTGGGTGCGCGGGGCGGCAAAATCTTCGACCATGTGGATTACCGAAACTATCTCGACTACATCGCCGAGGAAGTCAAGCCGTGGTCCTACATGAAGTTCCCGTTCATCAAATCGCTCGGCCCCGAAAAGGGCTGGTACCGTGTCGGCCCGCTCGCCCGCCTGAACACGGCCGATTTTATAGATACGCCGGAGGCCGAGGCCGCGCGCAAGGAATTCATGGCGCTGACGAAAGGCAAGCCCAACAACGTCACCATGGCCTACCACTGGGCGCGGATGATCGAGTTGCTGCATGCCGCCGAGAAAATCCGCGACCTGCTGCACGACGCCGATCTGCAGGGAACGGAATTGCGGGCGCGGGGCGAGCGCCGGCCCGTCGGCATCGGTCTCATCGAGGCGCCGCGCGGCACGCTGTTCCACCACTACGAGGTGGACGAAAACGACCAGATCGCGCGTTGCAACCTGATCGTTTCGACCACAAACAACAATACGCCGATGAACCGCGCGGTGGAAAAGGTCGCGCATGACTATCTCGAGGGCGTTCAAATCACGGAAGGGTTGCTGAACCGCATCGAGGTGGCGATTCGCGCCTACGATCCGTGCCTGTCGTGCGCCACGCATGCAATGGGCCGCATGCCGCTCGAAGTCGAGATCGTCGGCGCCGACGGCGCGGTTCGCGCGCGCGGCGGGAAGGGACTTTACGTTTGACCGCCTCCGCCCTCCGCCTCGTTCGACGGCCCGCCATGCCGCAAAGGGGGAGGTCGGTGTGCGCGAGTGCGCCCCGCCTTCTACATCCCACATCCCACCATCTTCCCGCCCTCGGACTTCGGCGCGGCGGGCCGCCGCGCCCTACCTTTTTTCCGCGCCTTTCCGGTGAATTTTACCGCCCTCGGCGCCAGACTCCATGCGCAATCATCGCCCCATGCTCCTGATCGGCTTCGGTAATCCGGGCCGGCTCGACGACGGCCTCGGCCCGGCGCTGGCCGCAGCGGTGGAGGCGCTCGCGATTCCGGGCGTGACGGTGGATTCCGACTATCAGCTCACCGTCGAGCACGCCGAGCTGGCCGCGCGGCACGCGGCCGTGATCTTCGCGGACGCGGCGGCAGCGGGGCCGACGCCGTTCGCATTCGAGCGGGTCGAACCCTCGGCGGGCGAAGTCGAATTCAGCAGCCACAGCGTCAGCCCCGCGGGCGTGCTCGCGCTGGCGCGCGACCTGTTTGACGCGCAGCCCGAGGGTTGGTTGTTGGCGATTCGCGGGGAGGCGTTCGACGACTTCGAAGAGCGGTTGTCGGACGCGGCGCGCCGGAATCTGGCCGCCGCGCTCGCGTTCGTCGAAACGTGGCTGCGCGCCGGAGGCGCTTCATATTTCCAAGGCTTGGAAAAATCTTCATGAAATTTTCCAACCCTTGGAAACGGCGGAACTCCGGACGGGCCCCGTTCCATGCGTCACCGCATCGGTGTCTCGACCACATTTCGCGAAATCTTGCCCGCGCACAATCCGCGGCGGGGGGCGGGCGGCAGGTGGAGAACTGCCCCGCCCCGGCTATGATTCGCGGGCCGCTCCGACAGAAGAAGATTCTATTCCAGTCGCGCGGCGAGCAGCGCTATGCCCCGACCGCCCCATGCGAAGAGCGCCGAGAATGGGTGTAGAAAAAATCTGGTGTACGAATCGGAGGAGACGCCATGAAAAGGAAGAACATGAACCGCCTCCAGCGCTCCACCAAACTCAAACCCAGCGGCCGCCTCCAAGGCCGCATCGCCGAAGGCATCCGACATTTCCAAAATCCGTACGAACCCGAACTCGCCTCATGCCCCCATACACAAAATTTTTGACAACAGCCCTCTCCGCTCCGGCCTCTCCTCCTTCATCATCTCGCCCGCCCGCCCCCCCCAGGTCCCTGCGGGATACCGGCGGACGGTCGCAATATCCGCTCGCCGGCCGCCGCGCGCTCATCGTATACTAACTGTCCACAAATATTTCGCTAATGCTATTATAGCACCGTGATCGCAATTGACGGGACGCGAGGCCGAGAGAGATGGTCGGCACATGTGAACGAGGGAAGTGTCGAAATCGGCGCGGGACTCCGTCAAACACCCCGGGGACGCCCCGGAATCTCAGGAGAGAAGGAAGAGCGCTATGACGAAAAAACATTTGACCGCGATCGCGTTGACGACGGCGTTGGCGGCCGGTTTGGCGAATGCCCAGGAAACAAAGAAATCCTGGACGGACGCGTTGACGCTGAAGGGCGACGCGCTGTTCCGGTTCCAGTCCAGCGACGAAGAAGGAAAGGCGGAACAGCCGCGCAATCGAATGCGCTTCCGCGGGCGGCTCTCGCTGGATGCGAAGGTCAGCGACGACTTGAAAGTGGGCGTCCGGCTGGTGACGAACACCGGCGAGCCTATCACCGATATCGTCACCATGACCGATTACTTCAACGACAAGACCGCGACCTTCGATCGCATGTTCATCCAATGGGCCCCGCTCGACGGCGTGCAGTTGATCGCCGGCAAGATGGCCCAGCCGTGGGTCGCCGTTTCGGATCTTGTTTTTTCGGCCGAGATGAACCCGGAAGGCGCCGCCGCGAAGGCCGTCCTGAAATTGGATGACGGCATCGAACTGCAGGGCACGGCGGGATACTTCGTCATTCAAGAGCGCTCGACGGGGCCGGAGACCTCGCTGGCGGCCGGCCAAGTGGCGGCCACCCTCCAACTGGCGGAAAAGACGAGCCTGACCTTCGGCGCGAGCCTGTTCTCGTTCGACGGCGTGAAGGACGAAAAACTGCTCTACACCCCCGCGAATGCCTACGGCAATACCACCCGAAAAGTCGGCGCGGCGCCGGATGAATACCTCGTGTACGCCAATGACTACAATGTCGTGGAAGGCTTCGCGCGATTGAACCTGGATGTCGGCATTCCCGTTTCGATCGGCGGCCAGTATGCCGTCAACACCGAAGTGGATGAGGAAGATACCGGCTACCTGTTCGAGTTGCGTCTGGGCAAGGCTTCCGATCCCGGCAGCTTCGAGGTGGGCTATCAGTACCGCAAACTCGACAAGGATGTCACGCTGGGTCTGTTCGCGGAGAACACCGACACCGGCAACGGCGCCAACGTCGAGGCGCACATCCCGTACATCAAGTACATCATCTCGAAGCGGTTCGATGTCAAAGTGCAGTACGCGATGGCGATCAAGGATCGCGTCAAAGACACCGATCTCGATACGTTCAAGGCGGACTTCAACGTCAGCTTCTGATGTCTTCTTTGTGGCCGATTCCGGGCGCCCCTCTGCGCGCCCGGAATCGGCCGGGCGGCCCGCGGCGCGAAACGACATGGGAAAAGCGTTGCGTCTTGCCCCGCGCCGGGCGCTCCTTTTTTTCTCGTCATCCCGCTCCCGACCATCTAACCTGAAGGAGGATGGGTGCCAGCCATGGCCTTATTGCATTTTACGCGCGATGTGGACGGCTTGAAGTCCAAATTTTTGCGGCTCTTCGCCTTCGTGGAGGAGACGCTGCAGAAAAGTATCCGCGCCTACTGGGATCGGGATGCCGCCGCGGCCCAGGAGGTGATCAGTGACGATCACCGCATTGACGGAGCCGAGGTCATGGTGGAGGAGGATTGTCTGAAAATCCTCGCCCTGCATCAGCCTATCGCGCAGGACCTGCGATATATCGTCAGCCTTCTCAAGATCAATCGCGATTTGGAACGAATCGGCGACCAGTCGAAATCCATCGCCAATATCGCCTTGCAGGTCAGCGATCGCGCCCTGCCGGAAGTTCCCGAGTTGCGGGCCTTGGCGGATCAGGTCGTCGCCATGCTCCGGGAGTCGTTCGCGTCGGTCATCAATCTCGATATCGAACAGGCCCGCCGAGTCTGGCGCGAGGACGACCGCGCCGACGCCTTTGCGCAGGAAGCCCTCGCGCGTCTGCAGGCGCAGATGCGGACACAGCCGGAACGGCTGGAACATCTTCTGCCGATCTACTCCCTGGTCTTCATCCTCGAACGCGTCGGCGATCACGCGGCGAATATCGCCAAAGATGTGCTCTATACCATCTCCGGCGAGATCGTCCGCCACCGCGGCCACGAATTCAAGCACACCCCCCTCCCGCCCGAAGCCGCGAAGGTCGGGGCGGAGATCTGAGTTTTTTTCTCGCAACGGCCTTCGAGCGCCCGCGCTCGCCGAACACGCTTTCTTGTGGCAAGCTCGGCGCATGGACTTTGAAGGCCGGCGTTATCACCTGATCGGCGTCGGCGGCGTCGGCATGAGCGCGCTCGCGCAGACGCTGCTCGATGCCGGCGCCGTGGTGAGCGGTTCGGATCGCCTCCTCGATTCCGGCGGCGCATCTTCCGTTTTTTCCGTGTTGCGCGCCGCCGGCGTCCGGCTATTTCCCCAGAACGGAGAGGGCGTCCGGAGCGATCTCGACGCGGTGATCGCGAGTACGGCGGTGGAGTCCGGCAACGCCGATCTCGAAGCCGCCGCCCGACGGCACATCCCCGTTTTGCACCGCGCCGAGATGCTGGCGCGCCGGGTCGAGGGCCGCCGTCTGATCGCCGTCGCCGGCACCGCCGGCAAGACCACCGTCGCCGGCATGATCGGGTTTCTCCTGGAGCAATTGGGGTTCGATCCGCTGGTGGTCAACGGCGGAGTAGTCGTGAACTGGGACCGGTCCGACCGTATCGGCGGCGCGCGCGCCGGCCGCGGGACGTGGGCGGTCATCGAGGCGGACGAGAGCGACCGCTCGCTGCTGCGGTTCTCCCCGACGTGGGCCGTCTTGACGAACGTTTCCAAGGACCATTTCGAGCTGGAGGAAGTGGCCGCGCTGTTTCGGGATTTCGCCGGGCGGGCGGCGGAGGGCATCGTTGCGGACGCGGCGGCGACCGCGACATTGGGCGCGGCGTCGGCGGGACGGCGGCGTCGCGTCGAACCGCCCGAGTTGACTGATTTCAATTCGGCGCCGGGCGGCGTCGGGTTTCGCTATCGCGGGCGGCCCGCCCGGCTCGCGATGGCGGGCCGCCACAACGCGGAGAACGCGCGCCTCGCGCTCGCGGCGGTCGAAGCGATTGGCGGCGAGACCGAAGCGGCCGTCGCGGCGCTGGGGCGATTTCGCGGCATTCGCCGGCGGTTGGAGGTCGTCGGACATATCAACGGCGCGACGATCGTGGACGATTACGCGCATAATCCGGCCAAGATCGGCGCTTCCTGGAGCGCGGTCGCGGATGGCGCGAAGCGCGTGCTGGGTGTCTGGCGTCCGCACGGCTTCGGTCCGCTGGCGTTGATGTTCGAGGAACTGGCGGATGCCTTCGCGGCCGCGATGCGGGCGGACGACCGTTTGTATCTGCTGCCGGTCTATTATGCGGGCGGCACGGCGCGCGGCGACCGCACATCGGAGGAACTCGCGGCGGCGGTGCGCGGGCGCGGCCGCGCGGCGGCGGCGGTCGCCGATTACGGGGAATTGGAGCGGACCTTGCGTGGCGATCTGTGCAACGGCGACGCAGTGCTCGTCATGGGCGCGCGCGATCCCGAGCTTCCCGCCTTTTGCCGCCGGCTGGCGGGCGTCGCTCCGGACTCCGGCGGGAACGGCCAGGCCGGCGCGCCATGTAGCCTATAACTTTCTTCGCTCTCGCCTATAACGTCGTCCAAGATTCTGCCGCATCACGTTAATAGAAAGTATTTTATGAATTTGTCCCGGCAAACTTCGTATTCTCTGTCCCCATATTTTCCGGC
>CALGXT010000196.1 GCA_937935255.1 uncultured bacterium | reverse complement strand
CTCCGCCGGCGCCTGCACGAGCAGGTGGAAGTGGTTGGACATGACCTGATAGGCGACGATCCGCACCGCGTAAAACCCCGCCACCCGCCGCAGGATGCGCACGAACTGTTCCTTGTCGGCGTCGTCCAGCGGCCGGTCTTCCCGCGTGCCGACGATGCGGTTGTAGCAGTGGTGCCAGGTGTCGCGATAATCAGGCTTCAATCGGGGCTGTCGCATGGCTCTTCTCCGGTTCCCGAGACTGGCGCCCATCGCCGGCCTCTACCGTATAGAAGGCGCGAGCCCGCAACTTTTCCGGAACTTTTTGAAACTATTTCTCTGTCCCTTTTTCTGGAACTATTTCTCTGTCCCTTTTTCGGTCCCCTTTTCGGACGGCGCCGGTACTTTTTGAAATTATTTCTCTGTCCCCATTACTTCGGGCTGTGGCATATTTGGAGGAAAGGAACCCTATTCATGCAATGGTTCTACGCCCAAAACAATCGGCAACAAGGTCCGGTCGAAGAGGACGAAATTCGGCGGATGGCCTCCGACGGACGGTTGAGACCGGACGACCTCGTCTGGCAGCCGGAATTCGGCTCGGAGTGGCGTCCGGCATCGAGCGTGCCGGGCCTTTTCGAAACGCCGCCCCCCATGCCGCCCTCGGCGGCGGGAGCGGGCGGGACCGCGTCCTTCGGAATTCCGGTCGCGAGTTTTGCCGCGCCGCGGGGGACCGGCGGCAGGACGCCGAACGCCGAACTGACCGCGCGCGCTCGCGCCTCGCTCAAGGGCCGCTGGGGCCTGGCCATCGGCTTCGTGCTGCTTTACTACGTGGTCGTCATGGGAATTTCGATGGTCGGGCAGATCATCCCCTTTGCGGGGGCGATCCTCGGCGGTCTGGTCGTCGGCGGCCCGATGGCCCTGGGCCTGTGCGCCTTTACGCTGGCCTTCGCGCGCGGCGGCCCGGTCGAAATCGGGCTGATGTTTCAGGGTTTTCGGCACTGGGCCGTGGCGATCGGCGCGTACTTGTGGATGATGCTTTTTATCCTTCTCTGGGCATTGGCGAGCGTTCTGCCGTTTGTTGCGCTCGGCGGGCTGTACGCGGCGGGGAATCCCTCTCTTCGAGAGGTGCTCGGCGACCCAGATCGGAGAGCTCTGCTCTCGTTCCTGCCGCTGGCCGCGATTTTTATGGCGGGCGGTTTGTCTTACCTGCTGACGATGACGATCGTCACCCTGCGCTACGCGTTCACGATGTATGCGCTTTGGGACGACCCGACGCTCGGGCCGCGCGGCGCGCTGCGGAAGAGCATCGAACTGATGCGCGGACACAAGGGCAAGCTCTTTTTCTTTTACCTGCGGTTCCTGGGCTGGTCGCTGCTGGCGCTGCTGACCTGCGGCATCGGCTACCTCTGGCTGCTGCCGTACATGCTGATTTCCATAGCCCACTTTTATGACGACTTAAGAGCGTGAACGGCGCAACGACATACGCGAACCCGCCCGCCGACGATCGGCTGGCGCGCTGGTGCCGGCGTTCGGTCGTGCTGCGCGCGCGGCTGCGGCAAATCGAGGCGCTGCTCGGTCCCACGCAGGGGCAGACGTGCCTTGAAATCGGGGCGGGCGCGCTGGGCGCACTGTTGCGGCGGCGCGGCGGCGAATGGTTCGGCGCCGACATCAGTCCGGAAGCGACGGCGCGGCTCCGGCGGCTGTATGGCGACACCGTCGCGGAAATCGGCCCGGACGGACGGTTCCCCTTCGCGGAAGGCCAGTTCGACGCCGTCGTCGTCGTGGATACGCTGGAGCGGCGCACGGACGACGTCGCATTGATCGAGCGGATTCATCGCACGATGAAACCGGCGGCGCGGATCGTGATCGAAACGCCGTTTCTCAAACCCAGCCCCCTCCATCCGTTGCGGCGAATGCTCGGCTTCACGGACGCCCGCCTCGGCCAGGTGAGGCCCGGCTACAGCGAGTCGCAATTGTACGAGGCGCTCAAGGACGGCTTCGATGTGCAGGAGGTCCGCGTCTTCTCGGGCTTTTTCGCCGAGGCCTTCGAGTGGTTCGCGCGCCGTTCCGCCGAGCGGCGCGTGCGTGGGCCGACCGCGTGGACGGCGGAGGAGCTCGATGCCGTCGAGTTCGGACGGCTGATGCGCATTTATGGGAGCTTCTATCCACTGGCGCTGATCGGCTCGGCGCTGGATCGCCTGCTGCCGTTTCGCGGGCATCGTATCGCGCTGCGCGCGAAGCGCCGTCTTTGGATTCCGCGGAAAAAACCGGTGCTGCGCGACGGCCGCTCCATCGCCGAGGCGGCGCTCGGCTCGCGGATCGGCACGGCTTCGCCGCTCGCCGAAATTCACCGTCCCTGATCGTCCGCGATTCGCGATAGGGCATCGAGAAAAAGGTCAACCGCTTCCGCGGGGCGATCCATTCCGCCCGTTATGAACGATTGACGGTCTCACACCTTCGAAGGTGCGAGACTGGCGGCGGGCGGATGAATGCCCGAAGAAAAGCGAATCTCACGGTCAAAGACGGCTTTCAGATGGTTTCGCTGTCCAGCACCGCGCCATCGAGGCTCAGCGTCACTTCCTCAACGGTCAAGTCTTGCCGTCCGCTGGCCTCGGCGGCCTCCGCCACAATCCGGGTCAGCCCGCCGCAGCAGGGCACTTCCATGCGCACGACGATGACCTTCGGGATGGACGGCTCCGACAAAATAGCCGCCAGTTTATCCACGTAAGGATCTGTGCGATCCAATTTGGGGCAGGCCACCACGACCGATCGCCCGCGCAAAAATCGCCAGTGCGTATCCGCGCTCGCGATCGGACCGCACGTGCTCATAACCACCAGCTCCTTGCCCCGGAAAAACGGCGCGCCCGGCTGCACCAGATGCAACTGGATCGGCCATTGGCGCAGCTCCGATGGATTCACCTGCGCGGGCAATCCCGCGCTGGTCGGCGTCGGCGCCGGGCGCGCCGCGGGGCCTTCCTCATTGAAAACGCGCATCCGCGATCCCGGACATCCGCCGAACGCGGGCGGCGCGAGACGCGGCGCGGCGGGCGGCGTCGCGGCGGCCGGCGGGGGCGTGAATCCTGCCGGCCCCGCCGGGCGCCCGCGACCCTGTTCGTGTTCGCGCGTATGCGCCGCGGCGGCCTCGTCGAAACGGCGCAGCGCTTCCGCGTCGCCCGTGGCCAGGATGTGCGCGCGCGCCGCCGCCGCGTCATACTCGGCGGCGTCCCGTTCCACGATCTTCAGCGCGCCCGTCGGGCAGTCCCCGATGCAGGCGCCGAAACCGTCGCAGAAATCCTCTTTCACGAGCTTCGCCTTGCCGTTCACGATTTGCAGCGCGCCCTCGGCGCACGCGGTCACGCACTCGCCGCAACCGTTGCAAAGCTCTTCGTCAATCGTAATGATTTTCCGTTTCATGCGGGCGCTCCTGTCATACGCTCGCAATCTACTCGCCTGACCCCGCGCGCGCCTTGACGCGCGTCAAGGATGGACGAAATAAACCGCTCGCCACCGCGCGCGCGGTTGGGCAAGATTGTTCAAATATGACTCGACGCGGCCTGTTGCTCTCGCTGCTGCTCGTCGCTTTGCTGAGCGGCGTGTCGTTTTTCAACGACATGGTTTTGAAAAACACGTATGTCATCGGCAATTACCTGCCGATCGCCGTGTTCGGGCCTCTGATCCTGTTCGTCCTGATCGTCAACCCGCTCTGGCGCGCGCTCCGCGGGCGCTCGGCGCTCGGCGCGCGCGAAACGGCGGCGGTCATGGCGTTGTTGCTTTTTGCCTGCTACCCGGCGGGGCGCGGTTTCATCCATTATTTCACGACCTTCCTGATGTTGCCGCACCACCACGCGCGCACCTTTCCCGCCTGGCAGGGCGATCCCGCGCGGTTGACGGAGAAGTCCGTGCGCGACTGGGCGGCGCTGCGCGCGCGCCTGCGGGCGGCGGCGGAACGGCCGGAGGGCGACCCCGCGCGCGTCGCCGCCGCGCGCGTGCTTCCGGAAATGCTCGAAGACGCGCCCGACACCCCGGAACGGCGCGCGGCCTTGCTCGACGCGCTCAACGACGCGCTCGCCGATCCCTCCTTTCGCGCCCAGGTTCGGCGCGACGCGCCCCCCGCGCGCTTGCCGCTGCATGTGCGTTCGGCCTTGGGCCGGAATCCCGCCGACCTCGCCCCCGACGCGGCGCTCGGGCTGAATCGCGCGCTGCTGGAGATCGCGCTCGGCGACGCCCTCGTCGTTCGCCGTCCCGCCGTCCTCGCTGCGGTTCCGCCGCAAATGCTCGCCGATCCCTCCGCGGCGCACGGGGTCGCGCTCGACGGCTTCGTCGCCGGGCTGGGCGAGCCGGGCCAGCCTTTTTCGCTGCGCCGCATCCCTTGGAGTGCGTGGGCGCGCCCCCTGCTGTTCTGGCTGCCGCTGCTTGGCGCGATGGGGCTGGCCGTCGTCGGCCTTGGCCTCGTCCTGCACCGCCAGTGGGCGGAGCACGAGCACTTGCCGTATCCCACGGTCGAGTTCGCCCGCGAAATGCTGCCCGAGGAGGGGCGCGCGCTGCCGGCAATTTTTCGCCGGCGGCTGTTCTGGGCGGGATTCGGGATCGTGTTCGCGATCCACATGATCAATTACGCGAATGTCTGGTGGCCGGATTACGTGATCCCGGTTCAACGGACGTTGAACTTCGAGCCGCTGCTGGAGCTGATGCCGACGATGCGCCTCGGCGGGGCGCACATTATTTTCGCGCCGACGATTTTTTTCACGGCGGTGGGGTTCGCATTTTTCCTGTCTTCCGACGTTGCCCTTTCGCTGGGGATCGCGCCGTATGTGTTTGTATGGGTGAGCGGCGTGGCCGCCGGCTACGGGGTGGCGTTTGGCGGCCAGCACTTGCGGCCCAGCATCGGGGCCTCCATCTTCGCCGGGGCGAACGTCGCATTGTTTCTCGGCATTCTCTATTCCGGCCGCCGCCACCTGGTCTCGGTTTTCGCGCAGGCGCTGGGATTCCGGCGGGGCGATCCCGCCGCGCCCTCGGCGGTCTGGGGGGCGCGCGCGGCGCTGGCCGGTTTCGCGCTCTTCGTTTTGCAATTGGCGGTGGTCGGCGTGGAATGGCCGCTCGCGCTGCTCTACACCCTCGGAGCGCTGATGATCTTCACCGTGATGACCCGGCTGTTGGCGGAGGCGGGGGTGTTCTTTTTTCATCCGCACTTCTATCCGTGCGCGATGTTGTGGGGGTTCATGGGCGCCTTCGCCATCGGACCGGAGCAACTGCTGTTGCTGGGGATGGTTTCCTCGCTGATGCTGATTGACCCCCGCGAGGCGCTGATGCCGTTCGCAATGTCCGCGTTCAAGCTCGCCGACGGTGTCGGCGTGCGGCTGGGGCGTGTCGCGCTGTGGGGCGGCGTCGCCGTCGCGCTCTCGGCGGCGGTCGCCATACCGGTTTCCCTTTATTGGCAGTACCGCGAAGGCGCCATCAAGGCTGGCGACGGATGGACCGTTCAATCCGTTCCGCGCATGGTCTACGACGTGAATGTCGGCGTGGCGCGCGCGCTCGAGGCGCAGGGACGCCTTGACGAATCGTTGCGCCTGTCGGGCGCGCAACGGTGGCGACGGCTTGCGCCGCAGAAGGAGGCCGCCCTCGCCTTCGCCGTCACCTTCGCGTTGGCGCTGCTGTTCGGATTTCTTCGTCGCCGCTTCGCCCGCTGGCCGTTCCATCCGCTGCTGTTCGCAATGGGCGCCATGTGGCAGAGCCGGCAGCTCGCCTTCTCGTTCCTGCTCGGCTGGGCGGCAAAAGGGCTCGTGATGAAATACGGCGGCGCGCGCGGCTACCAGCGGGTCAAGCCGCTGGCGGTCGGTCTGATCGCGGGCGAGGTGCTTGCGGCCTTCGCGCCGCTGCTGATCGGCGCCATCTACCACGCCCTCACCGGCCAGCCGCCGAAGCCGTTTCGCATTATGCCGACCTGAGACTTCATTCCGAGAGGCACGGGAGTTTGGGATGTATGAAAAGCTATCGCAAGGAACTCTGGTTCGAGACGCCGACCCGGCGGGCCTACCTCAACATCACCCCGCAGGTTCAAGCCTGCCTGCGCGAAAGCGGCATCCGCGAGGGGCTCTGCCTCGTGAACGCCATGCACATCACCGCAAGCGTGTTCATCAACGACGACGAGCGCGGTTTGCACGCGGATTTTGAGCGCTGGCTGGAAAAACTCGCGCCTGAAAAACCTTACGAGCAATACGCCCACAACGGCGCGGAGGACAACGCCGACGCGCACCTCAAACGCCAGGTGATGGGCCGCGAGGTCGTCGTCGCCGTCACGAACGGCCGCCTCGACTTCGGCCCGTGGGAACAAATCTTTTACGGCGAATTCGACGGTCGCCGGAGAAAACGCGTCCTCGTCAAAATCATCGGGGAGTGAAAGAATTTCGACCGTTCGGAGGAGGCCGCATGAAGACCTTCTGGCTGTGCTTTCTGCCGCTCTTCGTGGCCGTGGATGCCATCGGCATGGCGCCGCTCTTCGTGGCGCTCACGCAAAACACCGGGCGCCGCGCCCGGCAGCGTTTGATCCTCGAATCCTCGTTCACCGCCGCCGCCGTTGCGATCCTCTTCGTTTGGGGAGGGCCGGCGCTCCTGCGGTCGCTCGGCATTACGATGGCCGATTTCATGGTCGCCGGCGGCATTCTTCTCCTGACCATTGCGCTCTATGATCTTTTCGGGGGCCGCCGCAGCCAGCGCTGGGTGGACCCCGAAAGCCTGGGCGCCGTGCCCATCGGGGTGCCCTTGATGACCGGCCCCGCCGTGTTGGCGACCAGCATTTTACTGAGCGATCTTCACGGACGCTGGACCGTCTCGTGGGCGATTGCGGCCAATATGGCGCTTGCCGGCGGGATTTTCACCTTGTCCGAACCGTTCACGCGTTTTCTCGGACGCACCGGCGCCAAAATCCTTTCCAAGCTGGCGAGCATGCTGCTCGCCGCCATTGCCGTCATGCTGATCCGCAAAGGCCTCGCCGAATTTCTCGTTTCGATCGGTGTGGCCATTGGAAGGCCTTGACCTTTGAACACGCGAAACGGCAGTCGGGCGGCGGAGCGGGTGCGCGAGGAGTTTTTTCCCCGCTCGCTTCGCTATCGAGCGCCCGTCGGGGCGACCGCGCCCGCCGGTGTGCGAGAGACTGCCCGCGACCTTGTTCCGCCGGAAACCGAGCGCGCGCTCCAGTGCGTCTGGTATGACGGCGCGCTCCGCCCCGCGCGCCTGCGCACCGTGGAAGGCGAGCCGCTGACGGTCGAGCATCCCGGCGAATGGAACCTCGGTCCCGGCCCTGATTTCCTCGGCGCCGCCGTGAGACTCGGCGCCGGAGAGCGACGTCTCGAGGGCGACGTCGAGATTCACCTCCGCCCGTCCGATTGGACGGCGCACGGCCACGCCGCCGATCCGCGTTATGCGCGCGTGCGCATTCATGTCACGTTCTTCGAGGGGCGATTGCCGACGGACGCCTTGCCGCCCGGCGCCGCGCAGGTCGCATTGCGCGAGGCGCTCGCGGCCGATCCCTCCTTTTCTTTCGAGCACGTGGACCTCGCCGCTTATCCTTACGCCGCCCCCGCCGCGCCCGCGCCGTGCGCCCTGCTGCTGGCCGAATGGACGCCGGACGATCGGGAGGCCTTGCTCAACGCCGCCGGCGAGGAGCGCCTGCGGCGCAAGGCCGAACGCATGGCCGCCGCCGCCGCGGAGCGCGGCGCCGATCAGACGCTGTACGAGGAATGGATGGCGGCGCTGGGCTATCCCGACAACAAGCTGCCTTTCCGCCGCCTCGCCGCCGCCTTGCCGCTGGCCGCGCTGCGCGAGATCGCCCGCGGCGATGCCGTGCGCGCCGAGGCGTTGCTCGCGGGTATGGCCGGCTTGCTCACGCCGAGAATCGAGTCCGACTGGACCGCCGCGGCGCGCGAGCACACGCGCGCGCTCTGGGATGTTTGGTGGAAGGAGCGCGCCGCGCTCGAGACGCGCGCGTTGGAGCGGAGCGCCTGGAAACTTTCCGGCATGCGACCGGCGAATCATCCCCTTCGACGCCTTGCCGGCGCCGCATGGTTGTTCACCCGCGCGGAACCGCCCGCCGCCGCCTTGCGGCGATGCGCCCTGGCGGAGGACCCGGTGAAAGAGCTGTTGGAGTGGCTCGATGTTCGGCCCGACACGTTTTGGGGCCGGCACGCGAGTCGGTCAGCCCCGCCTTCCTCCGCGGCGATCGCGCTCATCGGACGTTCGCGGGCCATCGCGATGTTGGTCAACGTCTGCGCGCCGATGCTCGCCGCGCTGGATCTCGGCGCCCCCTTTGCCCACGGTGGGCTGGATCGCCTTCCGCCCGAAGCCTCCAACGAGCGCCTCCGCGCGATCGCGCACACGCTGTTCGGGCCGGGACATCCGCCGTCGCTTTATCGCACCGGCCTGCGCCGGCAGGGATTGCTGCAAATTTTCCAGGATTTCTGCCTGCATAACCGCTCCGCCTGCGCCGGCTGCGGCTTCCCGGAGCTGTTGCGGCAATTTCGGCGGCGGGGCTGATCCGATCATCCTTTGTGCGCCGGTTCGCCGACCGCCCGCGCTTCGCCGTCGCGCCCTCCGCCGGAGGCTCGATCCTGCCGGGGCGTTCCCGGCCCCGCGCATTTCGAAATGATCCCAACGGTCATCATATACCCCCTGGGGGTTTGCATTTCGACGGAAATGAGCGATGGTATGTCGCATGAGCATGTTGACCCGAAACCTCCTGAAATTCGTCGTCGGCTTTTGGGGCGTGTTGGCGCAGATGGCGCCCTATCTGCTCTTCGGATTCGCCGTGGCGGGGCTGCTTTCGGTGGCGCTCTCCGCGCGGTGGGTCGCGCGGCATCTGCGCGGCGGCGATCGCTGGGCGCCGGTGAAGGCGGCGCTCTTCGGCGTGCCGCTGCCGCTATGTTCTTGCGGCGTGATTCCCGTCACCGCCGAGCTGCGCCGGCAGGGGGCGGGCCGGGGCGCTACCGCGGCGTTTTTGATGTCCACCCCGCAAACCGGCGTGGACAGCATGATCGCGACCTACGGCATGCTGGGCCCTTTGCTGGCCGTGTTTCGTCCGTTGGCCGCGTTCGTCTCGGGAGCGTTGTGCGGCGCCTTGGTGGACCGCTGGGCGCCGGAGGCGCCGGCCGACTCGAGCCCTCCGCCTGACGCGGCGCCGGAGGGGCCTCGGCCGCCGTGGTGGGCGCGCGCGCTCCGCCACGGTTTTGTCACATTGCCGCGGTCTATTCACCGCGCGGTTCTACTGGGCCTGGCCATCTCCGCGGCCTTGGGCGCGCTTTTTCCGCCGGGCTTTCTGGGCGAGCGCATCGGCGCCGGATGGGGTTCCATGCTGCTCATGCTTGCGCTCGGCATTCCGTTGTATGTGTGCTCGACCGGCTCGATTCCCATCGCGCACGGATTGATCCGGGCGGGCGTCTCGCCGGGCGCGGCGCTGGTCTTTCTGATCACCGGGCCGGCGACCAACGCCGCGGCGCTGACCACGCTGGTGAAGCTGCTGGGCGCGCGCGCCGCAGCGATTTATCTCGCCACACTTGTGGCGACAGCGCTCGGATCGGGGCTGTTATTGGATCGTTGGCTCATCCCCGCGTTGCCGGGGGCGGTCTGCCACGCGGATCTGGTAGCGACCGGATGGGCGGGCCATGCGGCCGCGGCGGCGTTGTTCGTCCTGCTGGTCGCGCCGTTCTTCCGGCGCCGGACGGGCGCGGGCAAAAGCCCCGGGCCGGTCGTTTCGACCGCGAATCCCACGGGGCGACACGGGTAGGGCGCGGCGGCCCGCCGCGCCGGAGGGCTCGAGCTTGCTCGAGCCGCCCATCCGCGCGATGCGGGCGCCGTCGCGCAAAGTCCGTGCGCGGGAATCCCTGCCGCGCTTCGGGCTTGAGTTTGCGGCCCGGATTTGATTTTCTCCCCATTGCGTTGCCGGAGTGGCGAAATGGCAGACGCAGCAGACTCAAAATCTGCCGCCCGCGAGGGCGTGTGGGTTCGACTCCCTCCTCCGGCACACCCCCTGTTGAAATGCCGAATGCCGAAGGCCGAAGGCGGAGGGGAGGCGCGGCGTTTGGGCTTCGGAGCGATTTCTCGCTACCGATTCGGAATTTATTGCGCTATCTTCCGGCGAGGCATGCCCATGCATCCCACACAGTCACCGGCGGAGATCTTGGCGGCGACCGGGCTGATGGATCGCGCCCGCGCCGAGGAAGCGATCGCGCTCGCGCGCGCGAAATCGCGGCCGCTCATCGAAACCCTGGTGCGGGAGAACTTCGCGCGCGAAGAGGAGTTGCTGCGCGCGCTGGCTGGTCAATTGGGATATCCGTTTCTGCGAGGCGATGAAATTGCGCCCGCTCGCGAGGCGCTGGAGGCGCTGCCGCCGGCGACCCTCTTTCATTTCAATGTCGTGCCCGCCGCGCTCGAGAACGGAGCGGTGCGCGTCGCCACGGCGGATCCCTTCCGTCCCGGCCTCGCCGACGCCCTCCGGCTCGCCGCCGGGCGCCCCATCCGCTTCGCGCTCGCCCCCGCCGCGGAAATCGCCAAGGCCGCCAAGCGCCTCTACGGCGTCGGCGCCGACACGCTCGACCGCATTATCCAGGATCAGGCGCAGCCGCTGGAAATTGCGCCCGAGGCTTCGCTGTTCAACAAGGACATTGACGATCTGGATCAGGAGGCGTCGGTCGTCAAGTTCGTCAACCAAATTATTTGGGAGGCCTATCAGGACGGCGCCACCGACATCCACATCGAGCCGCAGGAGAACGACCTGCGCGTGCGTTATCGGATTGACGGCGTGCTCCACCCGACGCCCGTGCCCCCGCAGTTGAAGCGCTTTCAATCGGCGATCATCTCCCGCGTGAAAGTGATGGCCGGCATGGACATCGCCGAGAAACGTTTGCCGCAGGACGGGCGCATCGGGCTGCGCATTCGCGGCGAAGATCTCGACGTGCGCGTCTCGACGATGCCCACCGTGTACGGCGAGAGCGTCAGCCTGCGGCTCCTGCTGCGCCGGAGCGGACTCCTGGGCATGGATAAGCTCGGTCTGTGCGCAGAGGATGAGGAACGGCTCAAGCGGCTGATTACACGGCCCCACGGCATCCTGCTGGTGACCGGCCCTACCGGCTCCGGCAAATCCACCTCTCTTTACGCCTGGCTTCACACCATCAATTCGGTGGACAAGCGCGTGATCACGATCGAGGAGCCGATCGAGTACGAGATGCCCGGCATCAACCAGATTCAGGTCAAGCCGGAGATCGGCTTTACCTTCGCCGTCGGGCTCCGACACATTTTGCGACAGGACCCCGATATCATCATGGTCGGCGAAATCCGCGACAAGGAGACCGCCGAGATCGCGATTCGCGCCGCGCTCACCGGGCACCTGGTATTCAGCACGTTGCACACGAACGACTCCGCCGGCGCGGTCACGCGGCTGGTGGATATGGGGATCGAGCCGTTCCTGGTGGCCTCCTCCATTGAGGCGATCGTCGCGCAACGGCTCGTCCGCCGCCTGTGCCCCGCTTGTCGGCGCCCGCGCGCGCCGGACGAACGGATGCTCGACCGCATCGGTTTCCCGAAAGCGCGGATCGAGGAACGGACGATCTACGAAGCCGCCGGGTGCGAGGCCTGCCGCGGCACCGGCTATCGCGGGCGCACGGGGGTGTATGAGATTCTCACGGTCAATGAGACCGTGCGTTCCCTGATCGTCCAGCGCGTCTCCAGCAACGCGATCAAGAGCGACGCCATCCGTCGCGGCATGCGCACGCTGCGGCAGGACGGCTGGAACAAAGTACTCGAGGGGGTCACCACCATCGAAGAAGTCCTCCGGGTCTCCGAGGAGGATGAGGCGCTGACGGAGACTTGATTGTGCCTCTTTTCCGTTACACCGCGCGGTCGCGCGAGGGCGCGCGCGTCGAGGGCGCGCTCGAGAGCCCCAACCGCGCCGCCTGTGTACGGAAACTACAGGCGGAGGGCCTCGCGCCGATCGAAATCGTCGAGAGCGGCGGTTCGCTTTCCGGGGCGCCTCCGACGGCGTCCGGCCCCGCGCCGATCCCCGCGCGCTTCCGCGGCGCGCGGCGCTGGCGCCCGTCGGCGCTGGCGGCCTTCACGCGGGAACTGGGCGATCTGCTCGGCGCCGGCATGACCCTCGGGCGGGCGCTGCATACGCTGGCGCAGCGCCGCGACGACCCCCGCCGCGCCCGGCTCTTCGAAGAACTGCGCGATGAAATCGTGCAGGGCGCGAATTTGTCCGATGCGCTCGAACGGCGGTCGGGAGTCTTTCCTTCGCTCTACATCGGCATGGTGCGCGCGGGCGAGGCCGGCGGCCGCCTGGGGGAGACGCTCGCGCGGCTGGCCGGCCATTATGAGCGACTGGCGGCGGCGCAGGAGAAGGCGCGCTCCGCGCTCGTCTATCCGCTCTTCGTGCTGGTCGTCGGCGGCGCGACGATGATCTTCACGTTGACCTATGTCCTGCCGAAGTTCACCGCGATCTTCGATGAGCTCGGCTCGGCGCTCCCGGCGGCCACGCGCGCGCTGATCGCCGTCAGCCGCGGATTGCGGCAGTATGGGCTGTGGATCGCTTTGTTGTTGATCGGCGCGATGGCGCTTGCGCGGCGAGCGCTGCAAACGCCGGCGGGGCGATATTGGCGCGATCGCGCGCTGTTACGGCTCCC
Organism: uncultured bacterium; assembly: GCA_937935255.1. Taxonomy (GTDB): domain Bacteria; phylum Verrucomicrobiota; class Kiritimatiellia; order PWTM01; family PWTM01; genus CALGXT01. The sequence goes on along the minus strand of CALGXT010000196.1, from coordinate 3,032 downwards.
GTTCGTGCGCCCCGTGATCGAGGCGCGGGCGTTCGGACAATTCGCCGCGACGCTCGGCTCGCTGCTGGAGAACGGCGTGCCGGTGCTGCGCGCGCTCGCCATCGCGGAATCCACGGTCGGCAACCGCGTCATCGCCGAGGCCGTCCGCGATGCGCGCGAGCGGGTGACCGACGGTGCGACCATTTCCGGACCGCTGGCGGCCGGCGGCGTGTTTCCGCCGCTTTTGACCGATATGCTGACGATCGGAGAAGAGAGCGGCGATCTGCCCGGCGCGCTCCAACGCATCGCGCAGCGATACGAAGCCGAGCTGGAGCGTCGTCTCCGGCTGCTGACGACGCTCATCGAGCCCGCCCTGATTCTGTTGGTGGCGGTTTTCGTTGGACTCGTCGCCATCAGCATGCTGAGCGCCGTCTTCGACCTGACCAGCGGACTGAAGACCTGAGCGGGGCGAGAACCGATAAAAGTCGGAGCGAGAGATGATGTCTCGATGTTTTCGCACCGGCTCTTTGCGCGGCGTCTAAACACGCACGGTCATTCTGCGGTTCCGGCGCCCGCGCACATCTTCCCCTGATTCCCGGCGCGAATCCAACCCCCTGCCGGTGTCCAAGCTTCTTTGACTATCTCACACCTTCGAATGTGTGAGATAATCTAAAAATATGCAGTACTTCATAAATAAATCATAATATACTAGCTTTTAGTTACTTAGAAAAATTAAATGCTGCACTTTATTGATATTTTATTATATCACACCTTCGAAGGTGTGAGATAGTTGGCGCATTTCGAATGGCCCGGATTTTGCCTGTGCGGAGTCTTGATAAAATGAAGCGCCTCCCCGTGATCTCAAGGGGACGGTTGAAGCTTGGCTTGCCCTTGCATTCGCGAATCCGGGGGCTGGGCCCGGTGAACGAACGGAGTCAGCGCAAAGAGGGCGGGCGGCATTCGTCCCGAAGGTCGCCCGCGGCCCGATACATCAAACGAGAGTGACGCCGCGCCCTCCGCGCGACGGTACCCGGCGTCGCGGGGCCAATGTCACGCGTCACATGCAACCGCGCCTTCCGCGTTGCGACATCGCCTCAGTTCCGCCGCGTGAGCGTCACCTGCGCGATTTCGACCTCCCCGCGGAATCGTCCGCCGAGGCGCAGCTCGATCGCGCGCCCGCCGGCGGGCACCGTGAAAGTCTCGCGCGCCGCCCACCAGCCGTCGCGGCGCGAAAGATTGGGCGCCTTGGCAACAAAATGCGGAACGGTCTCCTCGCCGCCGCCCGATGTTTCGCGCGTGAGCGCCACCGCCAGGCCTGCGTCGCCCTGCCAGTCGGCGCTTTTGCGAAAAAAAGCCTCCACCGTGAAACGCTGGCCCGGTTCGACGCGAACCGCCGCGGCGCGCGCGAAGAGATCGGACTTTGCGGTGTCGGAGCGCAGCCGAAGTATAGGCCCCTCATCCGCGCGGGTCTCCAGCGTGAAGGATTGTCGTCGGCGATTCCCGCGTTCGATCAGCCAGCCGGCCGGCGCTTCACCGTCGCGGAGCGCTCGCGCCGGCAATGCTGCGAGATTGCGATCGAGCGCCGCAGCGGCGGGCGGAAGCGCGGGGCGCCCATCAAAACGGTCGGGGCTTTCCGCGCGGCGTTGCCATGCCCAATATCCGAAGCCAGTCGCTGCCGCCGCGGCCAGCGCCGCGAGCGTCAGCGCCAGCCCCCGCCACGCCCGCACCTTCCGTTGCAGCTCCGCGATTTCCGCCACCTCAACCACGTCGCGCGCGCCGCGCGCGGCGTCCTTCGGCGGACGGAAGCCCAGTTGCGGACGCAGCGGCGGAGCGCCGCGCCGGGGGTCGTTTCGCAGCACGGCGTCAAATTCCTCGGGTAAGCCCGCGCGCTGCACCGCCTCGCGGTAAGCGTCCAAATCGTACGGCACGCGCCGCCAGTGAACCGCGCGACGGTCGCTATCGAAAAAACAGTACGAGGCGCGCGGATCGCCGTCGCGCGGCTGACCCACCGAGCCGACGTTGATGAGATAGCGCTTGCCCGCTTCGAGCGCGAAGTCTTGCGGTTCCACCCGGTGGGGCGTCCCGCTGGCGCCGAGCAGATAGATGCCGGGGCTATGGGAATGCCCGACGAAAAGCAACGGCTCCTCGGTCGCGCGCCAGGAGGGTAGAGCTTCCTCCGGCTCGATCACATAATTGAACAGCGCGGGCGCGCCGAAATCGCCGTGCGCGCACCGAAAGCCAGCGCCCTTGAGGGTCAGCGGCCAGCGCTCAAAGACGCGGAGCGCGGCGTCGCCCAGCCGCGCGCGCGTCCAGCGCAAGGCCGCCTGCGCGTGTTCGCTGAAGAGGGTCTCATCCATCTTGCCGCAAACGGCGGCCTCATGATTGCCGAGGATGAAGTGGTGGACAGCGGCATAGACACATTCCAGGGTCTCCGCGGGCTGCGGGCCGTAACCGATCGTGTCGCCCAGGCAGATCACGCGCTCCGCGCCCAAGGTCGCGAAATCGAGCTGAACCGCCTTCCAGGCGGGCAGGTTGGCGTGCAGGTCTGAAACGATCGCGTATTTCATGCGGAAGCCCCGCGCCCGATGTAGCCGCGATGCCGCGCCGGATCAACATGTTTTTCGTTGTTTTTGCATGAGGGCAACGCCCGATTCGGCAGACCGCCGGGGGGGGGGAGATTCCACAGCCATCGCCTGCGACGCCGCCGGGTTTTCGGCCCCCCCCGCCGCCCGGGACAGAGGCGACATGGCGCAATCTTATTTCTCTGTCCCTTGCGCCGGTCCCTCACGGAGTGTATCACACTTCGCGAAGTGTGGTACAGTCGTGCCGGCAAAAATCTTGCCTCTAACTTCGTCCCGGATTACGACGTATTGCACTGGTAGAAAGTATTTTATGAATTCATCTCGGCAAACTTCTTATTCTCTGTCCCCATATTTTCCGGCGCGGCGGGCCGCCGCGCCCTACCGTTTGCCGGACGATTTCATTCTCTGTCCCTTCGATTTCATTCCCTGTCCCTTTGGCACTTACTGACCACCGACCTCTCCGGCGGCAGA
>CALGXT010000195.1 GCA_937935255.1 uncultured bacterium | reverse complement strand
CGATAATCAGGCTTCAATCGGGGCTGTCGCATGGCTCTTCTCCGGTTCCCGAGACCGGCGCCCATCGCCGGCCTCTACCGTATAGAAGGCGCGAGCCCGCAACTTTTCCGGATCTTTTTGAAACTATTTCTCTGTCCCTTTCACTTTGTTTCTGGCAGTTTTAGCGGCCATGCATGAGTGGATTGCGATTCTGGATTTCGGCTCTCAATATAGCCAGTTGATCGCGCGGCGGTTGCGCGAGCGGCGTGTGTATTGCGAACTGCTGCGGCATGATACGACCGCCGCCCGTCTGCGCGAGCGTCCGCCCCGCGGCATTATCCTCTCCGGGGGACCGGCCAGCGTGCTCGAAAAAGGGGCGCCGGGGTGCGATCCGGGGCTGTATGCGATGGGCGTTCCGTTGCTCGGCGTGTGTTATGGGATGCAGTTGATGGGCCGCGACCTCGGCGGTGCGGTGCGTCCGGGAGAAAAACGCGAATACGGGTTGGCGCGGCTGGAGGTGCTCGAGGCCGACGCCCTGTTTCGCGCTTTGCCGGAAACGATGCCGGTGTGGATGAGCCATGGCGACCAGGTCGAGCGCTTGCCGCCCGGATTCCGCGCGCTGGCGCGCACGGCAACCTGTCCCCACGCCGCCATGGCCGATGACGCCCGGCGAATGTACGGTCTGCAATTCCACCCGGAGGTTGTCCATACTCCGCACGGCGGCGAAATCCTGAACCATTTCCTGTTCAATATCTGCGGTTGCTCCGGCGATTGGCGGATGTCTTCGATCATTGAGGAACGCGTGGCGCAGATGCGCGAGCGTATCGGCGGCGAGCATGTGATTCTCGGATTGAGCGGCGGCGTGGATTCTTCGGTCGTGGCGGCGCTGTTGCACCGCGCCGTCGGCGATCGCCTGCATGCGATTTTTGTGGATAACGGTTTGCTGCGCTACAAAGAGGCGGAACAGGTGCGCGATGTTTTCGCCAACACCTTCGGGGTGGACCTGCGCGCTCCGAGCGCGGGACCGCTCTTTCTGGAACGGCTCCGAGGCGTGACGGACCCCGAACAGAAGCGGAAAATCATCGGTCGCACGTTCATCGACGTGTTCGCCGACGAGGCGCGCAAGCTCGGCCCGGTTCGATTCCTCGCGCAGGGCACCCTCTATCCGGACGTGATCGAGAGCGCATCGCCGATCGGCGGACCCTCGGCGACCATCAAGAGCCATCATAACGTCGGCGGTCTGCCGCCCGATCTCCAGTTCGAGCTTGTCGAACCGCTGCGCGACTTGTTCAAGGATGAGGTGCGGCAGATGGGCCGCGAGCTGGGATTGCCCGAATCCATCGTGGATCGCCAGCCGTTTCCCGGACCGGGGCTGGCGGTCCGTATTCTCGGCGAGGTCACGCCCGGCGCGGTCGAAACATTGCAGCAGGCGGACCTTCGCGTTCAGGAGGAAATCGCGAAACTGCCCGCCCATCGCGAAATCTGGCAGGCCTTCGCCGTGCTGCTGCCGGTGCGCTCCGTCGGCGTCATGGGCGACGGACGCACCTACGAGAACGTGGTCGCGGTGCGCGCCGTCTCGAGTCAGGACGGCATGACGGCCGATTGGTATCGGCTGCCCTACGAGACCCTCGATGCGATCGCTCGTCGAATCATCAACGAAGTGCGCGGCGTCAACCGCGTAGTTTTCGATATCAGTTCCAAGCCCCCGAGCACGATCGAGTGGGAGTAAGACGGGGATGGGGGAGCGGTCACGTCCTGATTTCCGGTGGGCACTTTTTCATTGTATCCCTCAGGTTTTATCTCCCGCCCGGGAGCGCCTTTTCTTCCGCGCTTGCGCTCGGCTTGCCGCGATATCCCCCCCCAAAAAAACAGCGGGTCGAGATCGGGACGAATCCGACGGGGTTGGGACGTCAGTCCTCATCGCGGTCTTGCCATGCCCTGTCTGCTGAGGGGCCGGGGTGGTTCCACCTCATTTTTCCCAGTTTACGTCAAAAACCGTGAATCGTGTGTCCCAGGTCTTCGGCGCGCGGCGCGCCGTTTCCAGCCGGTAATGCGCCGCGCCGATGGCCGTCAGTTCCGGATTGACGGCGAGCCATCCGGGAATCGGCGGACCGCTGCCGACCAACCGCGCCGCGAGCAGGCGCGCCGCGGCCGCTCGATCCTCGACTCCCTGCGCCACCCATTGCACCGCCATCGCATGGCGGGGTCCGCGTGAAACCATGACATGGGTGATCCCGCGCTGCGCGGCGAGGCGCGCGGCGTCTCGATCGGTCTCATCCGCGAAGAATGCGCTCCAGGCGCGCAAACCGCCGGTGTTTTCCCAGTAATACGACGCGATCGTCGGCAGCCGCGCGTGATAATACAACGCCGCCGCCATATCGGGTTCGGTCATGAAAATCGGCGCGGGATGACGGATGGCGGCCCGCAGTCTCTTCGCCAACCGTTTGAACAACGCCGCCCGGACGAGCTGGGGCCGCACGGCATCCCCGGCAGCCACCTGCCGCATACGTACGGCCGTCGGCGCCGCAAAAAGAAGCGGGTGAAGCAACAGCGCGATCGCCGCTATCCGGCGCGGAAGCAAAAGGAAGGTTCCGCGCCGTTGCCCGTTGGCGGTCGCGGTCCTCCAGCGCGCCAAACGGCAGGCCCCCGCCACCGCCGATGCGCCCGCGAAATACGGCAGCCAGCGGATTTGAAAAACCGAGAGAAGACCGAAGTAGACGGCGGCCAGCCCCGCCGCCGAACGGCTTTGCGATTCGGAACCCGACCCGCGAAACGCGCGCGCGGCCTCCGCCAAGGCGACGATGGGCAAGAGTCCAAAGTGGAGCGCCACGCTCCAAGAGGATTCGCGTCGAAACAGGCTTATGATCCCCGCGAATTCGCTGATGTCGCGATGAAATCGAAGCATCAAAGGATCTCGCAGCGCATGAAAACCCGGGGGCAACAGAAGCGGGAGCGCCGGCGGCAGCAGAGCGGCGAGCGCGAGGGCGCACGCAACGAACCGTCCGCGCCGGTCCTCGCCGCCTGCTGTGGCTGCGCGCGAAAGCGCCTCGCCCCACAGCGCCAGGGAAAGCGCGTAGAGCGGATGATTGACCTCCCAGCGCGGAACGCCGGAAAAGGGGAAATACTCGATGAAAAAGAAGAGAAGAGCCGTCAGACCGGCGCTGCGTCCCCAGACCCGCCATCCCGCGGGTTCCGAGGTATCCTCGCGCCCGCCGCCGATGATACGATGGATCATCGCGGCAAAGAGGAGCGGCGTCCAGGCGATCAGCGTGACGGTCGCGCCGACCCACAGGGCCAGACCCGTCAGAAAGCCGGAGATCATCCATGCTCGGTGGGGTTGACCGAAGCCGACGCACGGCGTTTTCCTCCGATGCGCGCCGCTCATGGCGACCTGCCGTCCGCCCCGTTCATCGAGATCCGCACCGGGCTGCGCAATTCCTCTCCGCGATTGGCCGTGCCAAATCCAGAACATCGAGCCGAGCAGAAACACCCATTGCAGACTTTGATGGTCCGGACGCAGGGGCTGAAAGCAGAATTCCAAGTCGGGTTGGGTGAGGAGTGTTCCGGCCAGAAAAAAGGCGACGACCGGACCCCAGCGTCGGTATGACGCATGGGCGGCTGTCCCCGTGAAGACCAAGAGCAGGATGGGGTTGATCCACACGGCGGCGTCCTCCGCCGCCGCGAAGAGCGGTTGCCCCGTAAAAAGCCGGCGCAGAGAGCCGCCCGCGAGCATCAACCAGGTAAGCGATTGACTCCAATGGACAGGGCGCCCATGGGGCGCATTGTCCGCGCGCGTGTGGCGGATGCGCCAACGTCCGCCCTCAATCATATCGCGCGCGTGGATCAGCCAATACGCGCTGTCGTTATCGAGCCACAGGCGCCGGCCGGCATTCGGAACGGAGATGTCCGGCGCCGGAGGCGCGAGAGCGCCATCGAGCCGGCGCGACTGGTAATCCCAGAATACGGTCGAAAACACGACCCATGACGAAGCGAGCAGAAGGATCAAGTAGAACCGGAGCGGCGGGCGCGTCGAATTCATGGCGACGGCGAAATGTGTACTCCGCGACCGTATAGAGGTCAAATCGCGACCTTGGGCGCGAGTTTACTGGCCCCGACGGCCTTCCAACAGCGGCCTCAGCAAGCTGAGGCCCTACATGCTTCTTCGCCGGGGCCTGACTTGGCCGAAAACGAACGGGGCCGCGGATTCCGCGGCCCCGCTCTATTTTCAAATCAGCGTCCGATCACTTGCGCAGCCGCCGCCGCAGCATCAGCAGCCCGCCGAAGGCGGCCACCAAACCGAACGTCGCCGGCTCGGGGATCACTCGAAGCTGAAAATCATCCACCGCCAGGCCGTGCGAATTCGTGCCGG
>CALGXT010000194.1 GCA_937935255.1 uncultured bacterium | reverse complement strand
ATGTCGGACATAAAAGCCATTAGGGAACTCGGCCGGGCGAGCCGCCCGGCCCCACCCGAAGAAGGTAGGGCGCGGCGGCCCGCCGCGCCGCTTCCCACCCGCAAGCATCTTCCGCACGAACGGCCGTCCTGGGTTCCTGATGATGCAATCTACTTCATCACCGTCTGTTGTCGCGCTCGCGGCCATAATCAGCTCTGCCTGCCGAAGATCGCAGACGTTGTTTTCGATTCCGTGCGTTTTCGACAGGAACGCTGCAACTGGTTCGTATATCTAATGCTATTGATGCCCGATCATCTGCACCTATTGGCGTCATTTCCAAGGGATGGGCTTTTGGCGCAGACCGTCACGCAATGGAAAGGTTACGTCGCGCGGAATTGCGGCGTAAAATGGCAGCGGGATTTTTTCGAACACCGCCTTCGGGCCGCGGAGAGCTTTGACGAGAAGGCCGCATATATCCGAATGAATCCCGTTAGGAAGGGGCTGTGCCAATCCGCGGACGAATGGCCCTATGTATGGGAACGCGACGCCTTGGGACGGCCCCGAGAAAGGTAGGGCGCGGCGGCCCGCCGCGCCGTTGAAAAATCCACCGCAGAGGCGCAGAGAACGCGGAGGTCGGCCGTTATCCAGGTGTCGTATGGTGGGGCGGCGAGTCCCTCGCCGCCGTGAACCGCCGCCCGGCGTCGCCCGAAGAAGGTAGGGCGCGGCGGCCCGCCGCGCCGGAGCGCGGTGCGCGGATACCTCAGTGCAAACGATAGAAGACGCGCTTCGGGACGTACACGGTGCTCTGACCGCCATTCGAGGGAAGGCATTGATCGTGGGCGGTCTTGCCGTGGCCCGACATGGCTATGCGCGCACAACAGCGGATATTGATCTGCTCATGGCTACGAATCAAGCGGCATCGCTGGTGCGCCAATTGCGGGAGGCGGGCTATACCAATATCGTGCGGCGGGATGTAGTCACTCGCCTATGCCGGCCAGAGGGCGCATGGGTGGTGGACGTGCTTCCGGCGGATGAAAATACATTTTCCATAATGTGGCGCCGCGCCGAAACTGTCATCTTGGCGGATTGCGAATTTCGGATTCCCGCCGTCGAGGACCTGATCGCCATGAAGATATTCGCGTTGACGCACGGCGGCGAACATCGGGAATCGAAGGATATGGGCGACATCGTTAGCCTGGCGATTGCGAACGACCTTGACCTCGATGCGCGGATACGCCCGCTCTGCGAGCGATACGGAACCAACCGGGTTTTTATGAGAATCGTGGAGGAATACCGACGATGCACGAGGGGTTGAAATTTCCAATGGACATCGGCCGCGATCTACCCCCGCCTCGTCTGACGATGGAGCAGTATCTTAACTTCTTGAACTTCACGCGGGAGCTTGCGCTGAAAAAACGTCGCGCGCCCTGTGGGGTGCGATCGAGCCGAAGACGCTCCGGGCGCCGAAAAACGGAAAGGCAATCGCAAAACGTCGCGAATCGGCGCAAATAACCCCCATTTTCCCGAAGCCCGATACCTGAAATCTGCGACCCTATGTTGCGAATCCGGCGTCTCTTTGCGGCAAAATCAGGCATCTCAAATCCGCCATCCGACATTCCTCCGAACCACTGCTTTTCAGTGAAGAATAGTTATTTAAGCTCTTCTTCTCCGTGTTCTCCCCGCCTCCGCGGCGCAGATGATGAAACAAGAACCCCGCCGTTATTTCGCCGATAGCGACGAATGGCGCGAGTGGTACCGGCTGACGCCCCGCGAGCGCTGGCGCGAGACCTCGAAGCTCTGGGCCTTCTATCTCCAGGCGGGAGGGTCGCTTGATCCCGAACCGATTCACAAAGTCCTTTCAACGCTGCGTTCGCACCGCGTGCGCTGCCTGCTCATGGGCGGACAGGCGTGCGTCCTGTACGGCGCCGCCGAATTCAGCCGTGACACGGATTTGGTTTTACTGGCCGAATCCGGCAATCTACGGCGACTCCGCACGGCGTTGCGCGCGTTGCAGGCCGAGCTCATTGCCGTGCCGAACCTTGATCTTCGCCATTTGCGGCGCGGCCAGGCCGTGCATTTCCGCTGCCAAGCCCCCGGGGTGGCGGGCCTTCGAATTGAGATATAATGTCCAGCCTCCGGGGATTGCCGGCGTGTCGGACGCTACCCCAAAGCGGCGCGCCGAGTGTGCATGAAACGGCCGCTATTGAAGGGCATCGAGCGCGCGGACGACGATGAAATAGAGCGGCGGTTGCGGGACGAAGAGGATCGCGAACGCGCGGCGGACCGCGCCTACTGGGCCCCCTTGCGCCGCGAGTTGGAGATGTTTCGACATCAGGCCGCGCGACGGAAGAAGACAATCTCCTAATATTTACGAATGCACACGAATCGCATTCGGAAAAAATAAAGTAACAACATTAGTGCCGATTAGTGTCCATTAGCGGTTTTTTATATTGTCTTCTCTGCGCCCCCCGCGCCTTAGCGGTGAATCCGCATGATTCGCGATGACTATAACGCCAAGTACAAGCTTTGGGCGCGCGCTCCGATGCGGGTCCGCATTCCGCGCGCCGTGGGCTTGCCGAAAATCCGCTCTCAAAAGTTCGACAGCTACGCGGACTTCAATGCGTGGAAGAC
>CALGXT010000193.1 GCA_937935255.1 uncultured bacterium | reverse complement strand
ACCACGAAGAGCACGAAGAGCACAAAGAAGGAATTGCGGAGGGTTTCGCCGCCTTCGTGAACGTCGCGGTGAAAAATCTCGAACCGGCTCTTCGCTCTCCGCAGCTTCGCGCGAAAGTCAATTCAACGATCGAAGAAAAGGAATGAACCGCGGATGGATGAAACTACGAAGAGAACGAAATACACGAAAGGATGCGGGAGTGAAACGCATCCGATCCGTGTCCATCGGCGAAATCTGCGGTCAAAAATAGAACTGAACCACGAAGAGCACGAAGAGCACAAAGAAGGAATTGCGGAGGGTTTCGCCGCCTTCGTGAACTTCGCGGTGAAAAAATGAAACCTAGAACCCGCCCTCCGAGCGTGCCCCGCCAAGGCAGGGCCGCTCCAGGGCGACGGGCGCGATGTTCCGCATTCCGAAAATTCTCCGTCCCCTTTCACGTTGATGCGTGGCAAAATAGCCGCGTGAATGAGACTTCAAGATCGCGGGCGTGGCGGCGGTTTTGGGCGCGGCGTTCGGCGCGCGTCTGCGCGCTGGTCGTCGCGGCCTATACGGCGGCCGCCCTCGGCGCGACGGCGGTATGGGCGCGCGCGAAGGCGGCCGACCGCACGCCGGCCTACCAGCGCGCGGATCTCGCGCTCGCGTATCAGCCGCCGGGGACTCGCGCGCATCCGCTCGGCACGGACGGCCTCGGACGCGACGTGCTCGGCCGGCTGCTGCAAGGCGCGCGAATCGCCTTTCTGGTCGGCATCGTCACTTCGCTCATCGCCATTCCGATCGGTCTGGCGCTGGGGCTGTGCGCCGGCTATTTCGGCGGGCGCACGGACGATGCGATCGTCTGGCTCTACACTACCATCGCCTCGGCGCCCGGTCTCCTGATCATTCTGGCCATTGCGCTGTTGGTCGGTCGCGGATTGTTCGGCGTATGTCTCGGCATCGGGCTGACGACCTGGGTGGGGCTTTGCCGATTGATCCGCGCGGAGACGCTGAAACACCGGGAAATGGAATATGTCGCGGCGGCGCGGGCGCTGGGCGCGGGCCCCGGCCGCATTCTGGTCCGCCACATTCTGCCCAACGTCTTCCACATCGTCATTGTCACCTTCACGCTGCGTTTTCCGGCGGCGGTGGGCACGGAGGTGTTTTTGAGCTTCCTCGGCGTCGGCGCGCAGGGCGAACCGTCGTGGGGGGCGATGATCGCCAGCGGACGCCTCCGGCTTTGGCAAGGAGCGTGGTGGGAGCTGACGTTCGTCACCCTCGCCATTTTCGGCCTCGTGCTCGCCTTCAATCTGCTCGGAGACGCGCTGCGCGACGCGCTGGATCCGAAGACGGCGTGAGATGAGCCGCGCTCACACGAAGTCGCGAAGGTCGGAGCGTGGAAAAAGGCGGGGCGCGGCGGCTGGTCGCGCCGGAGATCGGAGGCGATGCGCGGGAAGATGTGTGGGCCGTGGAACGTGGATGGCGGAACGTGGTCCTTTAGCGACGCGCGTCAGCTCGTACGCTCCAAGGGCGGGTTCGAGATTTCATTTTTCACCACGAAGTTCACGAGGGCCGCAAAACCATCCGCATTTCTGTGTTCTTCGTGCTCTTCGTGGTTATGTTTTATTCTTTGATTCCGCTGAAAAACCCTCATGTCGCACAACTCCAAATTCGTTATGTTCGCCAGAATGCCCTGTGCGGCCCGATCCCAAATCGGTCCTTGTGTTTTGATCCCCTGAAAATCATTGCAGCTCGCATTGCGAATGGGTTTTTCAGCGGAATCAACTATTTAGATGCGACCCCAAATTCCCACAAAATTCCGATCCGTGAAGGCGATGGCCGTCTTGATGCGCCAGGGGCGGAACTTGGCGGTGTGGGGATCGCCGCCAGAGTTGTGGTGTGCAAGGCGGGCTTCCAAGTTCTCGGTAAAACCGGTGTAGAAATGCGGAGGCGCGTCCTCTGAGCGCAGGATGTAGACGTAGAAGAATCCGGTCTTCATCGTGCGCCTTGCCCGCCTTCGTGGCTGCGCCACTACGGCGCGGCAGCCTTCGCTCGCCGCCGGCGTGCCGAGCCGCAGCTCGTCGCGCCGGCGGCGAGCGAAGGCTGGTCGGGGCGACTGGCACTCGTTTGAACCGTACCCCCGCATCATCGCGCCCATTGTGGCCGTCGCGAACCATCCCGCGGATGCGTTCGCGCCTCTGATTCAAAGGCTTATGCGAGAGGCAGCGTGATGGGCAAATTTCACCACAGGTGCCGACGAGCGAAGGCGTGGCCGGAACCCACCTTGAGGTACTTTTCGAACTCGGCGGCACGTTCGCGGGAATGGAAGGAGATGCAGCAGACCAGTTCCCATGGGCGGTACTTGGCCGTATGGAAGTTCGCGCCTTCGTTGTGGCTCTTGAGCCGTGCCTGCATGTCATCGGTCAGCCCGATGTAGGTCTGCTTGGGGTCCGCAACGCTTCTGATAGATAGACATGGTGCATGGTTTGGCCCAAGGCTGGCTTGCCATACGTAGCTCGGAGCGGAATCCAGCACGGCGGCCCTACTTCGCCCCGCGCTTCGCTTGGGCTACGTAGGGCATACTTCGCTCGTCGCTCCGCTCCGAGCGAAGTGTGGTCGGGGCGACTGGATTTGAACCAGCGACTCCTTGGTCCCGAACCAAGTGCTCTACCAGGCTGAGCCACGCCCCGACACGTAAATGCCGCGTCATTATCTCCGATCCCCCGCCGTTTGCAATCCCGAAGTGCGCGCTTCCGGCGTTGCCGGCGCGCGAAAGCCTGCTACAATGGGGCCATGGCCACGGACGATTCCAGGCGCGCGCCGCGCGAAGGGGCCGACGATCCGTTGCAATTCGCCGGCCATGTGGCGCATCAGCTCAAGTCGCCGATCGCCGCCGCCGGCTCCATCGTCAAGACGCTGCTCGGCGAATACGCCGGCCACCTCAATCCCCGCCAGAAGGACCTGCTCGCCAAGGCGGATCGCCGCATCGAGGAGGCGATCGAGAGCGTGCGGCGCATGCTGATGATCGTGCGCCCGCACGGCGACGAGCGCGGCGCCGCCGACATCGCCGCGGCCCTGCGCCGCGCCGGCCAGGAGTTGTCCGAAGAGGCCTCCCGGCGGAATATCGCCATCGAGTACGCCATCCGCGCGGAACCGGCCTGGGCGCGCGTTCGATCGGAGGAGCTGGACGAGGCACTGCGGGCGCTGCTTTCCAACGCCGTCAAGTACACGCCGGATCACGGCCGCATCCGGCTGGGCGTGGAGCCGGCGGCGGAGGGGGCGCTGTTGTTGACGGTGGAGGACTCCGGCATCGGCGTGGCGGAGGATCAGCGGAGCAAAATCTTCGAGCCGTTCTACCGCTCGGTCGAGGCGCGCCGCTCCGCGCGGCCCGGCGTCGGCCTGGGGCTGGCGTTCGTCAAAGCGGTGGTCGAGGCGGCGGACGGGCGCATCGGGGTCGGCGCTTCAGACCTGGGCGGGGCGCGCTTCTGGATCGAACTCCCGACGGCGGGCGCCGCCGAACTGGCGGCGCTGGAATCGGCGGCCGTTCGCCGCCCGCGCGTGGTCATCATCGGCGGCGTGGCCGCAGGGCCCAAAGTGGCGGCGAAAGTCATCCGGCTCCGGCCGGAAACCGAAGTGACGATCGTCGAGCGCGGCGATCTGCTTTCCTACGCGGGCTGCGGGCTGCCCTACTACGTTTCCGGCGTCGTGACCGATCCGCTGAAATTGCTGTCCACGCCGCTCGGCGTCGTGCGCGATCCGGTGTTTTTCCAGAACGTGAAGAACGTCCGCACGTTGAGCCGCACCGAGGCGCTCGAGATTGACCGGGCGGGCCGGCGGGTGCGGGTGCGGCGGCTGGAGGACGGCGCGGAGCGGTGGATTCCGTACGATCAGCTCGTCCTCGCGACCGGCGCCCGCCCCGTCGTTCCGCCGCTGCCGGGGGTCGAACTGCGGAACATTTTCACGCTGCACGGCGTGCGCGACGCCGAGGGTATCCGCAACGCGCTCGCGGAAGGGCGCGCCCGCGATGTAATCCTCGTCGGCGGCGGCTTGATCGCCGTGGAAATGACGAAGGCGCTCGCGCAGCGGGGTTGCCGGGTGACGATTGTCGAGAAACTCGGCCAGATTCTCCGAATGTTCGATCCGGACATGGCCCGCCTGATCGAGCGGCACCTCGAGGCGAACGGCGTAAGGGTGCGCACGGGGGTCGAGGTGCTGGGCTTTCGCGGCGCCGAGGCCGTGGAAGCCGTCCTGACAAATCGCGGCGAGATGCCCGCCGATCTGGTGATCCTGAGCGCGGGGGTGCGCCCGGAGGTGTCGCTGGCGGCGGCGGCGGGCCTGGAAATCGGCGTCACCGGCGCCCTGCGGACGGACGCGCGAATGTGCACCTCGGATCCGGACATCTACGCCGTCGGCGATTGTGTGGAATGCGCGCACCTGCTGACGGGCCGGCCGTGCTATGTGCCGCTCGGCTCGACCGCAAACAAGCAGGGACGGGTGGCGGCGGTGAATCTGTGCGGCGGCCGCGACCTTTTCCCCGGCATTGTCGGCACGACGGTGTGCAACGTGTTCGATTATTGCGCGGCGCGCACGGGGCTGACGGAAGCGGAAGCGCGCGAGGCCGGTTTCGATCCCGTCTCCGCTTTGGTCCCGGGGCCCGACCGCGAGCATTTTTTGCCGGAGGCGCGTCTGCTGATGTTGAAGCTGACGGCGGACCGCGGGACGCGGCGATTGCTGGGTTTGCAAGCGATCGGCCCCGGCCAGGGCGATAAGCGCGTGGATGTGGCGGCGACGGCGATCGCGGCGGGTCTGACGGTGGACCAGGTCGCCGCGCTGGATCTCGGCTACGCTCCGCCCTATGCGCCGGCCATGGACAACCTCATCACGGCGGCGAACGTGGCGCGCAACAAGCTCGACGGCGTGTTCGAGGGCGTTGCGCCGGACGAGGTGATGGAGAAACTGCGCCGAAAGGACGATTTCATCTTTTTGGACGTGAGCACGCCCGGCGAATTCGAGCGCGCGCGGCTGCCGGGCTCTCGATTGATCCCGCTGGGCGCGCTGCGCGGGCGGTTGAACGAATTGCCGCGCGACCGTGAAATCGTGACGTTTTGCGCGCTCTCGATCCGCGGCTATGAGGCGGCGTTGATCCTCAAGGCGGCGGGGTTCGAACGGGTTCGCGTACTGGAAGGCGGCGTCGCCATGTGGCCCTTCGAGAAAATTCACGGCGCATGACGGACGCGGAAAAAACGGGACGGTGTCATGGAGAACGGCGGATCGGCCCTGGAGAATGAACGGGAGCGGCGGGAAGCGGGCGCGCGCTCGGCCGAGGAGCGGGCGGCGCTGGAACGGCGGGTCGCCGAGCGCACCGCCGAGCTGCGGGCCGCCAACGAACGGCTCGAGGCGGAAATCGTCCGGCGGCGGAACGTCGAGGCGGCCCTGCGGGAGACCTCGGCGCGCTATCAGGCGATCGTCGAGGCGTACGACGGCCTGATTTACATCTGTTCGCAAGACTTCCGGGTGGAATTCATGAACGCCCGCATGATCGAACGCACGGGCCGCAATGCCGTCGGCGAACTCTGCTACCGGACGTTACACAACCGCGAAGAGGTCTGCCCCTGGTGCGTCAATGAGCGGGTCTTTCGGGGCGAGACGGTGCGCTGGGAAGTGCAAAGCCCGCTCGACCAACGCTGGTACTACATCGTCAACTCGCCGATCCGACATCCGGACGGTCGGATATCGAAGATCGCGATGATCACCGACATCACCGAACGCAAGGTGTCCGAGACGGCGTTGCGCGAAAGCGAGCAGCGGTATCGGCGTCTGTTGGCGTCGGTGACCGATTATGTCTATACCGTCGAGGTGCGCGACGGACGTCCCGCGGCGACGCAGCACGGACCGGGCTGCGAAGCGGTCACCGGCTATCGTCCGGAGGAATTCTCGGAGCGCCCGTACCTGTGGCTCGACATGGTCTATCCGGAGGATCGCCCCGCGGTCATCGCGCACGCGGAAGCCCTGCTCCGCGGCGGGCCCGCCGAACCGCTGGATCACCGTATCGTGCGCAAGGACGGGGCCGTCCGCTGGGTGCGGAACACGCCTGCGCCTCGCTTCGACGCGCACGGCCGGCTCACCGGTTATGACGGATTGGTCAAGGATGTCACCGAGCGCAAAAAAGCGATCGAAGAACGCATTCGGCTTGAGCGCGAAACGGCCGAGGCGCGGGAGCGCGCGGCGCTCGAGCGCGCCAGCCGGCTGGCCTCGTTGGGCCAACTGGCGGCGGGCGTCGCGCACGAGGTGAACAACCCGCTTCAGGGCATGTTGAGCCACCTCGAAGCGATCCGCCGCGAATTGCCGCCCGATTTCCCGCGGCAGGAGAGTTTGAAAATGGTGGAAAGGGGCATCGAGACCATCCGCGCGCTGGTGCACCGTCTGCTATGGCTGGGGGCCGCTCACCCTTCGGAAACGCCCGTGTGCCGCGTCAGCGAGGCCGTCGCCTTCGTCCGCGAACTTCTGCATTCCTCGATGGAGCGATCGCGCATCCGTCTGCACATCGAATTGCGCTCCCCGAATGTCGAGGTGCGTATGGCGCACGGCGATTTGACCCAGGTCTTGATGAACCTGCTGATGAACGCGCGCGACGCCATGCCCGAAGGCGGCGACCTGCGCATCGTCTGCGAGCGCGAGGGCGACCGGGCCTTGTTGACGGTCTCCGACACCGGGGTGGGCATCGCGCCGGAGCACATGACCCGCCTCTTCGAACCGTTCTTCACCACCAAGGGAGCGCGCGGCACAGGGCTGGGCCTGAGCGTCACCGACGCGCTCGTGCGCGCCCGCGGCGGCGAGATCGAGGTCGAAAGCGAAATCGGCAAGGGCGCGACCTTCCGGGTGCGCCTGCCGATCCGGGAGGAAAAACCATGAGCCATCATGTGTTGATCGTGGACGACGACGAGCTCGTGCGCACGGGGCTTGCCGCCAACCTGGAGCGGGAAGGCTATCGCGTCTCCACCGCCGCCTCCGCCGACGAGGCGCTGCGCTCGCTCGAAACATCTCCCGCGGACCTCGTGCTGACGGACCTGGTGATGGAAGGCATGGACGGCCTGGCCCTCCTGCGCCGCCTGACCGCGCAGATGCCGGACCTGCCGGTCATCGTCATGACGGCCTACGGCAACACGGAAAACGCCATCGAAGCGCTGCGCGGCCGGGCCACCGATTACATTCGGAAACCCGCGCGATCCGAGGAGATCGCGCACCGCATCCGCACGGTGCTGGACGCGCGCGACCTGCAGCGGCAATTGCTCAAGGAGCGGCTGCGCATCCAGGCCCAGCGGCGGGAACGCGAGCGATCGGAGATCGAACGCGAACGCCGGGCCGCGCTCGGATTGTTCGCCGCCGGGATGGCGGAGGATGTGGACGCGGCGGCGCGGCGGTTGGCGAAGGCCGGCGTCGCAGATTCCGCGCTGGAAACGCTGCGGAAATTCTCCAAGCGTTTGGCCGACCTGGCGGACCTCGAACCCGCCGCGCAGCCGACGCCGCTGGATTTGAACCGGAATCTCGAGGAATTCCTCGAATCCGAGCGATTTCAGCGCGTACGGAACCGCGCGGGGCACCGCCACGTCGAAAAGCGGTTCAGTCGCCCGCTCGCGCCCGCGCGGATCGCCTGCGCGCGGGACGCCGAGGCGCTGCGCGATCTCGTCGAGATGGCCGCGCGGGTCGCGGCGGATTCCCCCGTGACGATCAGCACCCGCTCGGAACGCATTTCCGACGGCGACGGCGCGCCGCGTCACTACGCCGTGCTGCGCGCCCAATTTCCCGTCCGAACGCCGATCCGGAATTGCGACCGTTTATTCGACCCTTACATGATCCGCCGCGAGTTGGGCTGGCCGGCGGACGGTCTCGAATTGGCGGCGGTCGAGGCGGCGGCGCGGCGCGCGGGCGGCTTCGCGAGCGCACAAACGTCAGGCGAAAACCAGTGCCTCGAAATCGCCATCGGCCTGCCCTTCGCCGAGACGCCGCGCGGCGCCTCGGAGGCCGCGCCCCGTTCCCGCGGCGCCGAACGGGTGCTGGTGGTGGACGACACCGAGGCCCACCGCCACGAGGCGCGGCGAATGCTCGAGCAGTTGGGTTACGCCGTCGAGTGCGTGGACAGCGGACGCGCGGCGGCCGTCTGGATCGAGGAGCGCCTGCGCCGCGGCGAGCCGCCGGCGGACCTGATGTTGATAGACCTCGTGCTCGGCGAGGCGCAGGACGGCGTGGAGACGTTTCGCCGCGCGCGGGAACTGAACCCCCGTCAAAAGGCGCTGTTGATGGGAGGTTTCGTCGAAACCCAACGGGTGCTCGAGGCCTTGGAAAACGGGATTTCGCAATACCTGCGCAAACCTTTGTCGGTCGAGGCGCTCGGCCGCGCGGTGCGCGCCGCGCTGGACGGCGAATAGCGGGCGATTGGGGGCTTGCCGAAATACCGCCGCTCATGTAAGAATACCGTTTTGCCCCATCGCTTTCGACGATTGGGCGCGATTCGCAGACGAAAACGCCTATGAAAGCTGAAATTCATCCGGAATACGGTCCGGCCACGATCACGTGCGCCTGCGGCAATGTGATCCAGACCCGTTCGACGGTCCCCGAAATGCACGTGAACACCTGCTCCCGGTGCCATCCCTTCTTCACCGGTCAGGCGAAGTTCATTGACACGGAAGGCCGCGTGGAGCGCTTCCGCAAGCGCTACGGCAACGTCGCCGCCGCCAAAACCGCCGCGAAGAAAAAATAAGGCCGGCCGTCGCCGCAAGTCTTGCCCCGACAAAGTCGGGGCGGGCGCGCCATGAACGTCGCCGAACATATCGTCCGCGTTCGGGCTCGGCGCGCGGAACTCGAACGCGAGCTCTCGCGGGCCGAAACGGCGTCCCGCCCCGAGCGCCTGCGCGCGCTGATGGAGGAGCACGCCCGTCTCGCAGAGGTCATCCGTCGCGCGGACGAAGTCGAACGCCTCGAACGCACAATGGCGGAAAGCCGCGCCCTGGAGGCGGACGCCGCCGCCGATCCCGAACTGCGCGAAATGGCCGCCGATGAGCGCCGCAACGCCGAAGGGCGCATCGAGGCCGCGCGCCACGCCTTGCAAATCGCGCTCCTGCCGCCCGATCCTGCCGAACAGCGCAACGTCATTCTCGAAATCCGCGCCGGCGCCGGCGGCGACGAAGCGGCGCTCTTCGCCGGCGATCTGTGCCGCATGTACACCCGCTACGCGGAACGCCGCGGTTGGCGGGTGGGCTGGATGGACGCCAGCCCGTCCGCCGTCGGCGGCTATAAAGAGGCGATCCTCTCGATCGAAGGCGAGGCGGTCTTCGCCGCGCTGCGTTACGAGAGCGGGGTGCACCGCGTGCAACGCGTGCCCGCCACGGAGGCCCAGGGGCGCATCCACACCTCCGCCGCGACCGTCGCCGTCCTCCCGGAGGCCGAGGCGATGGACGACATCGAAATCCCGCCCGAGGATTTGCGCATTGACCTCTACCGCGCCTCCGGACCCGGCGGACAGAAAGTCAATAAAACCGAGTCCGCCGTTCGCATCACGCATCTGCCCACCGGCGTCGTGGTGCAAAGCCAGGATGAGCGCTCGCAGCAGCGCAACCGCGAAAAGGCGATGCGCGTCCTGCGCGCGCGGTTGCTGGCCCACGCGCGCGAGCAGGAAGCCGCCCGCACCGCCGATGCCCGCCGCGCACAGATCGGCACCGGGGACCGCAGCGAACGCATCCGGACCTATAATTTTCCGCAGAACCGGCTCACCGATCATCGCATCCATTTGACGTTGTACCGCCTCGACCAGATCATCGAGGGCGATCTGGACGAGTTGCTGGGCGCGCTGCGCGCCGCGGACCTCGAATTGCGGTTGCGCGCCGCGGGCGCGGTATCGGAACGACCGTGAAGGACACGAAGACCACGAAGCGGGGCGACGAGATAGCTCCGTGTGCTCCGCGTCTTCGTGGCGAGCGTCGAATTCCGACGGCTGGCGCCCCTCCGCCGGGATCCTTACCGCGCCGATGACTCGAAGTACTCCGGACATCGAAACCGTCGGCGGATGGATTCGCGCGTTGCGTGGAGACTTGCGCGCCGCCGGCATTTCGGAAGCCGAGGCGATCGCGGAGTGGGCGGCCGCCGACCTGTTGGGATGCCGCCGTCTGGAATTGCGCGCGCGGGGGGCGCAGCCCCTGTCTCTTGCGCAACGGAAACGGGGCGCGGCGCTGCGCCGCGCGCTGCTCGCGGGCGTGCCGCTGCAATATGCGTTGGGCACGGCGGAGTTTCACGGCCGAATTTTCGCCGCCGATCCGCGCGCGCTGATTCCGCGCCCCGAAACGGAGGAACTGGTCGAGCGGGCGCTCAACGCCGCTGAATTGTGGTCGCTCCCCCGCCCTCGCGCGGCCGATGTCGGAACGGGGTCCGGCGTCATCGCCGTCACCCTGGCGCTGGAACGCCCGCGGGCGCGGATTTTCGCGACGGACCGCTCCGCCGAAGCGCTGAAGCTCGCGCGGGAGAACGCGCGCCGCCACGGGGTCGAGGAGCGCATCGCTTGGCGGCTCGGCGACCTGCTCGAAGGCTTTAGCGAGGCCGCGCTGGACGCCGTCGTCGGCAACCTGCCCTATGTTCCGACCGACGAAATCGCCCGTCTGGAACCCCGTGTGCGCGATCATGAACCCCGAACCGCCCTCGACGGCGGCGCCGACGGGTTGCGGCTGCTGGAAC
Organism: uncultured bacterium; assembly: GCA_937935255.1. Taxonomy (GTDB): domain Bacteria; phylum Verrucomicrobiota; class Kiritimatiellia; order PWTM01; family PWTM01; genus CALGXT01. The sequence continues at coordinate 17,962 of CALGXT010000193.1, read as the reverse complement.
GGCTCATCGAACAGGCGCCGAGGGTCTTGGCGCGTCCGGGCTGGATATTCCTGGAAATCGGCGAAAATCAGGGCGCCGCCGTCGCCGCGCTGTTGGCCCGCGGCGGTTTCCGAGATGTTCGAATCGCCCGCGATCTGGCCGGTCGCAATCGTTTTGCCCTCGCGCGGATCGAGTGAAAAGGGACGGAGAACGAGTTCAGAGAAAAATGGTAGGGCGCGGCGGCCCGCCGCGCCGGAGCATATGGGGACAGAGAATACGAAGTTGCGGGTCAGAGGTCGGAGGTCAGAGTTCTGCGCGAGAGCGCCCGTAGGGCTCGAGCTTGCTCGAGCCGCGGAGAGCGCGGAGAAATGGCAGGGCGCGGTTTCCGTTCCGCGCCGTCACCTTGGGGCGGTTCGCGGCGGCGAGGGGACTCGCCGCCCCACCCGCTGACGCACGGATAGCCACATGGATAACGGATTCGGGGACAGCGCCCTCCGCGCGGCCCGCCTCCGCCCTTTGGGGCTTCGGCGAGGCAAGCGGCGCCGCCGGGTTTTCGGCCCGCCGGGCGCGCGCTCCGCGTTCTCGGCGCCTCCGCGGCAAAATCAAATCCGGGCAGGACGCCTGAGTTCAGCGTTCCGCCGCGACCAGATCTTCCCACGATTCGCGGACGCGCGCGAGCATGGCGTTCGCGCCGTCCACCAGCGCTTCCGCGGCGCGGCCTCGGCTGTTGTAGTTCGAGGCCATCGCGAAGCCATACGCGCCCGCGCTCATCACCGCGAGCAGATCGCCCTCGCGCACGTCGGGCAGTTTGCGCTCCTGCGCGAGAAAATCGCCGCTTTCGCAGACCGGCCCGACGACGTCGGCGACCACTTCGCCCGCCGTCTCCCGCACCGGAACGATCTCGTGCCACGCGCCGTAGAGCGGCGGTCGGATCAAATCGTTCATTGCCGCATCCACGATGACGAACCGCCGGAAGGCGTTGTCTTTCACATACTGCACCCGCGCCACAAGGATGCCGGCGTTGCCGACGATATAGCGGCCCGGCTCGATCGCGAGCCGAAGGCCGATCGCCTTGACGCGCGGGATCACCGCCGCCGCGAACGCGTCGAGGTCGAACGGCTTCTGCCGCCGTTTATAGGGAATGCCGAAACCGCCGCCGAGATCGAGCGTCCGGCAGGTCGGAAACCGCTCCCGCAGCCAGGCGCAAAGCGGCGCGACCTTGTCGAGCGCCTCGGCGTAGGGTTTTTCGTCGGCGAGCGGCGAGCCGAGGTGCATGTGGATGCCGGCGATCTCCAATTCGGGACGCGCCGCCGCGCATTCGTAGGCGCGGCGGGCGCGTTCGAGGTCCACGCCGAACTTACTCTCCTTCCTGCCGGTGCTGGTATAGACGTGCGTCCGGGGGTCCACATCCGGGTTGACGCGAATCGCGACGCGGGCGCGCGCGCCGAGGGCCTGGGCCACATCGGCGATTCGCTCCAATTCCGGCTCCGATTCGACCGTGAAGTATTCGATCCCCTCGCGCAGCGCAAATGCGATTTCGTCGCGCGTTTTGCCCACGCCGGCGAAGGCGACGCGCGCGGCGGGAATGCCCGCGCGCCGCGCGCGAAAGAGCTCGCCCCCCGAAACCACGTCGGCCCCGGCGCCCTCGGCGGCCAGCGTGCGAATCACAGCGCCGCAGGTGTTGGCCTTTACCGCGTAATGAATGCAGGGCGCGACCTCCGCCAACGCATCGGCCAGACGGCGATACTGCCGCCGCAGATGCGCCGCGCTGTAAATATAGAGCGGCGTGCCGTGCTGTTCGGCCAGATCGCCCACGGAAACGTCCTCGCAGAACAATTGCCCGCCGCGATATTGAAACGATTCCGCTTCCGGGATCATGCGCCGTTCCCCTTCGTCGTCCGGGACCGCCGTCGCCGCGAGGCTCACGCCTTTCGCATCGTCCGCGCACGCTGGCGCAGGCGAAGGGCATTCAACTTGATGAAGCCGCTCGCGTCCTTTTGATCATAAACCTTCTCGGCCTCGAAGGTCGCGATCTGCGGGTCGTAGAGCGAGCGCGGCGCCTTGCGCCCGACGACCGTGACGCCGCCCTTGTAGAGTTTCAATCGGGCCGTGCCGGTGACGGCGGACGCCGCCTGATCCATCGCCGCCTGCAGCATCTCGCGCTCCGGCGCGAACCAGAACCCGTAATAGACCATTTCCGCGTAGCGCGGCACGAGGCTGTCGCGCAGATGGAGCGCTTCGCGATCCATCGTGATTTGCTCCACCGCCTCGCGCGCGGCGTGAAGCACCGTGCCCGCCGGCGTTTCATAGACGCCGCGGCTTTTCATGCCGACGAACCGATTTTCGACGAGGTCCACGCGCCCGACGCCGTGGCGGCCCGCGAGCGCATTGAGCTTTTCCATCACGCCCAGCGGCGAAAGCCGCTCGCCGTTGACGGCGACGGCGTCGCCGCGCTCGAACTCGATCTCCACGAATTCCGGCCGGTCGGGCGCGTCCTCGGGCGCGACCGTCAGTTTGAACATGTCGCGCGGCGGCTCCGCCCAAGGATCCTCAAGAATGCCGCCTTCGTAGCTGATATGGAGCAGATTGCGATCCGTGCTGTAGGGCTTCGCGACGGTGACGGGCACCGGGATGCCGTGTCTTTGCGCATACTCGATCAGATCGGTGCGCGACTTGAAATCCCAAATGCGCCAGGGCGCGATGATTCGGATGTCGGGTTCGAGCGCGTAAGCCGTGAGTTCGAAGCGGACCTGGTCGTTGCCTTTGCCGGTGGCGCCGTGGGCGACGGCCTCGGCCCCGTTCTCGCGGGCGATCTCGACCATGCGCTTGGCGATCAGCGGACGCGCGATCGAAGTGCCCAACAGATAGCCGGACTCATAGACGGCGGCGGCGCGCAACATCGGAAAAACAAAGTCGCGGGCGAATTCGGCGCGCAAATCCTCGATATATACTTTTGAGGCGCCGGTGCGCCGCGCCTTCGCGTCCAGTCCGTCGAGCTCCTCCGCCTGGCCGATATCGGCGCAGAAGGCGATGACCTCCGCCGAATACTGCTCTTTCAGCCAGGTTAGAATGACGGACGTATCGAGTCCGCCGGAATAGGCCAGCACGATTTTCATGTTCGGATACTCCCCGCGCCCCGCGTCCTGCGGTGCGGAGCGCAAAACGGCGCGCAAGCATAGCGCGCCGGACGCCAAGCGCAACCGTATTTCGCGGGGCGCTCTAGGCGAGCTTCAAATTAACGACACCGCGCAAGGGATATTCGGACCCCGCCCAGCGCAACACGCCCTCGATTCCCTCCGGCAACGCCACGCGCGCCCGCCAATCGCGGCCGGCCCGTTCCATTTCCAGCGCAATCTCGCCCGCCGGATGCGGAACGACGCTGCGCAGGGACGTCAGCGAGCCCGGTTGCGGCGCGATACGGACCGCCGCGAAGCCGGGACTCGCCGGGCGGATGCCGGCGATGCCGGCGTGCAAATGAAAGAGCGGATGGCTGCCCCAGCCGTGGCAATCGCTGCGCGAGGGTTCGGGCATCTCCAACGGCGTCCGCAGCCCCATCGCCGCCATGTTTTTCCAGAAATCGAGCTTTTTCAAAATCAGGTCGCCGCGGCCGAAGCGCGCGAAGGTCTCCAACAAATAGAAAGAAAAGTAGACGGTTGTGCGGCGCAGGTCCTCCGCCGTGAGGAGCGACGCGAAACAGCGTTCCGCCCGGTCGGGGAATAGCCCGCTCAACAGCGCCAGACACTGCGAATGCTCGCTATACCCGGTGTGGGCGGGGTCCTCGGCGAAAAGTCCGCGGTGATCGTCCCAGAACGTCCCTTCGATCTCCGCCGCCAGCCCCTCCGCCCAGGCGCGGTTATACGCGGCCAGGTGCGCTTCGCCGAAATGCTCCTCGAGTTCGGCGGCGGCGAGGAGGGCATTCAGAAACAGCAGGTTCACGACCCCCGAAACGCTCGCGTCCGGTCCCGGCGGATTGACGAAGCTCAATCCCTCCACCCAATCCATGAAGCTCCAGCCGGGCAAGGGAGGGAGGAGGAATGACGAATGGGACGAAGGCGGAGTGCGGAAGGCGGAAGGCGGAATAGAAGGGGCGCAAGCGCCCGCGGCGGAGGATGCTTGCGGTCTCAACCCGTTTCCTTCCGTCTTCCGTGTTCCGTCTACCGTCTGCCGGCCATTCCGTATTCCGCATTCCGCATTCCGCATTTCCTTGAATTCTTCCAGGAGGCACCGGAGGCCCTTCATGCGCGCGCGCACGAAGTCCGCATCGTCGCGCCACCAGGCGAAATCGCGCAGCATGAGAATCCAGATCATCGCGAAGGTGCAGCTCAACTGCTTGGGACGGCTGGGATAACGCTCCAGCACAAAGCCGGTTTCGCGGCGCGACCAATCGAAGAGCTCGATCGCCCGCCGATTGAGCCGGTCCTCGCGGCTCATCACATACGCGGTCAACATTTGCAGGCGCGTGTCGCCGACGTACATCATTTGTTCGTAGTAAGGGCAATCCATGTACGTCTCGTGCGCGCACATCTGGATGCCGCGCGCGGCGAGGCGGATGACGGGATCGAGCGTCGAATCGCTCGACGCGAACTGCCCCTCGTTTTCGAGCGGAAATCGCGTCTCCAGCAACCGGATTTGCTCGAGCGTCACCGGCTCGGCCGCTGTGTCAATCGAGATCCGGACATATCGGCCCGACCGCCACCAGAAGGGGCGGAACACGCGGCGAGGTCCGTCGGGCAGAAATGTGTCGCCGTTGCCGAGAAAATATTTGCCGGCGATCTCATCGCGATTCCCCTTGCGCCACGCATCGGACCCTTCGGCCCGTTCGACTTTCTCGAAACACGATTCCGCCCATCGCACCTTTACGCGCGCGCCGGCGCCGCCGACGACCCTGAGTTCGGGAAAGGCGGTGTGGTACTGTTGCAAATCCCAGAGCGCCGTTATGCGCGTGTGGGGCGGAATCGCGAGGGGCGCGCGGCCCTCGATGAAGGTTTGCCAGGCCGGGTCGGCCGGCCGTTCCGTCGGAAACGGATCGGCGTCGCCGAGGTCGCCGACAAAACGAATGACCCCGCCGCCCACCGGTCGCCGGAGTTGTTCGGGGAGGGGCGAGGGGTGCAGTTTCCAGCCCGGCTGGATTCGGCCGGCGCCGCCATCCGCTCCCGCGGGCTGACGGACGATCGCCGACTGCGGCGGCGGCTCGTTGAAGTATTCGGCAGCGTCAATGGTGTAGTCGGGTCCCACCACGAAAAAGCCTTTCACCGGCGACTTTGCCGTGGTCACGCCGCGCAAGCGCGTCGCCTTCCACGGCGCCGAACCGGTGTTCAAATCCACCGGAGAGTCTTCGGCGTAAAGCACGAAACCCGGCTCCAGCGTGGTCTGCGCAAAGGGCGCGTTTTGGGCGAGATAATGCACTTCCGCCGAGAGCCGATGCGCGCCCGCCTCGAGCGCGACGCGGTACGAATGAAAACTCCAGTGCTCGACGTCGCTACGGTCCGGCCCCATGCCGACGAACTCGCCGTCGCAATACAATTCGAACCGCTGATCCGCGCTGACGTGCAACGCCACCGTCGCCGGCTCGGTCAAGGTGAAGTCGAGAAAATAGCGGCAAAAGCTGTTTTCGCGCGGCGTAAGGTCCGGGTGGACGATCCATTGGCCCCGATGGATCGGGTATTGATAACGGACATTGGCGTCCGCCGGCAGCGCCGCGGGGGGGATGGAAAAGCGTTCGGATGTCCGCATACAGACGTTCTCCTGTTCTTGTTCCGCGTGTCCGAATGACAGGGCGATATCGTTTCCCGCGCCGTCCGCCTCGTCTTACGGCCCCTCCCGCATGCGCTCACAGTAGTATTTCACCAGGCCCCACTGCGCATTCGGCGGCAGACGGTGATCCGGACACGGGATGTAGCCGCCGAGCTCGAGGAGCGGGCGCAGGCGTTCAATTTCGGCATTCACCGCAGCGCGATCCTGGGCGAAGACATGCTTGTTCACGCCCCCCACTCCGCGCAGGGCCTTGCCGTATTTCTCCCGCCAGGGCGCGATGCTGGCATTCCACGTTCCGACTTCGATCGGAAACATGGTGTTGACGCCGTTCTCCAGCCAGATGGGGATCAGCGCGTCAATCCAGCCGTCGCAATCGAGCGAGACGATGTCGAGCCCGTACTGCGACAGCAGCTCCGTGATCCGCCGATAGTGCGGCCCGACCTTTTCGGCGAAGACGGCGGGGGCGATCAGGGGCCCGTTTTTGAAGCAGATGTCTTCCCAAAAATGGGCGAAGTCGAACCGCGCGCCGCTCTCGAGCACGAACTTTACGTTGCGGTAGCAAATCTCGGCGTTGGTGTTGATGATCTCCGTGAACAACTCTTCGTCGTCACAATAAAGATAGCTGCTGCCTTCGACCCCGAGCATGTCGCGAACGGCGCCGAAAAGACTGCCGCAGTATAGCCCGTAGAGGAAATCCCGTTTCCCCTCGCGCAAAAACGCGAGTCCCCCTTCGTCAAAACGCACGCGGCGGTCGTTCACCCGCACGGGGCTCTTCGTAACCCGTTCCTCGCTCCAGACCAGTCGAAATTTGTAGTGCTCTTCCCAGCTCGCCCGGTCGGTGAGGGTGTGCCGAATCTCGGCGGGGATGCCGCCGGCGCCGGGCTTCCGGCAAATCACCACGCCGAGATGATTCAACACGTGTTCCGTGCCGTCCTCCAGCGTTTCCAGCACTTTCGACTGGAACGGGGGGCGAAGGCCGTGATCGGGGCCGAACATGGTCTGCCAGTTGAAATCCCAACCCAGCAGGGCATCGAGTTCGCGGTCGGCCGCGTTGCCGTCCCCATGCGCGCGAACGAGAGCCTCGGAAATATGCCCTTCCCGCGCCCACTTCCAAAGCAATTCCCGCCAGTAACCGAAATGAACCACCGGCATCCGGTCATACGGTTGATAGCGCAACACGGCCAGCGCTCGCTCGCGATTCGTCATTTCCGGCATATTTTTCATTCTCCGCAATGCTGTTATTGCCCGCCTATCGGTCAGGCCTCGCGCCCGCGCAGCAGAGGCCAACCGATGCCTTCACACGATCCCCTTCAGCGTGCCGAGATCGAGCTCGTGCGTCGGCCGAAAATCCTCCGATGCCGCGTAGTTCTGCAACGCCGCCAGAAACTGTCGCGCCTCCGGATGATCTTGCAGCGCGGGCAGATCTATGCTGCACGCCAGCAGCCGCCCCCGCCCCACCCGCGCTTCGAACACGAGGCCCAGTTTGTGATTGCGGTCGAAGCCGTCAATGACCTGCACGATCGGACGGAACTCCCGCGGCGTAGTATCCAAAATCATGGCGCGGCTGTGCTTCACCAGCCGCCACCATTGCCAGTTGGTGTGGTACTCGGTGGGAAAGTCGCGGAACAGCGGATGACGCGGATCGCACAGGATGCCCTGCGTGCCCGGCGTTTCCCTGCCCAGCGGGTTCAGGCGGCCGGGCTTGTTGCGGAACATCGGCGACCAGAATCCGCTCTGAAACGCCATGGCCACCGATTGTTTGAGCTGTTCGGGGCGGGCGAGCAGCACCACGCGCCCTCCCGCTTGGAGTTCCTCCTCGACCGCGCGGTCGAATTCGCGGGCCACCCGAATATCCGTCGGCGGCATCGTATTCACCGAAGCCGGATAAACCCAGATCGGATAGCGGTTTCGGTACGGCGTGCCCGGCAGCGACAGCGTGATCATGAGCTTCCGCGGAGCGCGAACGCCTTGCAGCTTGACGCAGAACAGATCCACGTCGTTCACCGCGCCCGTCGGAATGTCCACGGCGCGCGTGATTCCGCTACCAATCATCTTCTCCGCATTCACATTCGGCATTCCGCGTTCCGCATTCCGCGTTCGTGACGTTTGGCATTCAGCCATGCGCCACGCGACGGGCGTCTTTTTCAAGTCGCGCGGGCCGTAGTGTGCGACGCGAATGCGGCCTTGAAAGAGTTCGTCCGTCGTCCACGTGTACTTCGTCATCCAGAGCAGCGGCACGGTTTCGCAGCAGAACTCCCGCCACTCTTCGGGCGCGATGAGGCCTTTGGAACGCATGAAGACATTGAGCATGCCCACGAGCGCCACGCCTTGGCCGGTGAAGTCTTGCAGGTCGAGCATCTGAAACCCGCCGAAGCCGGGCGTGCGTAGCGCCGCCTCGACGTCCTCGCGGTGGCAGATCGCGGAAATCGCGCCGGAGGCCCGAAAGAAATCCCTGGCCTGATCGAGCATGCCCGCCCGCTCCAGGCGCTCGCGAAATATTTCGAGATAGCGGGCCTTCAACACTCCCGTGTACTGCGCCGCCTCGTCGAAGTCGGGGAAGACCTCGTACTGCGCCACCTCGTGGCCGACCACCGGAACGGGCACGCCGCGCAGACTCGCGGCGTAGTCCACGGTGGTGGACGGCGGTTGGTGATCCACATGGCACTCCGATTCCCACGACGCGCCGCGCACCGGCCGGTCGGGCGCAGTGCCTTTGATGACCCAGAACTCATCGCCCTCGCGATAGCGAAGCGCCCAATGAAAATGATTCGTGCCCATCGCATAGAGGCGCCGGCGATCCATTGCGCGAAAGCGATCGCACATGGCCTTCATCACATCGAGATCGCCGCCGATCTCATTGCCGAGGGTCATCATCACGAACGATGGGTGATTGCCGTAATAACGTAGAATCCGCTCGCCCTCGCGCGTGAGCCAGGCCGTGCGCACCGCCGGCGGTCCCGCCTCGCCGACAAGCTCGTCCAGCGTCTCGTAGGCCTCTTTGGGCGGCTGATAATCCCCGTGTTCGGGATGGGTGATGCCCCGCTTGTTCGGGAGCTCCACCTGGAGATAAATCCCCAGCTCATCCGCCGCCTCGAAGGCCGCCTCCGGCGGGCACCAGGAGTGGAAACGGTAGTGATTGATGCCGTATTCCTTCGCCACGCCCAGATGCCGCAACCAATAGGCCTTGTCCATCGGCGCATAGCCGGTGAGCGGGAAGAGCGCACAGTCGTTCTTGCCGCGCAGAAAGGTCGGCCGTCCGTTGATCACGAACTGACCGCGCGCCGTTTGGAAGGCGCGCACGCCGAAGCGCACGCTGCGCCGATCGCCCAGGCCCAGCGCCGGAACCGCCAACGACACGGTCATCTGAATCAGCGCGCGATCGAACTCGTCCCAGCGCGGCAGGTCGGCGGGGATCGGCGCTTCGACATTCACGAAAGCGCCGCCGCGCTTCACGCGAACTCCGAATCGCCGGATGGGCATACGCGGGGCATCCGGCCGACCCTCGACCTGCATCCGGATGGCGAGGCGCGCCTCGACCGCGCGCGGCGTCGCGTTGCCGATGCGAATCGCCGCGCGAACGAAATGCCGGACTTCCTCGCGTTCGTCCGGCTGCATCTTCGCCCGTTCTTCCGGATACACTTGGATATCGTCGAGCCCTATCGGATCGGAGACCCGCAGCTCGATACGGCCCACGATCCCGTTCCAGTTGGTCTGGGTGCGTTCATCCACCTGGTGGCACGGCCCCACCGGCGGCAGTTTCGCGTTATCCACCAGAATCGTGATCCGGTGCTTGCCCGGCGTCAGTTTTCGCGACAAATCGAACTCGTGCGGGGTGGAAAGCGAATCGTCGGCGCCCATCCATACATCGTCCACCCAGACCTGGCTGTCTTTCGTGCGTTCCAGAAAGAGGGTGATGCGTTTTCCCGCCCAGCGCTTCGGGATGGTCACCGTGCGTTGGTACCAAGCCGGTCCGATCCACCGCCAGACGCGGGAGAGCCGGTCTTCGCAGCGCTCGTCCGCGAACTCGCCCTTGCGGGCCTCATCGGTCGTGCCGGGCAGCGCAATCGCGTCCGCCAGCTCGCGGGCAAACCACCGCTCACGAATGCCGACATTGCCGGGATCGAGTTCGAAGCTCCAAACGCCGCCGAAATTCAACGTGCGATGCATAGCCGCATCCTACGGACGGGCGCGCGGCCTCCATAGACAGTATTTGCGACAGGCATATTCTGTTTCGGCGACAGCCGTCGGGCGGAACTTGCTGTCCGGAACGGCTGTCGCAAATGCGTAATCTTATAGCCGCAGAAGTTGTATTGCGGGAAAAGGCGGGCGGGCGGTAAGGCTTACGATGAATCGGCGGAATTATCGCCTTCCGCGCGGAGATCTCCCGGCCCGGGGCCGAGGCGAGCAAGAGCGATGGCGTCTCACGATGAACGGGAGCGCGCAGCATGAAAACGATCATCTGTAGACAGGACCGGCCGCAACGGTCGAAAACGGCGGCGTCGAAGGGGCCGTCGGGATTTACCCTCGTGGAGCTGTTGGTGGTCATCGCGATCATCGCGATCCTGATTTCCCTGCAACTGCCCAGTCTCGCGGGCATGAAGGAGCGGGGCCGCCGCCTCGCATGCGCCTCGAATCTCCGGCAGATCTACGCCGCCCACATGGCCTACGCGGCCGCCAACCGGGGCAAGGTGTGCCCGGCGGTGCCGGGCGACGGCTCGCAGGGCGCGGTGCACGGCGCGGGCACGATTCGCGGTCGCACGAACTGGGCCATTCCCTGGTCGGGTTCGGGCCGTCTGTGGAAAGAGGGATATTTGGAAAACATGCACGTCAGCTACTGCCCATCGAGCATCCACCCGGGCATCCGATACGACGGCCCCGAATACGGCTTCAATGACGGCAAGGGCGGAACCGCCTGGTGGATTCAGCAAAGCTATCACCAGCGCGCCACGGTGACGCGGGATAAAACCGGAACCGCGCTGCAACCCCGGCTGGGGCTGGATCCGCCCGGCATGGCGTTCATGGCCGACGACTGGAGCCGCGATTACCCCTTCCCGACCCCCGACAGCTTCGGCGTGGACTGGCACCACCGAACCGGCTACAACGTCTGCTACCTCGACGGCGCCGTCCAGTTCTTCGACGATTCGCAACGCCAAATCCCGGCCTACGTCATCAGCCTGGGCATTGACCAGACCAAGTGGCACTGGCCGCGGGTCGAGATGGTCTGGCTCAATCGCTTCGATCGCTGACGCCGCCGGCAACGCAGGCGTGGCGGGGGACGACTTTACGACCCCGTGATAGTGCGGCTATGCTCTCGCTATTAACTTTTCCTTTCCGCGCGAAACGGTTTATGTTCTTCGCCTATGTCATCTTTTATTCGCGAAACCTCCCGCGATCTCCCGCTCGTGGAAGATAGTGAGGTCTGCGTGATCGGCGGCAGCACGACCGGCGTGTTCGCCGCTGTTGCCGCCGCGCGCATGGGCTGCCGCGTGGCGTTGGTGGAAGCCCTCGGCCTCTTTGGCGGAACGGCCACCGCTTCCCTGGTCAATGTCTGGCACCCCCGTTTCGACACGACCGGCGCGCGAGAAATCATCGGCGGACTGGCCATAGAAACGATCGAGCGACTCAAGAAACGAAATGCCGTGATTGATCGCGGAAACTACGCGCATGGGCAATATTATTTTTCCCCCGCCGAACTGGCGATCGAGCTCGACGAATGGGTGCGCGAACATTCGACCATCCGCCCCTTTCTGCATACGCACTTTTGCCGCGCGTTTGTCGAAAAACCGGGCCAAGTGGAGGCCGTCGCCATCGAGGACAAATCCGATCGCCGCGCCATTCGCGCTCGGGTTTTCGTGGACGCCTCCGGCGACGCGACCCTCGTGTTCCGCGCCGGTCTGCCCACCTATCGGGCGCCTACGGCACAGCCGCCGACAACGTGTTTCATCGCCGCCGGCCTTGGGGCGGGAATAGAGAAACTCAGAGCGTGCGTCTTCGATCCGGCAATTCCCGGCGCGCTCCCGCCGGGATTTTTGTGGGCGTCACCGATTCCGGGCACGGACCTGCGCATGGTCGCGGGCACGCGGGTCCACGGCGCGGATGTGGCCAATGCCGACGACTTGACGCGCGCGGAGATGGAGGGTCGGCGACAGGTACGCGCGATACTGGATATCGCCCGCGCGCGGGCGCCGGGTTGTGAAAACGCTTGTCTCGTCGCGCTGCCGGCCCGTATCGGCGAGCGGGAATCCCGCCACATCCGCGGCGTACACCAACTGACCGAAACGGAACTGCTGCATGGCGCGCGTTTTCCCGACGCGATTGCGAACGGAACCTATCCGGTGGACCTTCATTCCGGCGCCGGAGAGGGCGTCGTTTTTCGCTACCTCGACGGCCGCGAGGTACGCGTGGGCGCTGACGGACGGCGGGAGGAGGGGCGTTGGGCGCCGGCGGACGGTCAGCGGGCGACTTTCTACCAAATCCCGTTTCGCTCGCTCATCCCGCAAGGCGCGGTGAATGTCATCGCCGCCGGACGCTGTCTCGATGCCGACGAGGGGGCGTTTGGCGCTGCGCGCGTGATGATCAATTGCGCTCAGATGGGTCAGGCCGCGGGTGTGGCCGCTGCGATCGCCGTACGTGACGCCTGCGCGATTCACGCCGTGGATGTGCAAAGGCTTCGATCCGAACTCACCGCGCAAGGCGCCATCATCCTTTGAACAGAGAGGCGAAGCGTCTATACCACCGTCGCCCCCTACCGCCGCCCCCCACGAGAACGATCGGGGCGGGAATCGCGGGCCGCTCTCGACGAATCGCCGTTTTTCGCGAATACTGGAGCCGTGTCGCACGTCTTCCTTCCAGGACGCGAGGATTCGGCGCGGCTGGCCCGAGCGCGCGGCGGCGATTTGCAAGCATTCGCCGAGCTTTTCGAGCCGTTGCGGCCGAAAGCCATCGCGGCCGCGGCCCGGTGGGTCGGGCCGGATCGCGCGGAGGATGTGGCGATGGACGCATTCATTCAGGCGTGGAAGGCGCTGCCCGGATTCGCAGGGCGGTCGAATCTTGCCACCTGGATTTTGCGCATCGTCCGGAACCGCGCGCTGGACGTGTTGCGCGCGGAGAACGTGCGCCGGGCCGAGCCGTTGGACGCGCCGGACGACGAGGGCCGGGCGCGACCGTTGCCCGATATCACGGCGGACACGCCCGCCGAAATTGCCGCGCGGCGCGATCTGACCGCGTGCGTAGAGCGCGCGCTCGACACGCTGTCCGCTCCTCACCGGCAGGTTCTGCTGCTCCGGTATGTGGACGGCTTCAGCTACGCCGAGATCGCCGCCGCCGTCGGAGTCTCGATCGGCACCGTGATGTCTCGGCTGTTCAACGCGCGACGAAAACTGAAAACCGCATTGAAAGACGCCGGAATTGAAGATTTGCCCGAGGAAATGTCCGAATGAAGACTCGAAAAACAATCCGTTGGATTGCCGCGGCCGGCTGCCACGGCCCGCCGCCCGCGCGGCCGGCGGACGCCTTTTGGGAGGACTTCCGCGCGCGCGCGGCGCTCGCCCCGCAAATCGAGGCGGCGCCCGCTCGTTCCCTGCCGCGAAGCGCCGCGGGATGGGCGGTCGCCGGCGCGGCGGCGGCGCTGATCGTCGCGCTTGCGGTCCGGCCCCCTTCGACGCGCGCCGTTTCGCCCGCCATTCTCTCCCTCACGGCGGGCGGCGGCGACCGCCCCGTTTTTATTCTGCGCGACGACCGAACCGCTGCCGTGATTCTCTGGATAGACGCCGCCGATGCGCCGGCGGCAGGAGTGGAGGGATGAACTTCAAACGACCGTTCGGACGCGGCTTTCGCCGCTGGATTCCCCTTCTGGCGCTTTGGGCGCTGGCGGCGTCGGGCGCGCGCGCCGCGGATCGCCTCACGATCCGTCTTATTCAGGCGTCCAACCAAACCGAAGGCGCCTCGGCGGAATTGCGCGATGTGGCGCCGTTATTGCGGCGCAACCTGCCCTATCGCCGATTCGAACTGCTCGAGAGCCGAACCGTACGGTTGCCGGTGGAGCAGTCCCTGCCGTTCGCCGCCGGCCTCACGGTGCGCTGCGCCGGCGACGAAAATCGCCTGGCCCTTTTTGTGGAATCGGACGGCGTGATTCTTTTGCAAACCGAAGTGCGTCTGACCGGCGAGACGCCCTTGATTCTCGGCGGCTTCCCGGCGCCCGGCGGCGCGCGCCGCCTGCTGGTGCTCACGGCGCGGTGAAGTGTTGAAGCAATTCCGCCAAACCCATTTCCCGCTGCGCGCCGCCGGCCATATCCTTCAGCAAATAGACGCCTTTCGACGCTTCCGCCTCGCCCCGGATCACCACCCACGGGGCGCCGGCGCGGTTTGCGGCCCGCATTTGGGCTTTCATGCTGCGCCCGGAAAGGTCCATGCCGGCGGAAACGCCGCGCTTGCGCAGCGCCTGCAGGAGCACGAGCAGATCGCTCGTTTGCGCGGCGCCGGCGGCGGCGAGCCAGACGCGGGGCCGCGCCGCCGCCGCGTCCGGCGTCACGCCGGCGGCTTGCAGCGCGAGCGCGAGGCGCTCCATGCCGATGGCGAAACCGACGCCGTCCAGCGCGCGCCCCCCAACCTCGATCCGATAGCGCCCGCCCCCCGCCAAGGCGTCCTGCGCGCCCAGCGCGGGGTGCGTCAGTTCCCAAACGGTATGGATGTAATAATCGAGGCCGCGGACCAGCAACGGATTGATCCGAGCGGGGATTTCAAGGCGGTCGAGCAACCGCATCGTCTCATCGAGATACGCGCGCGACGCCTCGCCCATGAAGGAACTCACCGGCGGCAGCGCCGCGACGATCGCGCGGCAGCCGTCTTGCTTGCAATCGAGCGTCCGCAGCGGATTCGTTTCCAGCCGGCGTCGGCAATCCTCGCACAGTTCGTGCGCCCGCGGCTGCAGCGCGGCGCGAAGTCCGGCGGAAACCGCGGCGCGCTCCTCGGGCAAGCCCCGCGTGTTGACCTGAAGCGCGAAACCGTCCAGCCCGCATTCCCTCAACACATGAAGCTGTAACGCGATGCACTCCGCGTCGGCCGCGGGCGCGGGCGGGCCGAGCGCCTCGGCGCCGATCTGGTGGAATTGCCGCTTGCGCCCGGCTTGCGGCCGCTCGGCGCGGAACATCGGGCCGAGATAATACAGCCGCGCCTCCGCGCGCTCGGGGCCGCCGTCGGCCGCGAAGCGCAACACGCCCGCCGTGCCCTCGGGCCGCAGCGCGATTTCGCGCCCGCCGCGGTCCTGAAGGGTGTACATCTCTTTTTGTACGACATCCGTGCCCTCGCCGATCGCGCGCGTGAAAACGCTTAGGCGCTCCAGCAGCGGAGTGCGCACCTCCGTAAAGCCGTATCGGTGAAATACGCGACGGGCGGCATCCTCGATTCGCTGCCAGAGGAACACCTCCGGCGCACAAAGGTCGGACATGCCCGGCAAGGGCTGCGTTTCGCCGGCGCTCATGCGGAAAATGCTCAGACGCCCGTGATCTTCCGGCGCATGATCTTGCCGGGCTTGAATTTCACGACGCGCCGCGCGGGAATCGTCACCGTGTTTTCCGGCTTATGCGGATTGCGTCCGACACGGGACTTTCGGGTTTGAATTTTGAAAACGCCGAAATTGCGGAACTCGACGCTCTCGCCTTTCTCCAGACTTTCGATGATCCCCTGCAATACCCGCTCGAGGACCTCCGCGACATCCACTTGCAGGAGGCCGGTGTCTTTCGCGATGCGCACCACCAAATCACGCTTGGTCATTCATCTCTCCCTTCGCCGCCGCAACAGGCGACAAATCAATATGCTATGTCGCTTCCACCCGCGGCGTCAACGCCGGAATAACCCGAAAGCGGCCGTTGAAGAGGGGCCGGATTGAACAAGCGCTTGAACCTTTTGACGTTGCCGCCGCATTCCCGGGACACCAAAGGGAAGCGCGCGCCGCGCAGTCCGTCCGAGCGCGCCGTCAGCACGACGCCCCCGCCCCATCATCACGGGCTCACACTTTGCAAAGTGTGAGCCCACCGGCGGCGGGAGAAAATTTATTCTCCATTTTACGGCCATTCCTCGTCGCCACGCGGACGGCGGGAGGGATCATGGCCGATCGGGAGGCCGCGAGCTTCTTTCCCGCAGGCCCGCGAATACCGACCACCCGCGTCGCCGCCGAGCGCCGCTCACATTTCGAAGTAGGTATAGCCGCGAAGGCCCGCCTCGAAGGCGTCCATGATCTCGCGCCGCTCCTGCGCGCTGATCCGCCCGTCCCGCACCGCCCGCTCCGCCCGCGCCCGCAGACGCTCGATCAATTGCGGAGTCTCGTACTCCACATAGCTCAGCACACTCGCGACGGTATCGCCCTCGCATTCGTGTTCGTAGGCGACCTCGCCGTTTTCCCCGATCCGAACGCTGACCACGTTGGTGTCGCCAAAGAGATTATGGAGATCGCCGAGCGTCTCCTGATAGGCGCCGACGAGGAACACGCCCAGATAGTACGGCCGCCCGTCGAACTCGTGCAGCCGCAGCGTCTGGCTGACGTCCCGCAGGTCGGCGAAACGGCAAATGCGGCCGTCGGAGTCGCACGTGATATCCGAAATGGTCGCCGGGCGGGTCGGGCACTCGTTCAGCCGATGAATCGGCATCACGGGAAAAATCTGGTCGATCGCCCAAACGTCCGGCAGCGACTGGAACACGCTGACGTTACCGTAATAGACGTCGGCGATGGCGTTGCCGAGGCCCTGCAGCTCGTCGGGCACGTACTTGCGGTTCTCGGCTTCCCGCAGAATCGCGGCGATGATATTGCCGAAAATGCGGTCCGCGAGCGCCCGCTCGCGCAGCGAAATCATGCCGTGATCGAAGCGCGAGCGAATCTCGTCGCGGTAATACACGGCGTCGTGATAGCTCTCCTGCAGGTTGCGCACCTTGAGGTTGGCGACGACGTCCATCAGGTTCCGCAGCTCTTCGCACGCGTCGGGCGGGAGGCTTGCGGGCAGCGCGCCGGCGACGAAGCGGGAGACGCCCAGCACATTGAACAGCAGCGCCGAATGGTGGGCCACGAGGGCGCGGCCCGACTCGGTGACGAGCGTCGGATGCGCCACGCCGGCTTCGTCGCAGATGCGCATGCAGACTTCCACCATGTCGGCCGCGTATTCCTCGAGCGTGTAGTTGCTGCTGCTGGCGAAGTTGGTGTGGGAGCCGTCGTAATCCACCGCCAGGCCGCCGCCCGCGTTGAAGAAGCCCATCGGGGCGCCCTCGCGCACGAGGTTGACGTAGATGCGCGCCGCCTCCCGGCAGCCGCTCTGGATATGGCGGATGTTCGGAATCTGGGAGCCGAGGTGGAAGTGCAGCATTCTCAGACAGTCCAGCATGCCTTCGGCGCGCAACGCGTCCACCGTGTCCATAATCTGCGTCGGCGTCAACCCGAAGGCGCTGCGGTCGCCGGCCGACTCGTTCCAATGGCCGCCGGCGCGCGTGGAAAGTTTGGCGCGCAAGCCCAGCAACGGACGCACCTTCATGCGCCGCGCCCGTTCCAGAATCAGGCCCAGCTCCGCCGGCGTTTCGAGCACGAGGACGGCGCTGGCGCCCATCTTCTGCCCGTGCAGCGCCAAATCCACGAACTCCTCGTCCTTATAACCGTTGCACACCACAAGCGCCTCGGGATCGTCCACGTGCGCCAGCACGGCCACGAGCTCCGCCTTGCTGCCGGCCTCGAGCCCGAAATGGAACCGCCGCCCGAAGGTGACCACGCGATCCACCACCTGCGCCTGCTGGTTGACCTTGATCGGATAGACGCCTCGGTATTCCGCCCGATAGCCCGCGTCGCGGATCGCTTTGGCGAAGGCTTCGTGAAGGGCCGCCAGACGAGCCTCCAGCACATTCTCGAATCGCACGAGCACAGGCATATTGATGCCGCGATCGGCCAGCCCGGCGACGATATCCATGAGGCTTACCCCGCGCGATCCGGCCCCGCCGGGGCGAACGACCACTTCCCCCTTCTCCGAGACATCGAAGAAACCCGCCCCCCAATTGCGAATCCCGTACAACTCGGCGGCGTTCTCCGCCGTCCACCGCGTCAACGCCTCCGGTTTGATCATTCCTCTGTTCTCCCCTCGCCCACGTGTGATCGCCGTATTGCTGCATCGTAGGGCGCGGCGCGGCGAAATCAAGCCGTAGGTTGCCGCAATCGCAAATGCCGGGCGTTCGCGCGCCGCGCCGCGGCGGCCGGCCC
>CALGXT010000192.1 GCA_937935255.1 uncultured bacterium | reverse complement strand
CGTGTTCGTATCGCCGCCCACGGTGTTTTGGGAGCCGGCCCCGGCAACCGTATTGCCCGCGCCGCCCAAATCCACATTTGCGCCCCAAACATGCGATATCATGGCTAGACTGAACACCGTCAGATAGATCGCGTACGCCTTCTTCACAGGCCATCTCCTTTCCGCTGTCGCGGGTTTTGCCTAGCCGTTCATACTTGATTTGCGGATAGGCTATGTTTTTTCCGATCCGGGCTCATCGCCCGATGAGCGCGTAATGAATATCAACTCTATAACCTTACTTCATGATTTTTCGATTTCAAATCGCTCCGCCATATAAAACTCCATTTGTCAAACCGGGCGTCGAGCGAAACGACACGGCAGCTTTCCTGCGCGTGATTTGAAATTAGACTGATGATCCATTACATTGAGGGCCAAAAAACAGGAGCGAATATGCCATTTACTTTGCCCATCGGATCGAAGGCCCCCGACTTCGATTTGCCCGCGACGGACGGAAAACGCTACCGCCTCTCGGATTTCGACACGGCGGACACGCTGGTGATTTTCTTCACCTGCAATCACTGTCCCTATGTCATCGGTTCCGACGAAGTGACCCGCCAGACGGCGCTCAAATACGAGCCGCGCGGCGTGAAATTCGTCGGGATCAATTCGAACAGCAAGAACACCTATGCCGAGGACGACTTCCCGCACATGGTCGAGCGGATGAAGAAACACAAGTTTCCCTGGGTCTACCTTTACGACGAGACGCAGGCCGTAGCCCGCGCCTATGGCGCTTTGCGCACGCCTCATTTCTTCGTCTTCGACCGCGCGCGCAAGCTGATCTACACCGGTCGGGGCGTGGACAGCCCCCGCGACACCTCCAGGATGAAGGTCAATGACCTTGACCGCGCGCTTGCCGAGCATCTGGCCGGAAAGCCGATCAGCGCGCCGGTGACCAATCCCATCGGCTGCAACATCAAGTGGGAAGGCAAACCCGCCCACTGGATGCCGCCGGAGGCTTGCGACCTGGTCTGAAGGAGCCCATTTTCCAAGCCTTGGAAAGCGGAGCGCCTCCGCTTTCCAAGGCTTGGAAAACCAAAACGACACGCGGGGCTTGGCGCGAAGGATCGCCGCCTTACAGCCGGGCGAGCGGCGCGCGTATCACGGCGCGGCGGAGGGACGGCGCATCCAATCCAGCGCTTGCGCGATCTGGCGGTCCCAGTGCCGCCACGAATGATCGCCGTCGTCTTCCTCAAACGCGAGGTCGAAATCGAGGCCGCGCAGATGGTCGCGAAAGCGGAGGTTATCGTCGTACAAAAAATCCTTCGAGCCGCAGTATTGATAAAGTCGTGGACGCGAGGGCGATTTCGCCGCGCGCCGCGCGAGTTCGAACAAGTCGGATTCGCCGCCCTCCAGCGTGGCGGCCTCGCCGAACACCGAGCGCATTTCGGTCCGGCTAACGATCTCGTTTGCCTCGATTCCGCGCCGATGGCGCGCGGCGATATCCAACGCGCCGGACAGGCTCGCCGCCGCCGCGAAGCGGTCCGGATGCGCCAGCGCCAGCCGGAACGCGCCGTAGCCGCCCATTGAAAGCCCCGCCGCAAAGGTGTCCTCGCGCCGCCGCGCGATCGGGAAATAGGCCGTGACCAACGCGGGCAGTTCCTCGGCGACGAACGTCCAGTAGCGCGGCCCCGATGCCATGTCCTGGTACCAACTTCGCCCGACCGCGGGCATGACGACCGCCAGTCCGCGCTCGTCGGCATAGCGCTCGATGGCGGTGCGGCGCATCCAGATCGTGTGGTCGTCGGAAAGACCGTGCAGCAGGTACACGGCGGGGTAGGGGCCGGCGGACGAAGCGCCCGCGGCGCCGATCTGCCCCCGCGCGCGCTGCGGCAACAGAACGTAAACGGCGGTGGTCAAACCCAACGACTCCGCGAAAAAGTGACAGTCCAGCCAGATCACGAGGCCTCCTCCGATTTGCGCTCGAGCGCGAACAACGCGCCGCCCGCCAGCGCCATCAACAGCGCCTTCGCGCGCATAATCAGCGCCACCGCCATCCCCTCCGCCGGCGGAAGGCCCGCGGCGGCGAGGAAATAAACGAACGCGCCCTCCATGATGCCGATGGCGTTGAGCGAAATCGGAACGCTCGACACCAGCAAGGCCATCGGCACCGCCACCGCAAGGCCGAACGGCGGCGCGGGCGCGGCGATCGCGCGGCAGGCGACCCAGACATTGACCACCGTCAGCACATGGAAAGCGACCGACCACCCCATGGAGCGCAGCAGCACGCCGGGCCGCTCCCGAAAATGAAACACCACCTGCAGGAACCGGCGCAGCTTCCGCCCCACGCCGGCGTCGGGCAGCCGCTCCACCATCCGCCACAAGAGCCGCTGCAGCGGCGCCCAGATCAACGCGGCGACCATGCCGACCAGCAGCGCCGCCATGCCCGCGAGGAAAATTCGCATCGTCAGTGTCCGCGCCATCTCCGGGCGCAAAGCCGCCGCGGCGACGCCCAGCCCGATCATGGCGATGAAGCCGGTGTATCGTTCGAGGAACACCGAGCCGAAGGCGTCCGCCTGGTTGCGCAGCGAGCGGCCGAGCGAATAGCTCCGCACAACATCGCCGCCCATGTTGCCGGGAAGAAAAGTGTTGAAGAAGTAGCCGATCACATAGAGCCGGAAGAGCCGCCCCAACGGAACTTCCAGACCGCGCGCGCGCAGGAATAGCCGCCACTTGAGGCAGCTCACCTGTGTCAGCGCCACAGCCAAGGCGAGCAATGCGACGACCCCCGGCGCGGTGATTTTCCCCGCGGCGGCGGCGACCTCATCCCATGCGGTCTTCCGAATCAGCCACGCCATGGCCGCGATCGCGACCGCCGCGCGCGCCGCCCAGCCCAGGATCGGGCGTTTCATGCCGAACCCCGATAGCGGCGTTCTTTCAGCCGCTGCCGAAGCCGGATCAACGGCAATCCCCAGCGGGAAGTGAGGAAGGCGATCAGGGGTCGGCGAAGGAAGCCGACGCGCCCCACGGCCATCAGGGCGGTTTCGATGCGCTCCAGCAGCCGATCCTTGGAGGCCGCCTCCGGCGGCGGGCGATCGTAGATCGGCGCCACGCCGCCGCGCGCCGCGCGGCGCGCGGCGCGCAGGTTGGCCGCGATGCGTTTTTTTCGGGTGTGGTGGCGGTGCGTCTGATAGGCCGGATCGTTCGAAACATCTTTCCAGACCAGCGCGCCCGATGCGACGGCGGCGGCGACCGCCGCGGCGCCGGCCGGGGTGCGCGCCAACATCCGGGAGTGGGCGCGGAAGAGGTACTCGCCCTTCGAATTCCGCGTCCAGGCGTCGCTGACGGCGACATCGGCGAACTCGGACGACCCGTCAATACAGGTCGCGCAACGGGGCGGGATGTAGAGGTAGGTCAGATAGTTGATCGCGCCGTCCTTGAAATTGCTCTGGTGCAGCGGCACGCGCCGCCCGTCGTTCATCACCGCGCGAATAGCGCCGGGCCAGTCGCCGTCGCGGAAACGCACATCGCGCACCGCGCGCGGGTCGAGCCCGCGGGCCGCCAGCAGTTCGCGCACGACATAGGGTTCGAGGGCGGAGGCGCAGAAGAGGCCGACCGTCAGTCGGATGCGTTCCCGCACCCACGGCAACCGTTGCGCCGCGAGGCGAAGGCCGTGGATGTGGCAGGGCAGTCCGGCGAGGGCGTAGCGGCCGGGTTGCTCGCGGATCGTTTGGAGAATGGCGTTGAGCGGAATGACGATATAGCGCGATTGCTGGCTTTCGCGCAGTTCCTCGACGGTGCGGGCGATGTACGGCTCGCCGTGCCAGGGGCGGTCGCGCATCATGCGCGTGACGATGCAGCCGTCCACCGCGCCGCGGCGGAGCTGATCGGCCAGCAGCGCGGTGATCACGCCGCCTCCCGCGCCGCCCTCGCGCAGCGCCGCATCGCCCGCGTGGGCCACGCCGGAAGAAAGCACGTGGCCGTCGAAACCCGGCGTGGGCTTGCGGTGGCCGAATGTCAGCTCGGTCAGATCGCCGTAGGAGAGGCGCCCGCCGGGGCACGTCTTCGCGCACAGTCCGCAGCGGGTGCATTTCGCCTCGTCGAGCACGGGGAAGAACGTCTCGGGGTCCACCGAAAGCGCGCCCTCGGGACACACGCCTACGCACGTCCCGCAGCGGGTGCACAACCGCCGGTCGGTGAAGGCGATGCTCAAAACGCTCGGATCGGGAGCGGTCATGGAGGCGCGTCCGCGCGGAGTGACCCTCAGGCCGGTTTCGCCAAAGCCTTGGGCTTCACGAAATGACGCTGATACAGCTGCGAAATGATCATCAATACCTGGCTCGTGGTCCAGTACAACACCAGGCCCGATGCGAAGTTGTAGAAGAAAACGAGCATGATGATCGGCATGAACGTCATCATCTTTTGCTGCGACGGATCGCCGGCCTGCGGCGTCAGTTTCTGCTGCCAGATTTGCGTCGCGGTCATGATCAACGGCAGCAGGTTCAGCGACAGGCCGAAGGGCAACAGGCCGGGGAACAAGTTCTCCGGTTCGCTCAGGTCGCGAATCCACAGGAACGGCGCGAACCGCAGCTCGATCGCGCCGCCGAGCACATCGAAGAGCGCGATGAAGACCGGAATCTGGATCAGCATCGGCAGGCAGCCGCCGATCGGATTGACCTTGTGCTCCTTGTAGAGCGCCATGATCTCCTTCTGCTGGCGCTGCGGATTGTCCTTGTAGCGCGTCCGGATTTCCTGAACGAGCGGCTGGATTTCCTGCATGCGCCGCATGCTCTGCGCGCCCTTGCGGGTGATCGGCCAGAAAACGAGACGGATCAGGATCGTAAGCAGGATGATCGCGATCCCGTAGTTCGGAATCAGCCCGTATAGAAATACGAGTGTCCGAAGCAAGAGCTTCGCGATCGCCGGCAGGCGCCGGAACTCCATGATGTCGGCCTGGCGGTGGGCGAGGCGCTGAAGCTCCGAAAATTTCTTGGGGCCGAAATAGAACTCCATCTCGCGCCGCTCCGTCGCCGCTCCGGCTTCCGCCGTGCGCGCGGGAAAACGAACCGCCGCTGCGACGCTCTCGATTTCCACGCGAGGCCGATACGCCGGATTCGACCGCTCCTCCGGCGTCACCGCGCGGCGGATGCGGGTTTCGATCGCGTCCGCGCCCCTTTCGGGCCGCAGAATCTGCGCGAAATACTTGTTCTTCACCGCGGCCCAATGCAGTGGCGCGCCGGAATCGGGCAGCGCGCGGGAGATCTCCTCTCGCGGGCGGGCGGCGCCGGCGGCTTTCTGGTCGCGCGTGAAGAATCCCGCGAAGTCGCGGCCCCAGAACCGGACGCCTTCGCTGCCCGGCGAGAGGGTGTCCACGCCGAGCGTCACCCAGCCGCGGGCCAGTGTTTCGCCCGGCAGATTCCGCATTTCGCCCAAGGTCAGCCGCGGCGATTCGGCGTCTTCCGGCAGCGGCGGCGACCATTCGTCGCGAATGCGCAGCAGGAAGCCGTCATCGAGCTCGACGGTGCGGACGAGGGTCCGCCCGGATGCCGTTCGCCGTTCGAAGCGCAGGCGGCGGGCTTGAGGTTCCTCCGCCACCGCGAAGTCGTGTTCGACTCCGGCGCCGGGAACGCCCTGCCAGACCAGCGCGGGCGCTTCCGTGAACTCGAAACGCACCGGCGGGCTGTCGCGCCGAGGCGCGCCGCGATATTCGAGCAGGCGCGCCTCGACCAGCGCCGCCCCGCGGGACGAGAACACATATTCCGCGCGATCGTTGCGCAGCGTGAAGCGCCGCTCGGGAACCGTCGCCGGCGGGTCGTCGGCGGATGCCGACGGGGCTGCGACCGCGGCGGGCGTCGCCGGGGTCTTGACGGTTTCCGCCGGCGCTTGAAGGGCGGGCGGGCGTTGTTCTGTCGTCGCCGTCTCGTCGGGCGAGAGCTTTTTCTCCGGCGAATCCAGCGGTTTTTCAAACGTTTCAAGGGCGGGAGGATTCAGCCGTTCGGGATAGAAAGTTCGGACGATCCAGCGGTCAATGTGCGGCCACGCCAGCAGGAGAGCCGCCAGCGCGACGACGATCGGGAGGTCTTTGCGGTTCATGAAGCCCTTTCTTCCATATGTCCGACCGCCTCGGCGCCTCTCCGAACCGGCGGAACGGGATCATAACCGCCGGCGTGAAACGGATGGCAGCGGCTCAATCGGCGCGCGGTCAACCAAAGTCCGCGCAACGCGCCGTGCGCTCGCACGGCCTCGATGCAATAGTTCGAGCAGGAGGGTTCGAAACGGCAGCTCGATCCCAGCAACGGCGAAAGCGCCAGTTGGTAGGCGCGCACGAGTGTTTCTATGAGCCGCCTCATCATCTCCGATTTCACGGCCGGGAGTTTCCGGCGATACCGACTCGGCGCGCCAACCGCAAGAACTCCTCGACCAGTTCGTTCCACGGCGCCTCGCCGCAGCCCGCGCGGGCGACGAGCACGACATCCGCCTCGTCGGTCAGCCGGTCGCGATGCTGTCGAAAGACCTCGCGCAAACGTCGGCGCGCGCGGTTCCGCGCCACCGCGCCGCCCACCCGGCGGCTGCTGACCACGCCGAGCCGCCGCGCGGCATCCGGCCCGCTCCTGACCCACAACACCATCCAGCGTCCGATCGCCCGCCGGCCGCCATCATAGGCTTCACGGAAGAGCCGGGGGGACCGCAGGCGCTGCGCGCGCCCGAGCCGCCGCCGGCACGCGCCGGCGCCGGAATCGTCCGGCGGCGGTCGCGCGCTCATCCGCGGGCCTCCGCCGGTCAAACCGTCAGGCGCTTGCGGCCCTTGCGCCGGCGCGCGGAGAGTACCTTGCGCCCGTCCGCCGTCGCCATACGCTTGCGAAAACCGTGGGTGCGTTTCCGCTTGATGCGGGAAGGTCTGTATGTGGGTTGCATGGTTCGATGGCTTTCCTCTGTTGGAGCCGGGCAAGGATAGTGGCGCGCCCCGCAATGTCAAGGCGTAATACCGAAACGGAACGGCCTTCGCGCCGAACGCCGTGCCCGGGAAAAGACGATCGCGGCCCGCGGGGGCCGCGATCGTCCATGCGCTATACGAACGCGAAACTTTATCTCTGCTGAAGAATGGCGTCCTTCGCCTGTTTGGCGATGCGGAACTTGACCGCTTTCTTCGCGGGAATCTTGATCGTCTCGCCCGTCTTCGGATTGCGGCCCATGCGCGCCTTGCGGTGCACCAGCACCAGCTTGCCGAGACCCGGAATCGTGAATCCGCTCTTCGCGTTCTTGTAGGCGAGGCCCACCAGGGCATCGAGAGCGGTCGCCGCCTGCTTTTTCGTGATTTCCGCGGTTTCGGCCAGCGCGGCGATGATCTTCGTCTTCGTCATTGTCTGAGCCATGCTCATCTCCTTCTGTACTTCGACTCGGTCGCCGCACGGCGGCGATCCCCCGACGCATTGACGCTGATGAAACTAACGAGCTTCAAACGAAATGCAATAGAAAAATAACAAAAAAACGCAATTATTTCCCTCCAGCGCCGGGCGTCGTTTTCGCCGTCGAAAGCAGTCCGCAGGCCGCCGCGATGTCGGCGCCTTTCGATTTGCGGATGGTGGCGACGAATCCGCGCCGTTCGAGTTCCGCTTGAAACGCGGCCATCCGCGCGGGGTCGGTCGGCGCGAGATCGCAACCGGGAATCGCGTTGAAGGGAATGAGATTGACGCGGCATCGCAGGCCGCGGAGCAGCCGCGCGAGGGCGGCGGCGTGCCGCGGCGAATCGTTATAGTCCGCAAAGGGGATGTATTCGATCATCACGCGCCGTTGCCCGCCGATGCGCGCCTCGCGCAGTTCGGAGATCGCCGCGGCCATGGGGTGGGCGGCTTCCGCCGGAACGAGCCGCCGTCGCTCCTCGGGGAAGGGCGAGTGGACGCTCAGCGCGATATGGCAGCGGCTTTCGGCGATCAAGCGGCCCAACGCGGGTCGGATGCCGACGGTCGAGACGGTCAGTCGTGTCGGACTCATCGCATAGCCCCAGTCGGCGGTGAAGACCTCGAGCGCGGCGAGCGTCGCGTCCGGGTTGTCCAACGGCTCGCCCATGCCCATGAAGACGATGTTGGTGATGCGCTCGCGTTCGGGACAGGAGGCGTATTGATTGAGGATCGCGCCGGCGCCGAGCTGGCCGTGAAACCCCTGCCGGCCCGTCGCGCAGAACCGGCAGGCGCGCCGGCAGCCGACTTGCGTCGAAAGGCAAAGGGTCCGCCGTTCGCCGTCCGGGATCACGGCGGTTTCGACGAAGCCGTTCTCGCCGGCGGGGAAAAGGTATTTCAGCGTGCCATCCCGGGATTCCGCCCGGCGCGCCGGCGCGGCTCGTCCGATCGTGTATTCGGCGGCGAGCCGCTCGCGTGCGGCGCGGGGCAGATTGGTCATGCCGGCGAAATCGGCCGCGCCTTTCGCATACAGCCAGTCGGCAATCTGCCGCGCCGCGAAGGGCGGCAAATCCAGTCGCGCCGCGATGGAGCGCAATTCCGCCAAAGTATTCCCAAACAGGTCCTTCATACGCCGGGGTTCGGTGCCGCCGCGGAGCCTTTCTCGCCTCAAAATTCGCGCTGCCGAAGGCGCCGCCGCCCCAACGACGCGCCCGTCAGCGCCGCGCCCAGGCAGAGCGCCAATGCGGCCGAAAGAATCGCCGCGAGCGCGTGGCGGAAAGAATCCGGCGGAAGATCGAACGCGTGCCGATAATAGAACAGCGCGCCGGCGGGCGCCACAACGACGAACATGAGGCCGAGGTTCAGCAACAGGTTGAGCGTTCCGCCGAAACCCGAAACGATCGCCGTGGGGTTGCGTTGTCGCAGGTCGAGAAAAACCGCGCCCAGACCCGTCGAAAGGCCGGCGGCGGCCAGCGCCAGTCCGGCGGCCAGCGCCGTCGCCGTTCCGGCGGTCGCCGGCCCCACCCGCAGCATCCGCGCGGAAATCGCCGTCAGCCCGGTCGCGATGCCGACCAGCCCGCCGGCGGCGACCGCGAGCTTGACCGCATAGGCGCGCAGGATGCCGCCCGGCGAGAGTCCCACGATCCAGATCGCGTGGCCCTCGAGACTCAGTTGCGGATAGACGAAGCGCGAGGCGAAGGAACAAACGACCGACGCCACGCTGAAAAGATTGAGGAACGCGATCAGGTCGCGCCAGAGCGGGCTCATCTCGTCGTACCGCAGCGTCCGAAGATTCAGGAAATAGATCGCCAGCAGCACGAAGAAGAAAAGCCCCTGCGCCCATTGCACCGGGTCGCGCAGCAACATCCGCGCGTCCTTGCCCGCTAGGGCTGCGAGGTCCGCCGGCAGGCCGGGGAGCGAAAGGCCCCGCGCCCGCCGGCGGCGCGCCGGGCGGCGCGCGCCGCCCGCGGCGTCCGCCACGCGCAGCCAGGTTCCCGGCAGCAGGCGTCGGGCCGTCCATTCTATCGCCAGGCCGGCCGCCAGCGCGTTCACAGCCAGCCGCAACCACAATTCCGCCGCCCGCGCCCAGGCGCCGCGCGCCGCCGCCAGGATGCCCTCGGCGAACCATGCGCTGGGCCAGAGCGGATGCGAGGAAATCCGAAGCCCGGGCGCGAGGCGTTGCAGGAACTGCGTCAACTCGCCGCCCGTGTCGCCCGCGGCCGGGCGCGCGCGCCAGAACAGCGCCGCCGCGGCCAGCGCGAGCGCGGCCGGAATCGCGCGCAACCACCGGCCGCGCGGCAGAAGGCGCGCCGCCGCCACGCACGCCAGCAGCCCCGCCGCCGACCACCACAAGACGAACGGGATCGAAAACACCAGCGTCGCCGCGATGAACCGAATGGCATAACCCTCATGGCTTCCATAGGCGGCCGCGAAGGGCAGCACAATAAAGAAGTACGCCCAGGAACTGATCAGCGACGTCTCGATCCATTTGAAAAACAGCACCGATTCCGGTCGGCTCGGGCCGGCGCGCAACATTTCGACCTCCGGCGATCGGAAGAGCGCCGGAAAGGCCGTCGCGAACGCCGAAAACGCCAGCAGCCCGCCCAGTCCGAGGAAGAAGAGCGAGAACAGCGGCCGCAGCAACATCAAGCCGATGCCGCCCAGCGCCGTGAGGAAACGCAGTCCATACAGGAACACCGCATAAAAGATCACCGGCAACGCGAACGCGAATACGCCCACCACCGCCAGTTTCAGGCGCGATTGACGGCGCAGGAGTTTGACCGCGTTCGCTCCGGAGCGCGTCAGCGCGAAGAACAACGGCCCCGTTCCGCCCCCGGGCGCGTCGTGGGCGGCAGCGCTCACCAGCCGCCCTCCGTGAGGTCGAAAAAGACGTCCTCCAGCCGCCGATCCGCGCCATAGTGGACGCGGAGTTCCGCCATCGTGCCGCAGGCGACGAGCCGCCCGCGTTGGAGAATGCCGATACGGTCCGCAAAATCCTCGATCAGCGCAAGGATGTGTGTGGTCAGGAAAACGGTCGCGCCGGCATTGACCCGCTCGCGCAGCAGGTTCTGGATGAGGCGGATCGCGCGCGGGTCGAGGCCGATGAACGGTTCGTCCACGACGTACACCTCCGGATCGCGCAAAAAAGTCGCGGCGTAAATCAAGCGCTGGCGCATGCCGTGCGAGAACTCCCGCACCAGCGTGTCGGCGGCGTCCGCGAGATCGAACAGCGCGAACTGCCGTTCGCGCTCCTCCGCAATGCGGCGCGACGGAATTCCGTGCAGACGGCCGACGAACTCGAAGAACTCTGCGGCGGTCAGCCGCTCATACAGGAAAGGGCTGTCCGGGATATACGCGATGCGTTTCCGGGCTTCCGCCCCCTCGGCGATCGGATCGAAGCCGGCCACGCGCACGCGGCCCGCCGTGGGCCGCAGCAGACCGCACAGCATTTTGATCGTCGTCGTCTTGCCGGCGCCGTTCGGGCCGAGAAAGCCGAACAATTCCCCGCGGGGCACGCGCAAGGTGAGTCCATCCACTGCGCGCAGCGTTCCGAAGGTCTTGCGCGCGTCGTCCAGTTCAATCGCCGGATGCATCCCGCACCTCCGCGCGCAGCCGCCCGATCAGGCCGGCCAGCGCCATCTGACCCTCGAACTCGCCCTCCGCCAGCGCGATGTGCGCGGCGCCGACCCGGCGGAGGCCCAGCGTGGGGTCCAATTCGATCCAGCCGTCGGCGTATACCGCCGGCCACGCGTGATAATAAAACGCGCCGTCGTGCGGAACGAGTCCGACGAAGATGCGCGCGGGAATGCCGAGCGCGCGGGCGAGGGCGACGAAGAGATAGGTGTGCTCGTTGCAATCGCCCTCGCGTTCCCGCAAAACGTCCAGCGCCGACGGCAGGCCGGCGGAGGGCGTCTTTCGAATGTGGCGGTAGAGCCACTCGTTCAACGCCTCGGCGGCGGCGAGCGGCGCGTGCGCGCCGCCGGCGATCGCTTCGGCCTGCCGACGGATTTCTGGATGATCCGAGGGCACGAAAGGTGTCGCTTCCAGCCATTTTCGGCGTTGCTCGGGCGTCAGGCCGCCCTCCGGCGCGAGCCGCTCCGGCGCGGCGATCAATCGCAATGTCAGCGCGTCGGCCTCGCGCGCGATTACGGTCTGTCGCGGAAAGAAATCGGGATGCCGCGCGAGCGCCGGCGCGCCGGAAAGGCGGACCCACAGCGCGCGCGCGTCGAGATCGGGCGGCGCGCCAGCGGCGATGGGGACGGCGGCGAGCGTGAGGATTTCCGGCGCGGCGCGGCGCGCGCGCGCCGCCGCCAGGGCCGCTTCCGGGGCGGCGGCTTCCAGCGTCCAGCCGAATGGGGTCTCCTGCCGAAGCGCGCGGCCGTCAGGCGCGATCCAGGATCGGATTTCCAGGCCCCGATATTCCGTCAGCACCAGCGTCGCCGCGCGGCGTTCGCCGTCGAGTTCGATCTCCTCTCGGCGAAGCGCTCGCAGAACGAGGTCGGCCGTCGAAAGGGAAACGGGGTCGAATACGCGCAACCGGAGCGAGCGCCCCGGCGCCAGCCGCGCCAGCGCGAGCTCGCCGAGGGGCGAATACAGGATGGCGTCATCGGGGATGGCGACCGAAAGGGATTCCCGCAACGCCGGCGTTTCGATGCCGATCTCGAAACGGTTGCCGGCGGCGCGGCGCCCCTCGGCGCGGAAACGATACGGGGCGCTCTCCAGTTGCATTTCGAAACGCTGAAGCCGGTGTTCGCCGTCGAGCTCGGCCGAGGAGACGACGGCGAGGGCGCGGGTCTGGCCGAGCAGCGCCAGATGAAGAAAGGTTCGGTTCTCGACGAGGATGCGATCGCGGCCGTCCTCGGTCCGAAAATCTATTCGGGTGTGGCTGTAGCCGACCGGGGTGTCTTGCACGCGGATGCGCAGCCATTGCTCGGCCAACGGAGGGCCGCCGGCGAAGCGGTCGCGGTAACCGGCCAGGCGGGTGCGCCAAAAGCCGGGGAACACCTCCTGCGCGAGGAGTCGCGCCATCAGCGCGGCCCAGAGCAGGAGGATCAGCGCGCGCGGCAACCTTCGCCGCATGGAAGCGCTCAGGGGCATGCGGCGAATGTACGGGCCGCGCGCATCCGGCGCAAGCGCGCGCCGCGCGACGCCGATCGTACGGCGGCGGCGCCCGGCGGGCGCGCGGGAGGATTGCGCTTTACAACACGGCCTCCGGCGCACAGAAATGACGCCCCATGAAGCTTCCGATGATCGTGGCGCAATGCTGGGACGACGGCGTGACGACGGACGCGCGCCTGGCGGATATTTTGCGCCGCTATGGCGCGCGGGCCTCTTTCAATCTGAATGCCGGTCTGTACGAGGCGCATCGCCGGCCGGGATGGAGGTATAGAGGCACGCAAGTCTCCTGGCTGGGGTGGAATGAGATGAGATCGGTGTACGACGGTTTCACCATCGCGAATCATTCGCTCCAGCATCCGCATCTCGATCAAATTCCCGTGGAGGCGGCGCGGCGGGAAATTCAGGAGGGCCGCGACCGTCTGGAGCAATTCTTCGGGCGCCCCGTGCGGGGCTTTGCCTATCCCTTCGGCACGTACAACGAGACCGTGAAGGCCTTGCTTCGCGAAACCGGGCATGGGTATGCGCGGACGGTCGGTAGCGTTCCGCATCCCTTCCCGCCGTCGGATCCGATGGAGTTTCATCCCTCCTGCCACTTTCTCGCCCCGGATTTCTGGGCGCGCTACGAAAAAGCCAAGTCCGGCGGGGTCTTCTACTTTTGGGGGCACTCCTACGAAATGATCGCCGAGGAGCAATGGGCGGCATTCGAACGGACGATCGCGCGCATCGGGGCGGACCCGGAGAGCCGCTGGGGAGACCTGCCGGAATTGTTCGAAGCCTCCAAGCCCGGCGGGCGCGCGAGCGCGCTATAAAATTCGCCGTCATTCGGCTTCGCTTTTTTCGGAGGCCTTCTATCGTTCGCGGCGGCAGGGTGGAGCGAATAAGGTTTCCGCGCGGGCGTGTCTTGCCTTTCGCGCCGGGTAGGGCCGGGCGGCTCGCCCGGCCGCGCTCCCCGCCGATCGTCGTTTTTGGGGGAGCGCGAGCGCGAATGGAAAACCACGCTTCGCGCAAGTGTTGTCCGCCGGCGGGCGCCGGCAATCCCATCGCCTTCGCCGCCGGGGCGATCCCGGCGGGGTCTTTGGGGGATTCTCGCGCGCCCCCGCCGGGCTTTTCCACGACCGCACACCGGCATCGCCGGGGGGGTGTATCACACTTCGCGAAGTGTGATACACGGCGAGAGCCGACGGCGTCAGTCCTCCGGCCGTTCGCCGGGCCCCGCCATTTTCACGATGCGGGGCGTGAAGCGGCCGACAATTTCCACCAGATCCGCCTGTTGCGCCATGACCGTTTCGATGTCCTTATAAACTTCCGGCGATTCGTCGAGTCCGGCGGAGAGCAGCGTCACGCCGCGCTCCCGCAGCAGGGCGCGCAACTTCTCCCACCGGAGTTCTTTTCGCGCTTGCGTGCGGCTCATTCGCCGCCCCGCGCCGTGGGCCGCCGAGTTCAGCGATGCGGGATTTCCCCGTCCGCGCACCAGGAAGGCCGGCGTCGCCATCGAACCCGGAATGATGCCGAGCACGCCCGCCGCCGCCGGCGTGGCGCCCTTGCGATGGACGATGACTTCGCGCTCGCGTCCTTCGATGAGGCGCCGCTCCCGCCAGGCGAAGTTGTGGTGGTTCTCGATACCGAACAGCGCCCGCGCGCCGAGGCGGCGCGCGATATGTTCGTGAATCAACGCGTGATTGGCGGCGGCGTAACGGCCCATCAGTTCCATCGCGGCCCAATATTCCTGCCCCTCCGCATCGTCCCAATCGAGCCAGGCCAGATGCCGGGAGTCTCGGTCGAGTTCGGGATGGCGCCGCTGAGCGATGCGGCTGTAATGTTCGCATACCGCCGCGCCCGTGCCGCGGCTGCCGCTGTGGCTCAGCAGCGCGACCTGCGGCCGGGCCTCCACGCCCAACGCCGGATCGAGCGGTTCGAAAATACCGAACTCGACAAAGTGATTTCCGCTGCCGCTCGTGCCGAGTTGCGCCCACGCGCGATCCCGGTGTTCGCGCGTGACCGGCGAGACGCTCCAATCTTCGTCCATTACCGGATGTTGGCGGCGCTCCCGAAAAGAGGCGCCGACGCCGAAGCGCGTCTCCGATTCGATCGCGCGAATGAAGCGCTCGCTTCGCTGTTCCATGTCTCG
>CALGXT010000191.1 GCA_937935255.1 uncultured bacterium | reverse complement strand
GCGAAAAGCTTTGCTCTTCCTCCGGCTCTCGGCGCGCCCGCGTAGTTGAAGCGGCGTCGCCCGCCTCCGCGCTTCGCGCTACGGCGAGGCCGGCATCGCTCCCCGCCTCGCGGGGCGAGGCGAGTCCTCGATCCGCCTCGGAAACGGCTCACACTTTGCAAAGTGTGAGCCGATGAATTCAACGGGGCGAGATATCCCGTTGCCTGCGCCGTCGAAGGAGGACGCCTTCCTCGAAAGTTTTCTGGTATTTGTGGAAGTCCACCCCCGGTGGGACGAGTGGTTCGATCCCGCCGACCCACTTCGCTTCGCGTCAGCGTCCCTTGCCGTATCCGCCGACAATGCGAAATTATCTCAAATGAAAATGGTCGCCCGGGAGCGATCGGCGTCGCCAAGAAACGCTCCGACGCCGCCGAATTCGATGCCGTCGAGCAGCTCTTCGGGGCGCAAGCCCATGACTTCCATGGACATCGTGCAGGCGATCAGTTTCGCTCCGCCGCGCCGCGCCGTTTCGATCATTTCGGGCAGCGAGGGGACGTTCTTCTTTCGCATCAAGCCCCGCATCATCGCCGTGCCCGCGCCGAGCATGTGCATCTGCGAAAGCTTGAGCCTGGCCGCGCCGCGCGGGAGCATCGCGCCAAACATGCGCGAGATAAAATCTTTCTTCACCGGCGGCGGCGCGGGCTTGCGTAGCGCGTTCAAGCCCCAGAACGTGAAGAACATCGAAACCTCGCCGCCCATAGCCAGCGTTCCGTTGGCGATGACAAAGGCCGCCAACACGCGGTCGAGATCGCCGGAGAAAACGACGAAGGTCTTCCGATGGGGCGGAGCGGCGGCGGTCGTAGCGCTCGTCGTCGGGACCGCCGAGGGCCGCTCTTTGCGAATGCGCGCTTCAAGGAGTCCGTTGCGACGCGCGACCTCGACCAGCGTATGGCCGGTACCCGCGCACCAGGCTTTCACGTCGGCGGCGAAACCGGGATCGCTGACTCGCATGAGAAGTGTGTCGCCGGGCGTCAACTTTTCCATTTCCTGTTTCAGCCGCAGGATGGGGCCGGGGCATTGCAATCCTGCGCAGTCCACTTCGACGATCCGCCCCGTGCCGGGCGCGGCGGCGGTTGCGGCAACGAGCGTGGTCGCGGCCTCCTCGGCATAAAATTCGGTCGCCGGCCCGTCGGTCTCGGGCGTTTCCACCTCGCGATGCCAGGCGCGGAAGGTGGTCGTTCCGCCCGCCAGCGTGGCCACATCCTCGAAACCGCGCTGCTTCAAGAGGCGGTACGCCAGGTAGCTGCGGAAACCGACCTTGCAATACAGGCGGATGGGGCGATCTTTCGGCAGTTGTCCCAGCCGCGCCCGCAGCGCGCCCAGCGGGATGTTGACCGCGCCGGGCAGATGCCAGACGCCGTATTCGGCCGGGCTGCGCACGTCAACGATGAACGCGGATTCGACGCTTTTGGGCCATTCCTCCGCGTACCAGAGCTTCAGGTCGCCGCGCAAAACGTTGGCGGCGACGAAACCGGCCATGTTGACCGGGTCTTTCGCGGAGCCGTACGGCGGCGCATAGGCGAGCTCCAGCTTTTCGAGATCGAAGACGGTCAGCCCCGCGCGCAGCGCGGTGGCGAAGACGTCGAGCCGCTTGTCAACGCCGTCGAATCCGCACACCTGTGCGCCGAGGATGCGGCCGTTGTCTGGCGCGAAGAGCAGCTTGATGTGCATGGGCGCGGCGCCGGGGTAGTAGCCCGCGTGATCGGAAGGGTGGATGTAAATCTTGCGGTAGGGCAGGTTCGCCCGCGTCAATTGCTTCTCGGAGGCGCCGGTCGCGCCGGCGGTGAGCTCGAAGACCTTGACGATCGCGGTGCCCTGCGTGGACTCGTAGGTCGAGTCGCGCCCGCAAATATTGTCCGCCGCGACGCGCGCCTGCCGGTTGGCGGGTCCCGCCAGCGGAATGAGCCATTCGCCGGGCAAGACCGTGTGCGCCACTTCCACGGCGTCGCCCGCCGCGTAGATATCCGGATCGGACGTGCGCAGGTGCGCATCCACGCGA
The DNA here is from genome assembly GCA_937935255.1 of uncultured bacterium. Classification (GTDB taxonomy): domain Bacteria; phylum Verrucomicrobiota; class Kiritimatiellia; order PWTM01; family PWTM01; genus CALGXT01. Next base: position 1,323 of record CALGXT010000191.1, on the reverse strand, counting down.
ATGCCGCCGCGCGGGCCGATTTCCAGCCCCGCGGCGCGCGCGAGCGTCGTCTCGGGCCGCACACCGGCGGAAAGCATCACGAGATCGGCCTCGATCGTGCGGCCGTTGCGCAGCTCCACGGCGGCGCGGCCGCCCGCATCGCGCACCGCGGCCGCCGCCGTGCCCAAGTGCAGCCGGACGCCATGCTCCCGCAAGTGCTCCTCGATGGCCGCGGCCATTTCCCGGTCCAACGGCGGCATGACTTGCGGCTCCAATTCAACCAGGTCCACGGCGATGCCCCGATCCCGCAGATTCTCGGCCATCTCAACGCCGATATACCCGGCGCCGATGATCACCGCCGATTTCGCGCCGGCGTCCACCCGGCGCTTGATGTCATCCATATCTTCGATGTTTCGAAGCACGCGGACGGCGGGGTGATCCAGCCCCGGCAGCGGCGGGCGCAGCGGTGTTGCGCCGGGGCACAGCGCCAACTTGTCATAGGATTCGGTGTATTCGCGCCCCGTCGCCAGTTCACGAACGCGCACCGTTTTGGCGGCGCGATCAATAGCGATCGCCTCGTGGCCGGTGCGTACGTCGAGGTTCAGCGAATCACGAAGGCTTTGCGGTGTCTGCAACAGCAGCCGTTCCCGCTCGGCGATCGTGCCGCCGATGTGGTAGGGCAGGCCGCAATTCGCAAACGAAACGTAATTCGAGCGCTCGAGGACGACGATTTCCGCCGCCTCGTCGAGCCGCCGGGCTCGCGCCGCCACGGAAGCCCCGCCCGCTACTCCGCCGATCACGACTAGTTTCATGGTGAATGCCTCATTTCGGAAAGGGTTCAGGATACAATGCGATGCCGGTCTTTTCAATTCGCTGCGCATTTCCAAGCCTTGGAAGATCGCCCTCGGAATGTTTCCAAGCCTTGGAAAAGGCCTTTTTCCTAATGTTCGCGATCGGGTTTTCAGAGGCTCGTCCCCCTGGGGCGCGTGTCCGCAAACGAGCAGGTCCGGGCAATAATGACCTAAAATCCCAAAACCATGATAGCTAGGCCAATGGAGGGAGCTTCAGGGCGGCGAGCAGATCGCGTTGTTTTTTCGAGACCTCCAGCAGGATACGGTTGCCCCTGCGGGTGACGAGCGTTTTGGCTTTGCCGAGTTCGTCGAGGAGGTTGGCGACGGTCAGGGACTTGTGCAGCCGGGCCGCCCGCATTCGTCGTTCGAGTTCGGCGCGCAGCACGAGCGCGGCGAAACCCAGGAAGAAACGGCCCCGTACGCTCTCCGCATCGGCCGTGCGCAAGCGATATTGGCCCTGTTCGGTTTTGAAGGCGTCGAAGAATTTCTCGGC
>CALGXT010000190.1 GCA_937935255.1 uncultured bacterium | reverse complement strand
TGAAAAATGGTCGGATAATGTACGGCGGCCCTGCCCGAGCGTCCAGTCCGCCCGTCACCCCCCATCAACGCCGGCTGTGGGATTTCCCCGCCGCACGCAAAATCATGTCCGATCGGACACTATTAATTCGTATTTATCGTCCGCGCTTTGCTGCGGAACTGCTGCCGTTGCCGTTGCCTTTCTGGTATATAGGCCCCGTGCTCATCACCTTTCCATGCCGAAAGTGCGGCGTCCGGCTCGAGATCGAAGCGGTTCGGGCGGGCGAGCGCATCGCGTGCCCGGCCTGCGGCGCGGCGCTCGACGTGCCGGCGGCCGCGGTCGGGCCCGGCGCGACCGTCGGGGGGTTCCGCATCGAGAAGCAGATCGGCGAAGGCGGCATGGGGCGGGTTTTTCTCGCCCGGCAGCTCTCCATGGATCGCCCGGTCGCGCTGAAAATTCTGCCGGCGGCCATGGCGGCCGACGCGACCATCTCGGACCGCTTCGTTCAGGAAGTGCGGCTGGCCGCGCGACTCGATCATCCCGGCCTCGTGGCCGCCTACGAGGCGGGCCAGGATCATGGCGTGCTGTACTTCGCGATGGCCTATGTGCCCGGACAAACGCTGCACGAGCGACTGCGCGCCGAGGGGCCGATGACGGAAACGGCCGCGCTCCGCGTGGCGCTGAAATTGGCGCACGCGCTCGCCTACGCGTGGTCGGAGCACCGCATGCTGCACCGCGATATCAAGCCGGCCAACATTTTGTTGGACCCGCGCGGCGAGCCGCGATTGACCGACCTGGGCCTGGCGCAAACGTTGGACGCCCAGACTGACGGACCGCCCCGGGCCGGCAGCATCGTCGGCACGCCGAACTATATGAGTCCCGAGGCGGCGTCCGGACGCCCGCTCGATCCGCGTTCGGACCTCTACTCGTTCGGCGCCACGCTCTGGAGCATGCTGACCGCGCAAATCCCTTTCGAAGGCGAACCGGTCGGCGTCATCCTGAAAAAACAATTGACCGAGCCGTATCCCGATGTTCGGCGGTGGAACCCCGCCGTTTCCACGCGTACGCTGGCGCTGCTCGACCGCCTCCTGGCCAAGCCGCCGGAAAAGCGTTTTCGCTCCTGGGAGGAACTGATCCCGGCGCTGGAGGATGCCCTGATCCGTCGCCCGCCGGCCGCCAGCCGCCCTCGCCCGTTCGCGCTCCTGCTGTTGGTCGCCTTTTGCCTGCTGCTGGCGATCTCGCTGGCCGCGTTGTGGGCGCTGCTCCGGGCGCGAGCGCCCCACGCCCCTCCGAGACCGATCGAGGCGCCGGCGGTCCCCGGCTGAACCGAGGGGGCCGCGACGGCCGCGCGGCGGGACCGCGAAGAAACGACGAGGCAACGCGACGGTTGCCGGCTCGAAGGCCGAGCTTCCGCCTTTTCCGTTGACGGTCTTCGCGTTCCCGCTACATTGATCGCCCGCGCCCGCCATTGCCGGCGCGAAGGCGAACCTATGCCGGAAAAACCGCGAATCCTGATCATCACGGGCTACGGGCTCAACTGCGAGGCCGAGTCCCGCCACGCCTGGGCGCTCGCCGGCGCCGATCCCGAGCTGGTTCACCTGAACGATCTGCTGGAGCGTCCCCGGCGTCTGAGCGATTACGCCGGCTTGATGTTCATCGGGGGTTTTTCCTTCGGCGACCACATGACCTCGGGCCACGTCTTCGCCGCGCGCCTTCGACATCGCCTGCGTGAACCGCTCGAAAAGTTCATCGCGGACGGCCGCCTGATTCTCGGCGTCTGCAACGGCTTTCAGATCATGGTCAAGCTGGGTCTTCTGCCGGGCTTGGACGGCGAGTATTTCGAGCAGCGGGTGGCCTTGATTCAAAACGAGGTCGGCCATTTCCAGAATTTCTGGGTGGAGATCCGCTTCGAGCCGTCCTCGCCGTGCGTCTTCACCCGCGGGCTGGATCGCATTTCCTTGCCGATCCGACACGGCGAAGGGCGGCTGTTCACGCCGGATCGAGAATTGCTCGCTCGCATCGAGGCGGGGGGCTGCGTCGCCTGCCGCTATGCCGATCCGGCCACCGGCCGGCCCGCGGACGCATTCCCGCACAATCCCAACGGCTCGCTCCATGCGATCGCCGGGCTGAGCGATCCCACCGGACGAATTTTCGGTCTGATGCCGCACCCGGAGGCCTTTCTCTATCCCGAGAATCATCCGCACTGGGATCGCCGGCGCCACACCGGTCCGCTGCCGGAGCGCGGCCTCGGCTTGCGTATTTTCGAAAACGCCGTTTGCTTTTTATCGCGAAACGGATAGTTTTTCTTCATGTATGGCTGCGGAGTGCCCAAAACGAAGCGGGTTTCGCGTCTTTATTCCGCGAAGCAAGGCGGCTTTACGCTGGTCGAGTTGCTGGTGGTCGTCGCGATCATCGCGATTCTGATGGCTCTTGTTTTCCCCTCGCTGCGCGGCGGCCTCGAAAGGGCCAAGACCCTGCAATGTCTCTCCAATCTGCGGCAGATCGGACAAGCGCAGGCGGCTTATGTGGCCGCGAACCGCAACCGTCTGCCCAACGCGCAGAACATTGATCAGCCGGCGCCCAACAAGACGCCGGGCTTCAACGAGTTGATGACCTGGCAGTTGCAGTTGGCGCCCTATCTGGGCGGACCCTCCGACAATCATTCCAAGATGCCGGCCGTGATTTCCGGCTGCCCGAAGTTCCTCCCCATCTACAAAACCTACATGGATCGGGAACCGATTGATCCGTCCACCGGCCGCAACCTCGTCGTTCGCGGCTACGCTATCAACCCGCATTTGGTGCTCGAGGGCAAAACCGACCCGAACTATTCCGCCAACGTCAACAAGTTGAACCTGATCATGGATTGGTATGTGAATCCCTACGAGGGTTACCACTCCATCACCGAGGTCACAAAACCGAGCGCTCGCGCCGCGTTCGCCGACTCGAACGACGTGTGGTTCTACGCCGCGCCGGGACCTTTCACCTACTACACCACCGGAAAAGACGCCGGACGGTTCAAGTGGTGGGACCCCCTTCGGCACGGCGGTTTCGCCAATTATGTGATGTTTGACGGCAGCGCAGCGTCGTTTCGCCCGAACGAGGGGTGGGCGGCGCTGGCGGCGCCCGGCGACCCGGCCGCGTATGATCGGGATTGGTAAGGCGCGTTCCCGCAATCGCACAAAATGCAAATCTCGCTTCAAAACCGGAGCTGGTTGATTCCGCTCTGCGCGATCCTCATCGCCGCCTCCCTGGCGCACACGATCCGTTCCTGCCGGCGCGCGCCGGCGACGTTCGACGGCGATCGCGTCCGAACGGACGGCGCGATGGCCGGAGCGGCGGTGGCCCGCCATCTGGGAGAGGGGCGCCGGGTGTTGATCGTGGCGCCCGAATATGACGCCCTGCCGGCCTACCGCGCGCAGGTGTCGGCGTTCGCCTCGGCGCTCAAGGAAAACGGCCTTCGCGTCGCCGCGATCGAAACCGTCCCGACGGACGAGCGCGGCAGCCGCTTTCCGCTCTGGGGGCGCGGGGTCTCCGGTCGGGACGTGCTGGCGAAGGCCGCCTCCCATGCGAACGTCGAAGCGGTCGTCGTGCTTTTGCATGTGCCGGTATTCCCGCCGGAGTTGATCGCGGAAACGGCCGGGCGCCGGCCGCCCATCGTTCTCGCGCTGGCGGACGGCTTCCAAACCGGGGTGAAGGAGCTGGTCGAGGAGGGCGTCGTCGCACTCGCCCTGGTTTCCGGCCTGCCCGTCCCGAGCGCCGCCGCCTCATCCACGCCGGAAGAGCGTTTCGAGCGGCGCTATCGAAGCGTCACGCCGGAGAACGTTTCCAGCCTCCGGATGTGATTCTCCGCGTCCGCGTTTGACGCGCCGGCGGAATCGAAGTAACGTCGGCGCGGTGAAAACCGAGCGGCAGGTCTTCGATTTCGTCGTGGTGGGCGGGGGCATGGCCGGCCTGATCGCGGCGCTCGCGGCGGCGCGGCGCGGCGCCAAAACGGCCCTCGTGCAGGATCGCCCCGTCCTGGGCGGCAACGCCTCGAGCGAAATCCGCATGCACATCTGCGGCGCGCGCGGCGCCGATCATCGCGAGACCGGCATCCTGGAGGAACTCCTCCTCGAAAACCACTACCGCAATCCGCAACCCAATTATTCAATCTGGGACAGCGTGCTCTACGGCGCGGCCCAATATCAGCCGGGACTCACGCTCTTTCTGAACGCCTCGGTGCGCGCGTGCGCGATGGAGGGGCCGCGCCTCCGCGCTGTCGAGGCCTGGCAGCTCACGACCGAAACGACCCACATCCTCGAAGCCGGTTTATTCGCCGATTGTTCCGGCGACGGCATCCTCGCGCCGCTCTCCGGCGCCGACTATCGGATCGGCCGCGAAGCGCGCGCGGAATACGGCGAATCCATCGCGCCGGTCGAGAGCGACCGCAGGACGATGGGCATGAGCTGCCTGATCCAGGCGCGGGAATATCCGCGCCCGATGCCGTTCACGCCGCCGGCCTGGGCCCACCGCTTCACGAAACCCGAAGACCTGCGCGGACGGGACGTGAATCTGCGGCGGACCAATTACTGGTGGATGGAGGTCGGCGGCGAGTATGACAGCATTCACGACACCGAGCGGCTGCGCGAGGAGCTTTTGAAAATCGCGTTCGGCGTCTGGAATTACGTCAAGAATTACTGGTCGGAAAAGGACACGGTGAAGAACTGGGCGCTGGACTGGGTGGGGTTCCTCCCCGGCAAGCGCGAGAGCCGCCGCTACCTCGGCGACCACGTCCTCACGCAAAACGACATCGAAGCGGCCGGGCCGTTCGACGATCTGGTTGCATACGGCGGCTGGACGATGGACGATCACTTCCCGGCGGGTTTTTATCATCCCGAAGCGGGCACGATCTTCCATCCGGCGCCGAGCCCGTTCGGCATCGCGTATCGGACGCTGTATTCGCGAAACATCGAAAACCTGTTCTGTGCAGGCCGTTGCCACAGCGCGACGCACGCGGCGATGAGCGCCACGCGCGTGATGGGCACCACGTCCTTGATGGGCCAGGCGGTCGGCACGGCGGCCGCGATCGCCGCGCGCGACGGACTCTCCCCCCGCGGTGTGCTCGAACGGCGGCTGCGCGAATTGCAAGAGACGCTGATGGAGGACGACGTCTGGCTGCCCGGCCGCGCGCGGCCCGTTTCAGCGCTGAGCCGGACGGCAAAACTGACGGCGACCGCGGGCGACCCCGAACCGCTGCGCGACGGCCATGACCGCAAGATCGGGAACGACCTTCACTGCTGGAACGCGCCGTGGGGTTCTGCAGTGGAATACACCTTCGACGGCGCGCGAACGGCGCGCGCCGCGCGGTTTGTTTTCGACAGCGATCTCAACCGCAAAGACCCCGGACGCGGCGGCGCTCGCAACATGCGCCATTTCTATGCCCTCGACGATCCGCCCTGGACGCCGCCCTCGACGCTCGTGCGCGCCTTCCGGATCGAGGCGCTCGACGCCGGCGGCCGCTGGTCGGTGGTCCATCGCGAGGAAAATAACTATCAACGCCTCGTGCGCATTCCGCTGCAGTGCGAGGCGCGCGCCGTGCGGTTCGTTCCGGAGCGCGGGTGGGGCGCCGCGTCGGCGAGCGTGTTCTCGTTCGAAGTGCGCTGACGGTCAGGGCTCGCCGGCGATCAGGTTCACATAGGCCTGCCACCCGGCATCGCCGCCCAGAATCCACACGACGGCGGCTAGCGAGAGGTACGGGCCATAGGGGATCTTCGACTGCCACGCGCGTCCTTTGCGGACAATCAGGTAGATGCCGGCGACCGAACCGACCAGCGAGGAAAATACCAGCGAGAACAACACGGCTTTCCAGCCCAGAAATGCGCCGATCGCCCCCAGGAGTTTCACATCGCCCAGCCCCATGGCCTCCTTTTTGAAAACCATTCGCCCGACTTCGGCGACCAACCAAAGCGAACCGGATCCGACAATCGCGCCCACCGTCGCCGCGCTCAATCCTTCGAGCCAGTTGGGCGCGCCGTGCAAGACGGGCGCGACGCCGCTCAACGCTAATCCGGCGGCGATGCCGCCGAGCGTCACGCGATCGGGGATGATCAAATGGTCGAAGTCCACAAAAGTCCCGAGAATCAGTCCGCCGATGCCCAGCCAATAGATCGGCGTTCGCGGGTCCCATCCGTAGCGCCGCCACACAAGCGCGAAAAGCAAAGCGGTCAGCGCCTCAACCAGCGGGTAGCGCGCCGCAATGGGCGCCTGACAATGCCGGCAACGCCCCCGCAGAAGAAACCAGCTGAGGATTGGAATGTTGTCGTATCCCGCGATCGGCGCGCCGCATTTCGGACACGCCGAGCGGGGCCGGATGACTGATTTCTCGAGGGGAATGCGGTAAATGCAGACGTTGAGAAAGCTGCCGACCACAGCGCCGAAAACCGCGGAAACGGCGGTCCAATAGAGGTTCCAGGACTCGAGACTCATTCGCCGTATACCGCCTTTCGGAGCGCGGAGCGCATGGCGTCCACGGGCGGGCGGACGCCGGTCCAGATTTCGAAAGAGCGCACGCCTTGATACAGGAGCATGTCCAGCCCATTGACCGCTCGCGCGCCGCCGGCGCGGGCCGCGCGGACGAAGGGCGTTTCCGGCCGCTGGTAGATCAGATCGAACGCCTGCTGTCCGGGACGGAAGGCTTCGGGCGGCAGGGGCGAGGGATCCTCCGCGCGCAGGCCGACCGTGGTCGCCTGAATGACGAGATCGGCGGCGCGGGCCGCCTTCACGCGATCCGCCTCCGCCGCGACCGTTTCGATCGCCGCGCCGACGCCGAGCGCCCGCGCCTCCGCCGCGACGCGTTCGGCGCGCGCCGCGTCGAGATCGGCGAGCGCGATGCGCCGCGCGCCTTCGCGCGCGAGCGCCAGCGCCAACGCGCGGCCCGCGCCGCCCGCGCCGAGCACGAACGCCGAAAGCCCCCGGACGTCCCCGCCGAACGCCTCCGCGCGCGCGCGCAGAAAACCCTCGGCGTCGGTGCTATGGCCGATAATGCCGTCGGCGTCGAATTGAAGCGTGTTGACGGAACCGACAAGCCGCGCCGAATCGTCGAGGCGCGTCAGCGAGCGAAAAGCCGTTTCCTTGAGCGGCACCGTGATATTGACGCCGCCGAATCCCAAATCGCGAAACGCCGGCAGCGCCGCCGGCAGGCGTTCGGGAGCGATATCGAAGGCGACATAGGCGGCGTTCCAGCCGAGCGCCTCGAAGGCGGCGTTGTGCATCGCCGGAGAAAGCGTGTGACCCACCGGGTGACCCAGCACGGCGAAAATTCTCGTTTTTCCGTCAATCTTCATCCCACGCCCTAACGCCTCGCGATACACGGCGGTTAGTCATAGCATGCGCTACGCCGCTGGAGTAGCGAAAACAACGCACGAAGCAAGGACGTAGAGGGACAGAGAATTATGCAAGCCTTGGAAAGACAGGGCGCCTGCTTTCCCAAGCCTTGGAAAATGAACAAGTTACGGTCGCGCCTTATTCCGCCGTAGTTCTCTGTCTCTATTTTGCCGTAGTTCTCTGTCCCTATTCTACTGCCTCGCGAGGCGCGAGGCGGCTTTCGCGATCTGGTGTGCGTGAGACAGTTGGGCAGACGCTGGGGACAGGCAATGTGGGCGGCGGAAGGAAGGGCTCAAGCCTGACCGGGTTCCGTAACGGCGAAAGGCGAAGCGAAACGGGATCGAGCGACTGTATCACACTTCGCGAAGTGTGATACAGCCAGAACGTGTAGGGAAAGAGATTGCCGCGCGGGGGAGCCGGGGAGAAACGATGGAGTCGAGCTGCTATTTCTCTGTCCCCAACAAGACGCGAACGCTGGGGTGTCCGGCCCAGGATTTCGGCAGCTTTGCCTGGCCGCCGGGGATTCGCAATCGGATCGGATGCGGCGGAGGCTCCTCGCTCAAAACTTCCACGAAACCGCCCGGCGCCCCGATTTCCAATTCGAGCGACGCCCATCCGGACGGAGGAACCATGATCTCCGCCGACATATCGAACTCCGTCCACCAGCCCCGCGGACCCAGACGATAGTGGATTACCGGCGCGCCGTCTGCGGCTTTCGAAACCGCGCGATCGGCGATCAAACCGGCATTGAAGGCGCCGAATCCCTCGTAGGTGGCGACCAGCCGTACCGGCGTTTTGTTCTTTTCCTGGGGCGCGCGACTCGCCGGGACGCCTCTCCGGGCTGGGGGCGCCCGAGGGGTTCGCCCCTCTTCTCCGCTGAAGATCAGCCGCGCCTCGTCCCCCTCGATGCGCAGCAAGAGCTCGAACGGCGGGTTTTCGTCCGGCGGCAGGATTTCGTCGTCGAACTGCCGGTGGTGCGGCGTCGCCAACAAGGCGCCCGCCAGCGCGGCGCCGGCGAGAGCGCCATAAACGGAATAGACCCGCCAACTGACCGCCGGCAACTCTACGCCGGCAGCCATGGCATCCTCGTGGCCGGGCAGATTCAGCAAAAAGTAATACACCAGTACGTTGACCGCATGCGCCGCGATGCCCGACCACACGACATCCGAAAAGAAGTGCGCGCCGGCGATCATGCGGCCCCAGCCCAGCAGCGTGCCGTAAACCACGGCGAACACCAGCCAGGCGCGGGCGCGCGCGGGATGCCGTCGGCGAGCCAACAAGAAGAAGATGGTGAAGAAATAGCCCGCCGAACTGTGCCCGCAGGGAAAGGATTTCCCGCGGCCCGGCTGGCCGCGTATCCAGGCGTCCCGATAAATCTGCCGCCCGCCGAACTCCTCGATCTGCACCGGGCGCGGGCGCCCCCAGTGATCCTTGAGGATCATGTTCACGAGCACGCCGGGGCCCAGCGCGACCGCCAGCAGGATCGCCATGGCCGATCGCCGCCGGCGCGCCAGTCGCTCGGAGCGCAACGATCCCGACAGCACGGCCAGCGCGCCCACCACGACGGCGATGATCGGCCAACTCACGGCGCGGTAGAGCAACGACCAGGGGAAGAGGAAGCGTCCGGGAAACGGCTCCTCCGGGGATTCCCCGTCATAGAATAAACGCGCCAGAAGCCGATCGCCGTCGGTAAAAGCCCCCCACGCCAGCGCGGCCGCCGCCAGAAGGATGAGCGCCAGAACGTCCCGCCGCCAATAACGGCGGTAGGCCGAGGGCGGCGGCACTGGGCCGCCCCCGCTCGCGGACGGGATAATGGACGCGGCCGAATTCACCCCGGCAGCACCCAAACCTGGCGTCGCCGCGGTCCGTCGAACTCGCAAAAGAAAATCTCCTGCCACTGTCCGAGCCGCAATCGGCCGTTGACCACCGGCACGCGCACGGAGGACCCCGCCAGCGTCGCTTTCGCATGCGCCGCGGTGTTGCCCTCGGCGTGCGCGTAATCGCCGACCCAGGGCACGAGACGGTCGAAAATCCGCTCCAGATCGGAGGCCACATCGGGATCGGCGCCCTCATTGATCGTGACGCCGGCGGTGGTGTGGGGAACGAACACCGTCACGGCGCCGTCGCGGACGCCCAGCGCGGCGACGGCCTCGCGAACCCGGTCGCCGATGGCCAGCCACTGGGTGCGCCGGGACGTCGAAAGCGATAGCTCTTTCATGGCGGCGGCTTTATAATGGTTTTCGATCCGCCATGACAATACCCGACGCGCTTCAAGTCGCCGCGCTATTCCTGCTGCTGGTCGTTTCCGGATTCTGCTCGAGCAGCGAAACGGCGTTTTTTTCGCTCAATCCCATTGACCTCCGCCGTCTGGCGGAGCGGAATCCCGCGCTGGGCGCGCGGGTTCGCGCCCTCTTGGCGGAACCGACGGGACTCCTTTCCACGGTGCTGATTCTCAATACCGTCGTGAACATCGCCGCTTCCGCCCTGGCCTATCAGATTGCGTTGCGCTGGATCCCCCGGCATGCGGAAACCGTCACCATTCCCGTCATGACCGCCCTTCTGCTGTTGTTCGGCGAATACGGGCCGAAGCGGGCGGCGTTGCTCTTCACGATTCCCCTGACCCGTCTCTATGCGCCGATCCTCTCGTTCCTGGTGCCGCTGCTCCGGCCGCTCCGCGTCGCGCTCCAGGCGATCACCCGCCGCTTCGAACGGCATTTCCGCGCCACGGGTAAAACGCTCACCGGCGAGGAGCTGCGCACGGTGATAGACCTGAGCGGGGAGGAAGGCATTGTGGACGCCGAGGAGCTGGCGATGGTGAAGGCCATCATTGATCTGGAGCGTATGAAGGCCTCCGACGTGATGACGCCGAGGGTGGAGTTGCAGGGCTATGACCTGGCGAAGGGCGAGGAGGGATTGACGGCCGCCGCGATCGAAGCGCCGGTGCGCTACCTGGTGTTGTATCGCGGAAGCCCCGATGAGGCGGAAGGCTTTCTCGATGTGCGCCGTTATTTGCTCGATCCGGAGCGCCGCCTGGCGAACGCCCTGCTGCCGCCTTACTACGTGCCCGAAACGATTCCCCTCAACCGGTTGCTGGCCCAGTTCCAGCGCGACCATACCCGCGTGGCGCTGGCAGTGGACGAATACGGCGGCACGGCGGGGGTCGTCACCCGCGGCGACATTCTTGAAGAAATCACCGGCGATGTGTACGGCGAGCTCAGCCGCCCGCGCCCGGTGTTCCAGGAGGCCGGGCCGCATCGCTGGCTGGTGGACCCCGGTTTCAGTCTCGACGACCTCAACCGCAAACTGCGCCTCGATCTTTCCGCGGAGGGCGCCGACCGGCTGGCCGGCTGGATCGCGCACCAACTGGGGCGGCTGCCCGCGCCGAACGACGCGGTGGTCGCCCAAGGCGTGCGCGTCACCGTGTTGAAAATGGAAAAGGCGCGGGTGACGCTGGCGCAGATCGAGAAGATTCCGGAAACGGAGGAACGGTCGTGAGCGTGGCGGAGACCCTTTTGCTCCTGTTCCTCTGTCTCCTCGGCGGGGCCTTCTTCGCCGGGATGGAGACCGGCATTGTCTCGATCAACCGTTTGCGCCTGCGGCACCTGGTGATTCGCCGCGTACGCGGCGCGCGGCTGCTGGAGCGGTTCGTGCGCCAACCCGACTGGCTGCTGGGCACCACCCTCATCGGCACGAACTTGTGCTATGTGGTCGCCTCGGTCCTGGCGTCGAGATTGGGCGAGCGGGCGGCCGGCCTTCGCGGGGCGACGGCGGCGGGCGCGGTGCTGACGGCGGTCGTGCTGGTGGGGTGCGAGTATCTGCCAAAAGCCTGGTTCCAAAGCGCGCCGGCCCGCCGGACGCTCCCGCTGGCGCCGGCGCTGTACGCATTCGCGCATATCTTCGCGCCGTTGCGATGGTTGCTGTCGTCGCTGGTCGGCCGCGTTTTGGGCGCTTTGCCCGTGCGCGCGGCGCCGCGACCGCTGCTCACGCGCGACGATCTCCTGCACCTGGCGACGGAAAGCGCGTCGAGCGGCGTGCTGACCTCCGACGAGGTGCGCATGATTCGCGGCGTCTTCGAATTGAGCGGCCTGACCTGCCGCGAAATCATGGTTCCGCGCGATCGCATGGTCACCGTGAATCACGATCTTCCCGCGTCGGAACTGGTGGCGCTCGCCCGCGCTCGCGGCTTGCACCGCTTTCCCGTCTGGCACGCCGAGAAGAAGGCGTTCGTCGGTATCGTGCATGTGTTCGACGTGATTCGGGATCCGCAATCCGAGGGGAAGACCGCGGCCTCGTATATGCGCCCGCCGCAGCTCGTGGGCGCCCAACTGTTGGTGGACCATATTCTGCCTCGGATGCGCGTGACCCGGCAGCCGATGGTGCTGGTCAATGACGAACGGTTCGAGGTGGTCGGTCTGATCACGCTCAACGACGTGCTCCGGGAGATCGTCGGCGAATCGTAATCGGAAATCGCCGCCCCCCCCCCGCCCCGCTTCCCCGCCGTGATTTTCCATGCCTCGGACTGTATCACACTTCGCGAAGTGTGATACACTCCCGCATCGAGGAACGGGCCAGCCGCGCGGCGGCGCTACGAAGAAACGACAGAGGAACCCTCCGACCGGTCCGCTCGCATTGCGGTGGGGATCATCAAAGGTAAAACCGACAAAAAACGGGCGCGCGCTGGGGCC
>CALGXT010000189.1 GCA_937935255.1 uncultured bacterium | reverse complement strand
CGTTTCATCGCGGCAGAGCCGGGAGAAATCGCCCTCGTTCAGCGTCAACACACCGTCCGCCTTCGCCTTCAGAGCCGCTTGCACAACCAGCATGTCGTAAATCGCGCCGCCCGCAGCGCCGATATCTGCCATCCGCCGGATGGCCACAGCGTAGTCTTGTGCCTCGAGCGCCACGATTTCAATGGACAAGAGATCGAGGTTCTCAGCGATCAGGCGGCGGGTCTGGTCGGGACCGATTCGCGGCGCGACGGGCAGTCGGGTCAGCACAGCAAACAGCTCCGCCAGCGAGTGCGCGCACAGGAACAACGCGGTCCCCTCCGAGAGGAGTCGCTCAAGGCGTTGCGCGGCGCGGGCATGCGCCGGATGCGCCTCGACGAGGGCCGCGACCAGCACGGAGGTGTCGAGCACGATCCTCACGACCTAGCTCGCATGCCGGCGACACGATTCAGCCGCTCCGCCCGCGAGCGATCCAGAGCGCCGCCGAGATCGCCGGCGGCTTTGCCGGCAAAAACAAGCAGCCGGCCTTCGCGGCGGATGCCGTCCGACCGCGTGTGCGGTCGCAGCACGATCGCGTCTTTCTGGCGCTCCGCCTCGAGCGAATCGCCGGGTTGAAGCCCGAACTCGTCTCTGAGGACTTTGGGCAGTACGAATCTGCCGAACCGATCCAACGTCATTTGCATGGCCATTTCTCCAGTTCCACCACGTTCATGGCATAATAACATGGCAATTCCCGTGGCTCAATGGCAATGACGCGCCTGGCACTCTGGAGCGAATAGGATCGTTGGTGGCGCAACCCCTCTTTCTTCGCAGAGCGCGGGACCTTCGGCCGGTGGATTCTCGCCCTGCCGTCCGGCGGAACAGCAGCCTTCCGGTGAGAGACCGCCGGAACTACAGAACGCCGTTGCTCAAGCGCTCGCTGTAGCTCCGGCGCTCTGCCGCCGGAGGAGCCGCCTCCGCCAAGGCTTCGGCGAGCCAGGCCGGCGGAACTACAGCGCTGTCGCTCCGGCGCTCTGTCGCCGGAGCTTTCCCGCCCAATCTCACGCTGTAGCTCCGGCGCTCCGCCGCCGGAGATTTGTTCCCAGATCTTCCGCCGGAGGACCGGCGGAACTACAGCATTCCAAGTAGAGCCGCCAAGGCTTCGGCGAGCCAGGCCGGCGGAACTACACCAAAAATCCTCTCTGCGGTCTCCGCGTCTCCGCGGTGACTTCCCCCCTATTCCGCCCGCCACGCCAGGACAAGCCGACTGTATCACACTTCGCGAAGTGTGATACACTCGAAGACGAATTTTGCTTTTGCGGCGGGAGCCAATGTTTTAGGGTGCGAACGCTTATGCGCCGTATTCCTGAACTGCTTCGAGCGTTCATCGCGTCTGTCGCCTTCCTGACGATTTCGGGGGCGCCGAGATCCGCCGAGGCCGAAGAGCCTCGCTCCGCGCCGGCGATGTCGGCGGGACAAGCGATCGCGCTCGGGCTGATCGAGGGGTTGACGGAATATTTGCCTATCAGCTCCACCGGGCATCTTTTCGTCGCCGAGCGCCTGATGGGACTAGCCGCCAACGAGCGCGAGCAGTCGGTCAGCGACTCCTTCGGCATTGCGATTCAGCTCGGCGCGATTCTGGCGGTCGTCGGCCTCTATTTCGGGCGCATCCGCTCGATCGTGTTCGGCCTTATCGGACGCGATCCGGAAGGTCTGCGGCTGGCCTCGCGGCTGCTGCTGGCGTTTGTGCCGGCGGCGGCGATCGCGCTGTGCTTCCAGAAGTGGATTCGCGGGCATTTATTCGGATCCTGGCCGATCGTCGCCGCCTGGGCGGTCGGCGGCGCGGCGATTCTGCTGATCGGCGGCAAGCGGCGAGGCCGCAGTTTCGGCGCGCTGGAAATGGCGGATATCGGCGCGCGCGCGGCGGTGTGGATCGGGCTGGCCCAGAGTTTGGCGTTGTGGCCGGGAGTGAGCCGCAGCCTAGTGACCATCGCCGGCGGTCTGCTGGCCGGCCTGAAGCCGCGCGCGGCGGTGGAATTCAGCTTTCTGCTGGGGCTGGTGACGCTTGGGGCGGCGTCTTCGCTGGAGATCGTCAAGGAAGGCGGCGCGATGATCGAATTGTTCGGATGGTGGCGGCCGCTCCTCGGCCTTGCGGTTGCGCTGGTCAGCGCCTGGGCCTCCATGCGGTGGATGGTCGCCTACCTCCAGCGCCACAGCTTCGCGATCTTCGGGTGGTATCGGCTGGCGATCGCGGCGCTGACGGCGGGGCTGATTCTGCTGGGGCGATTGCCGGCGTGAACAGCCGCCCTCGCGCTTGCCGCGAGCGCAACCGTTTTGCTACCCTAGCGGCATGCGGGTCAGCGATTTCGAAAACCTGGTGCGAGCGCTCAATTCGGCCCGCGTCGAGTATATTGTCGTTGGCGGCGTGGCCGTAGTGATCCACGGTTATGGCCGGGTGACTTTCGACCTTGATATCGTCATTCGTCTCCGTCCTTCGAACATTCACGCCGCATTTCGCGCGCTGGACTCCCTAGGCTACCGCCCGCGCATACGCCTGACGGCGGATGAATTTGCCGACGAGCGACAAAGGGAAGTTTGGATTCGGAAGAGGGGCATGACCGTCCTCACTTTCCATAGCGACCGACAGCCGATGACGCCCGTAGATATTTTCGCGCAAGAGCCGTTCGATTTCGATTCGGCGCTGAAGAAGGCGTTCCTGGCGCACTGCGAAGGTGGCGATTTTTACGTGGTTGATTTGAATACGCTGAAGAGAATGAAGCGAACGGCAGGGCGGCCCAAGGACCTGGATGATATTTTGCAGTTGGAGCGGCTGAGCGATGAGCGCGCGTGATCCGGCGGACAAAAGACTTCATCGCTCGAAATCGTTGACATTGAGCAGGGCTGATGGCTGGCGACGCGCGGAAATAGAGCAATTGCGCTATTTTCGATCGCTGCCGATATCACAAAAGCTTCAGGCTGTTGAGGATATGTGCGTGTTTGTCGAGCGTTTCCGCGGGATCGCAAAAAACCCGGGACGCATTCCGGCCCCGGCGTCGAAGCCCTCTCCAAAACGCTCTCCGATTCACAAACCCGAATCGGATTGACTTTTTCGGGATACGACGATTCTAATACGCCGCTCTTTTCGCGGACGACGGCGGAAAACGGGAGCGATTCATGGGAGATTCGGAAAAGGTCAAAGTGGATGCGATCGTGGTCGGCGGCGGTCCGGCGGGGTTGTCGGCGGCCTTCACGATGGCATCCGCGGGCTTGGAAACCATCGTGATCGAGCGCGGCGAATACGCCGGAGCTAAAAACGTCGGCGGGCTGGTTTATGGAACCGTGCTCAACCGCATGATCCCCAATTTCTTTGAGAAAGCGCCCATCGAACGCTCCGTCGCGCGCCGCGAGCTGATTTTTCTCGGCGAGGGCGAACACATCCGCCTGGCGTTCGGCGCGGACGAATGGTCGCGCCCGCCGTTCAACAACACGTTCATCGTGCATCGCTCCCAGTTCGACCGCTGGTTTTCAAAGCAAGTCGAGGAAGCCGGCGCATCGCTGTTGGAGGGCACAGTCGCGGAAGCGTTGATCTACGAAGAATCGTCCGGCCAAAAGAGAGCGGTCGGCGTCCGCGTGCGCGGCGACGAAGCGTTTTATGCCGACGCCATCGTGCTGGCCGACGGCGCCAATGCGCTGGTCAGCGAGCAGACCCGCAAAGATCTGAATCTCAAGGGCGGGCGCGTGGCGCAGGAATACGCGGTCGGAGTGAAGGAGATCATCGCCCTGCCGCGCGGTCGGATTGAAGACCGTTTCAACCTCGCGGGCAATGAGGGGGCGGCGCTCGACTTCTTCGGTGTGCCGTTCGAGGGCATTATCGGCGGCGGTTTCCTTTACACGGCCCGCGAGACGATCCATCTCGGCTTCGCGGCCCGGATCGAATCGTTGAAGCACGCGCGGATCAGTCCGCACGAGGTCATGGAGCGCTTCAAGGCGCATCCGATCGTGCGCAAGTATATCGAGGGCGGAGAGTTGCAGGAGTATTCCGCGCACATGATCCCGGAGGGCGGCTTCAACGCCATCGGCGATCTGGCGGGCGAAGGCGTCATGATCGCGGGCGACGCCGCCGGTTTCGTCAACATGTCGCTCTACAAAGAAGGCACCAACCACGCGATGGAAACCGGACGGAGCGCCGGCGAGACGGCGATCGAGGCCAGGAAAAAGGGCGATTTCTCCCGCGCCGGGCTCTCCGCGTATGAGCAGCGCGTGCGGCAGGGCGTCGCCTATCAGGACCTCAAGCGCTACCGCAAAGTGCCCGAAGTGTTGGAAGCCTGTCCCAATCTGCTTTCGCTGTACCCGAAGAAAGTCAACCGGATGCTCATTGACTTCTTCACCGTCGCTTCGGAGCCGAAGAAGGTTCAGCAAAAGAAGGCGATTCGAACCTTCCTGCGCGGCCTGCCCAAGTTCCGATTCGTTCGCGACCTGATCCGCGCGCGGCATCTAGCCTGATTCACCGAAAGTCAACACCATGAGCGAGATGAAGACCGAGAAAATGGCGCTGGCCGACAAGCTCTACCGCACCAAGTACGAGCCCGACGCCGCGCACCCGCATATCGTCGTGGACCAAGCCATTTGCGCGAACTGCAAGGAAAAGGTCTGCCTCGTCGTCTGTCCCGCCGAGGTGTACAAGGCCGATCCGAATGACCCGAACAAGGTGACGGTTTCGCACGAGAATTGTCTGGAGTGCGGCACCTGCCGCAAGGCCTGCCCCTTCGATGGGATCAAATGGCTCTACCCGGAAGGCGGCAAAGGCGTGAAGTATCGGTTCGGATGAGTAAAAAGAATGCGTGATGTGGATGTCTGATGTCTGATACCTGATGTAGTAATGTGGAATGTGCAGCAGTTTATAAAACAATCCAATTCGGCAAATCAGACATCATCCATCAGACATCAAACCTAAAATCGTTTTCGCCGTAACCCAAGAAAGGAAGACTCATGGCCTTTAACTGTGCAGTGGTCGTTCGCGAGGTGTGGGACACCCGGGACCTGGTCGGCAACGTGCTGGACGAATCCGGCGCGATCCGTCCCGGCGCGTTGCAGACGCGTTTTGAGCCGGAAGACCTCAACGCGCTGGAAGCGGCGTTGCGGATAAAGGACGCTCAGGGCGGCAAAGTCACCGCCATCGCCGTGGGCGCGCCCCGCGGCGGCGTGGAGGTGCTCCGCGAGTGCCTTTATCGCGGCGCGGACGCGACCTTGCAAGTGGACGCCGACCCGACGAATTTGGACGACCGCGCGCTGGCCGTTCTCATCGCCGGCGCCGTCCGCAAAATCGGCGCGACGGACCTGGCCCTCGTGGGCGTCTCGGTCACCGACGGCGAGAATGCCATGCTGGGCGCGCTGCTGGCGGTCGAGTTGGGCTGGGATCATGTGGCGTGGGTGGACGCGGTCGAGTCCGTCGCTGACGGCAAAGCCATTGCAAAGCGCGCGATCGAAATGGGCTACGAGTCCGTCGAGACCCCCCTGCCGTCCGTCCTTTCCATCGGCGTCGCGCTGCTGGAGGACGACCCGCGCGCGCCGCGCAGCGCGAAGGCGATGTTGAAACTGAAAATGAAGAAGGCGCCGATCCCGACCGCGGCGCCCGCCGAGCTCGGCGCCGCCGACCCGGCGGCGCTCGTGACGACGAAAGTCGCCGCGCGCGCGGCAGTGCCGCCGCGGGTCGTCGAAACGAAAACGGTGGATCCGGAAAATCCGGCGGCGCTCCAGGCGATGATGAACGAAGTGTTGAAAGGGAAATGAACATGGCGAACATCGCGGTATTTGCGGAAATCGAGGACGGCGTCATTCACGACATCAGCCTGCAGTGCATTGCCAAGGCGCGCGCGCTGGCCGGCGCGGGCGGCAAGGTGATCGCGCTCGCGGCAGGGCACGGTGTTTCGGCGCCCGCGGCGAAGATGTTCGGTTACGGCGCCGATGAAGTCTTCGCGGCGGACGACGCGGCGCTGAACGGCTATATCCCGCGCCGTTATCGCAAGGTCGTCGCCTCCTGGCTCGTCTCGCAATCGCCGGCGCTGGCGCTTTTCCCCTCCACGACGCTGGGCCTCGATCTCGCGGCTTCAGTCGCCGGCGAATTGAAGGCGCCGTGCGCGCTGTATTGCGACGACATCCAGGCAGCGGACGGCGGTTGGCGCATGAAGCGGATCGAGTTCGACCGCAAGGTCGCCACGCAATTCGCCCCCGCCGCCGCGGGCACGGCGATCGCGACCCTGCGCGACGGCGCGGCGGACGCGCCGGTCTTTGACGCGGCGCGCACGGGAACCGTGCAACCGGCGCAGGCCGGAGCGGTCGAGACCGTCGCGCGCGTGCTGAAGCGCGAGGTCGCGAAAAAGACGGTGAATTTGAAGGACGCGAAGATCATCGTCGCCGGCGGCGCCGGCGTCGGGAGCGCGGAGAATTTCCAACTGCTCCGCGACTTCGCCGCGAAGCTGGGCGCCGAGATCGGCGCGACGCGCGCGGTGGTGGACGCCGGATGGCTGCCAGCCGACCATCAGATCGGGCAGACCGGCGCGACGGTGAAGCCGGCGGTGTATATCGCCTGCGGCATCAGCGGCGCGGTGCAACACCGCGTCGGCATGATGGATTCCGGCAAGATCGTCGCGATCAACACCGACCCCAACGCCCCGATCTTCAAGATCGCGCACTACCAGATTGTCGGCGATCTCAAGGTCGTCCTGCCCAAACTGATGAAGTGCCTGCCGGGCTGAAGCCGGCGGCGCGCCTTTCCCGAAGCAACCCAAACCCCGATTCACGGAGAACCCCGATGCCCGCGAACTTCTACACCGACAATGCCGACCTGAAATTCATCATGGAGCAGATGCTCAACTGGGACGCCATCATCGCCATGAAGGAGACGATCGGCGGCGGCGACTGCCCCTATGAGAGCGCCGAAGAGGCCAAAACGACCTATCTGGAGATGCTCCGCGATCCCGTCGGCGAGCTGGCGGCGAACCGTATCGCGCCGCGGGCCGAGGAGGTGGATGACATCGGCTGCCGCTGCGAGAACGGACGGGTGATCTTCCCCGAGCCGCTGCAGCGGAACTTGAAAGACCTCGAGGACGCCCAGCTCATGGGCATGACGATTCCCCGCAAATACGGCGGGCTCCAGTTCCCGGAAACGGTGTACACGGCGGCCATCGAGATCGTGTCGCAGGCGGACGCCTCGCTGATGAATTTCTTCGGCCTGCAGGGCGGCATTGCCGAGACGATCGCCGAGTTCGCGAGCGATGAGCTGAAAGAGCGGTACCTGCCGCGCATGAGCACCGGCGAATTCACCGGCGCGATGGCGCTAACGGAACCGGACGCCGGCAGCGATCTCGGCGCCGTGCAGACGCGGGCGCAGGAAGCCGGCGGAATGACCGCGACGCAAGACCCGGCGACGGGCCAGTGGAAAATCAGCGGCACCAAGCGTTTCATCACCAACGGTTGCGGCGACGTGATTCTCGTGCTGGCGCGCAGCGAGGACCCCGCGAAGAAAGGCGGCGCCCGCGGCCTGAGCTTCTTCCTGGTGGAAAAGAATCCCCGGGTGACCGTCCGCCGTATCGAAAACAAGATGGGCATCCACGGCTCGCCGACGTGCGAGCTGGCGTTCGACGAATGCCCGGCGTATCTGATCGGCATGCGCGGCATGGGGCTGGCCCGCTATACGGCGTGGCTCATGCTGGCGGCGCGGCTCGCGATCGGCGCGCAGGCGCAAGGCATCGCGCAGGCCGCCCTCGTCGAGGCGCTGAAATACGCCGACGAGCGCGAACAGTTCGGCAAGCCGATCAAGCAGTTCCCCCAGGTCTCCGCGATGCTCTCCAACATGCGCATGCTGGTCGAGGCCTCCCGCGCTCTCCTCTATGCCACCTGCGAAATTGTGGACTTGCACCAGGGCGCCGAGGCCAAGGGGCTGCGCGAAGAAACCAAGCGCTACGGCAAGATCGCCGAGGCGTTGACCCCGATCGCCAAGTATTACGCCACCGAAATTGCCAACAAGGTCTGCTACGACGCCATCCAGATTCACGGCGGCAACGGATTCATGAAGGATTATCCGGTCGAACGCCTGTATCGCGACGTGCGCATCACAAACATCTATGAAGGCACCTCGCAAATCCAGGTCAACTGGGCGCTGCCCCGCATTCTGCGCGGCGATCTTGAAGAACTGCTCGACGCGGAAATGAACCGCGCCGTGAGCGATCCGACGATCGCCGAACAGCGCGGACGGGTGCGCGAGCCGCTGGCGCTCCTGCGCGAGGCGCAGCAGTTCCTGCAAGGCAAGGACCAGGAATACCGAGAGCTGGTCGCGCCGCATCTGGTGGATATGTGGATTGACGTCTATGTTTCGCTGCTGCTGCTGCGCCAGGCCGAGAAGTGGGACTACAAGAAGCAGGTGGCGCATCGGTTTATTGACGTCATGCTGCCGCGCGTCCGCATGAACCGCGAGTACGTCGCCCACAGCCACGTCATAGATCTGAACGCGAAGGCGTGAGTGCGCGCCGCCGTCCGCCGGGAGAACGGCTTGCGTTCGCAAAGAGACCCGGTTAGGGTTGACGGTATGGCGAAGAGCGGCCCGGAGGACTCGGTTCGCAAAGTCGTGGGCAAACCCCGGCTCGAACGGCCGTTGGTTCGCCTGGAACGGCTCAACCGCTTTCTCGGCCGCCATGCGCCGCCGCACATCCATGAGCCCGGAGCCCACCCCATTCGAAAAATTGTTGGTTGCGCTCGTTCGGGGCGGGGTTGAGTTCGCCGTGGTCGGCGGCATTGCCTGCGCGCTGAACGGTTATGTGCGGACGACGGATGACGTGGACCTGCTGGTCGCGCGCGACGAAGCCAACCTGGAACGCCTGCTGAAGGTTTTGCGCGGGATCGGCCAGGGTTATGCCCGCGAGCTGGCCCCCGCCGATTTTACCGACGAGGAAGGCGCGATTCGCGTGGTCGAGGATTTTCCGATCGATATTTTCGTTCGCATGGGCGGGCATCATCTGGAAGATCTGCGCGCGCACATCCGCCACAGCCGCATCGCCGATACTCCCGTGCCGTATCTCTCCGCCGAGGGGATCATTCTGCTCAAGGCGGAGAGCGTTCGGGAAAAAGACCGCATCGATGTCGCAACGCTCCGACGAATGATCGGCGCCGCCGATTCGGCTTGAATTCCGGTCGCGCGCGGCGCATAGTTGTGGGTTTAGACCGGATCCCGCGCCCATCCCCGACGGGTTGTCGCGCCGGTCGAGCAAATCAGCCTCACGGAGAGCATTCATGGAAGCGTTGCGGCGGATGGATTCGTATGCGGGGCCCCGCGGCCCCGTGGTATTGGCGATCATGGACGGCATCGGACTGGGCGCCTATGAAGAGGGCGATCTGGTTCGCGCGGCGAACACCCCGACTCTCGACTGGCTTTGCAAGAACGCGATCGTTTCACGGTTGAAGGCGCACGGAACCGCCGTGGGAATGCCGAGCGACGAGGACATGGGCAACAGCGAGGTCGGACACAACGCCATCGGCTGCGGGCGCGTCTATCGCCAGGGCGCCAGCCTCGTGAATCAAGCGATCGAGAGCCGCGCGCTTTTCGAGGGCGCCGTCTGGAAAGAGCTGATCCAGAACGTTCTGGCACACGAATCCACGCTGCACTTCATCGGTCTTTTCTCGGACGGGAACGTCCATAGCCATCTGAACCACCTGGAGGCGATGCTCATCGAGGCCCAACGCGCCGGCGTCGCGCGCGCCCGCATCCATATTCTGCTCGACGGGCGCGACGTGCCGCCGACCTCGGCGCTGGACTATGTGGATCGCTTCGAGGCGTTTTTGCGCGAGATCAACGCCGACGGCCGCGTGGATTATGCGATCGCCTCCGGCGGCGGCCGCATGAAGATCACGATGGACCGCTACGAGGCCGACTGGGAAATGGTCCGGCGCGGATGGAACATCCACGTCCATGGCGACGGCCCCCGCTTCCCCTCCGCGCGCGCGGCCATCGAAGCGCACCGCGCGGCGCATCCGGGCGTGGTGGATCAGGACCTGCCGCCCTTCGTCATCGAGCGCGACGGCGCTCCGGTCGGTCCGATCCGCGACCGGGACAGCGTGATTTTTTTCAATTTCCGCGGCGACCGCGCCATCGAGATCACGCGCGCCTTCGAGGAGGACGATTTCGACAAGTTCGATCGCGGCGACCGTCCGGAAGTCCTCTACGCGGGCATGATGCAGTACGACGGCGATCTGCTGTTGCCGAAACGTTTTCTGGTTCCGCCGCCCGCGATCGAGCGGACCATGGGCGAATACCTTTCCGCGACCGGCCTCCGGCAGCTTGCCATCAGCGAAACGCAGAAATTCGGGCATGTGACGTACTTCTTCAACGGCAACCGCTCCGGCAAATTCAATCCCGAGCTGGAAGAGTATGTTGAAGTGCCCTCCGATCGCGTCCCCTTCGAGCAGCGCCCGTGGATGAAGGCGGCGGAGATCACCGACCGGGTCGCGGCCGAAATTTGTTCCGGTAAGTATCGGCATGTGCGGCTCAATTACGCCAACGGCGACATGGTGGGCCACACCGGCAACTTCGCCGCCGTGCGCATCGCCGTCGAAACCGTGGACCTCTGTTTGGCGCGGGTGATCGAAGCCGTGCGAAAGGCGCAGGGCATCCTGATCGTCTCCGCGGACCACGGCAACGCGGACGACATGTACGAGCGCAACAAGAAAACCGGCGCGGTGGTTTATGACAGCGCCACCGGTCTGCCGAAGCCGAAGACGGCGCACTCGCTCAATCCCGTGCCGGTCTTCGTGTTCGATCCCAGCGGCGTTTCGAAGGCCCGGCGTTCGGCCCACGAAAATCTGGGCGTCGCCAGCCTGGCGGCGACGACGCTGACGTTGATGGGCTATCGCCCGCCGGAGGATTACGCCCCGAGCATTGTGGAAGTCGGTTGACCCGATTCCTCCGTGCGATCATGCGCGCCGACGGCCCAACGATGCCGCGAAGGGGGTGCTTTCGCCGCGTTCTCACGGAACGACTTTCGCCGGAATCGTTCTCGCCCGGAGCGACATTGCCGGGCGTCTTGAAAACGAAGTCGGAAACGGCATCGTGAGCTCGATTACGCTCAAACGGTTGATGGACTGGGCCGGTCCGCGCAAGTTCGAAGAGGGCCGCCAACTCTTCCTGCGCGGCGGCGTGCTGGAATTGAACTACGATCCGCCGATGGTCTCCGGTCGGGTCGCCTACGGCGCGCGGGATTTGCGCACCGCCTTCCGCATCCAAAATGACGGTTCCGTGGACAGTCATTGTCCTTGCTACGACAACCGGGAACGCGGGATCATCTGCGCGCACGTGGTCGCGCTGGGACTGGAACTCCACCGGCGGCAGAATGATCCCGAGCGTCAGGCGCTCGAGGAGGAAGAGCGCCGCCGCGCGGAGCGGGCCGCCCGCCACGCCGAGGGCGATTACGTGCGCCGCGACCCTTCGGCGCCGAACGCCGTGGCGGCCTCGCTGATCGTCGGGCTGGAACCCGACTGGCTTGCCGCCTCGCGTTCCGGCCGGACGCCGATCTGGTGCGACATCATCTTCAACGGGCAACGCAGGCCGATAGACCAGGCGCCGCGCGACCTGCCCTTCGCATTCTCGCCCTCGGACGAGAATCTGTTGTTCGTGATCGAGGATATCGCGGGCGGCCCCTGCCCTGCCCGTCTTGAGGTGGGACCGCGCGATTTCGCCAACCTGCTGCGGCTTCACGAGGGCCGCGCGCTCGCCATGCGCAACGGCACGCCGCCCGCGCCAGTGCGCTCGGAAAAGGTGGCCCTCCGTCTGAAGGCCGTTTTCGATGAAGGCACCGGCGAGCTGGTCTTGACCGCCGAACCCGTTCTTCCGTCGGGCGCGGCGGACGGCGAGCGGCTGTATGTGCTGCGGCACCGACAGGGCTACGTTTTCGCCGGCGGCGCGTTTCACCCGCTGGCGGCGCCGCTGCCGGAGCCGATGCACGACGTTTATCGCGGTCCCGTGCGCGTGCCCCGCGAGGCCGTGCCGCGCTTCCTGCAAGCCGAATTGCCCGCGCTCGCGCGGCTGGTCGAGGTGGATTGCGACCTGCGGCTCGACATGTTGAATATCGAGCCCGCGAAACCCGTGTTCCGGCTCCTCATCCGCGGAAGTCCCGCCTCGCTCTCGGGCGCTTTATATGCGGACTACGGCGCGGTCACGCTGCCCGCGGGCAAGCCCGATGCCGCCGGCCTTTTCGCGATCCCGGACCCCGACGATCTGCTGCGCTACACCGTGCGCGCGCCCGAACGCGAACAGGAAGCCCTGCGCCTGCTCGCCCGTATGGGTTTCGGCGGCGAACACGGCGAGGCGCTTGAGCCGATTATCGGCTGCCGCGAGGTGGCCAACTTCCTGGCGCGGGACTATCCCGCGCTGCGGCGCCGGGGTTGGAAAGTCGAAATCCAGGGCCGCGCCGGCGAATTTCTGGAGACCGCGCGCTATGCGACGCCGGTCGTGCGCCTGCGGCAGCTCGGCGCGGGCCTCGCGGACGATTTCGAGGTGCGGTGCGATTTCGAGGATATGGACGGCGCCAGCGTCTCCGCCGCCGAGATTCAACGCGCCCTGCTCAAGGGGGATTCCTATCTGGAACGGGACGGAAAAATGATCCTCTTCGACGCCGGGGCGGTCGAGTCCCTCCGCGCCGTTTTCGAGGACTGCTCCGGCGGCCCCGGCTCGACGCCCGGCAGCTTCCGGCTCTCCGGGGTCCATGCGGCGTACGTCAAGGCGTCGCTCGACGCCCTCGACGGCGTGGATGTGGAAGCGCCGCCCTCTTGGCGGCAGCTCGTGGCGCGGCAAACGGGCAGGGATGTCGCGCCGGCGCCGCTGTCGCTGGCGCCCGATCTCGAACGCGTGCTGCGGCCCTACCAACGCGAGGGCGTCCAGTGGCTGCGCTTTTTGGAGCAATGCGGATTCGCCGGCATCCTCGCCGACGAAATGGGCCTCGGCAAGACCCTCCAGACGTTGGCATGGCTCTCGATGGAGCGGCTGCATCCCGAAGCGAAAGGCAAGCCCGCGCTGGTGATCTGCCCGACCAGTCTGGTGGATAACTGGGCCGTCGAGGCCGCGCGTTTTGCGCCGGGAATGCGAATCGTGACCATGCACGGAGCGGAACGACATGCGCGCTGGGAGGAGGCCGACCGCGCCCACCTCATCGTCACGTCCTACGCGCTCATCCGCCGCGATTGCGACCGCTACGCCGAACGCCAGTTCTCCGCCGTCATTCTCGACGAGGCCCAGCATATCAAGAACCGTTCCACCCAAAACGCGATCGCCGCCAAACGCCTCCGCGCGTTTCACCGGCTCGTCCTCACCGGCACGCCGATCGAGAACAGCGTGGCGGACCTGTGGTCCATCATGGACTTTCTCATGCCGGGCTACCTGGGCGGGCCCGAGGCGTTCCGCCGAGGCTTCGAGCTGCCCATCGCCCAGGGCGGCGACGAGGGCGAAGAGGCCCAAATCCGCCTGCGCCGCAAGCTCCAGCCGTTCCTGCTGCGGCGCGTGAAGCGCGAGGTCGCGCGCGAGTTGCCGCCCAAACTCGAAAAAATCGCCTACGCGCCGCTCACCGCCGATCAGGCGCGCGTCTACACCGAGTTGCTCGAGCATTCGCGGCGGCGGGTGAAGGAACTGGTCGAACGCGAAGGTTTCAACGCCTCGAGGATGGAGGTGCTCAAAGTCCTTCTCCGGCTGCGGCAGGCCTGCTGCCACCTCGATCTGCTGAAATTACCCGATCTGCGCTTCGAGGCGCCGTCGGGCAAAATGGACCTGCTGTTCGAGCTGCTCGACGAGGCCATTGACGGCGGACACCGGGTGCTGCTCTTCAGCCAGTTCGTCGCGATGCTCTCGATCCTGCGCCGGGAACTCGAGGCGCGGGGGT
>CALGXT010000188.1 GCA_937935255.1 uncultured bacterium | reverse complement strand
TATATCACATTGCCCCACAACAGGCTACAACTATTTTCAAAAATAATGAAAAACGGTGTTGACACGATTCCCGAGTCATGATGATATCGGCAGCGTTGAAGTGGGGCTGGCGCAGGGCCATGGGGGTTTTGCAAGAGCCTCGTAGAACCCAAGAAGATGTTGAACAAACGAACAAAGGGTGAAAAGGAGTGAGCCATGAAGAAGAGCATTATCGCGGCGACGGGCGCATTGTTCTCATGGGCAGCATTGTCATTCGCTCAGACTTCCGTGGAAATAACCACCGAGGTCTCCCCGACTCTCTTCGATGGCGCGCCGGCGGTCAGCATCAAGCAGTACGGCGCGGGTAATTCCGGCGGCGCGGCGGGTATCCGTTTTGTTTTCGATAAAGTGAGCTCGGCGGCCGGCGGCGCATATGCCGACTGGGAGCTGAAGCAGGTCAATCTGACTTTCACGTTCGACACGACAACGGCGACGCTGACCATCCAGAACAGGGATGCGGCAAATCAACACACCTTTGTCAATGGCGACACTGCCTCTCTCGAAGCTCGATTTTCGGGTAGCTATGGAACGTGGAGTTGGGGACTGCCTGTAGCATCGCTGCTGGATGGCTCGGGCAACATCATCGCGACCGGGTCGAATTTCGAATCCAGCATCAATGCCGTTCTTAACGATCAAGTTACGCTGGAGCCTTATGGCCAAGCGGGAGACACCTATGAAGTGGCAAGCGAATTGGATGCACAGCGCATGGGTTCGGTGGGCGCCGCGTATTTCAGTAGTTATTCAGGCGCGGGAAATTGGAACTTCGACGTCAAGAATTCATATCCCGTGACATTCAATATTCAGGCGAACGATAACCTGAATGTCAGTGGTTCGACGCCAACCACTTCTTTCTACACCGAGGTCGAATACATCATGATTCCTGAACCCGCATCGGCCGCGCTGCTATTGCTGGTCGCGGGCGGTGGGCTGTGGATCCGGCGGATTCGCAACCGCGGTATGAGCGCGCCCGCGAAAGCGTAATCGGGATGCGGAGACGACAGCCGCCCGGCGGCCGGCGAAAACCGGTGGCCGGGCGGTTGCCTTTTTCAGGGCGCCGCCAACGGAACCGAGGCCCGCATTTGCCGCAATAATCTCCGGCCATTGGCGTCGGGCCCCACAGGGCTTGCGGCTTCGATTGGGGACAGAGAATGTTGAACGCCCCCTGCCGCCGTTGCGCGAGCGTCTGGGCGACGTGCCCTTGCTGGCGGATCGCTTTCTGCAAGGAATTCGCCGCCGAAAACGGAAAGCCGCCGCCGACGGAAACCGCGTGCGCGCCGCGAAGGCGCTCGGCATCAGCCGGCGCACGCTGCACCGCAAAATCGCCGAGTACGGCTTGGCTGTCCCCGCCCGCCGCGGCCGCCCGCCGGCCGAGAAAACGACCTCCGGTTAGGGACAGGGAATACTCAAAGAGCCCTGGAAGTCCCACAGGGCGATTCGTCTTGTGCCGGATGCCGATCCGAAGACCGCTTTTTCGTGTTCGTTCGCGCTTTTCGTAGTTTTTGCAACTGTGCTGCAAGGGACAGACACTTCGTAGACTTCTCGAAACTCTTTGCCTGTCCCTTGCGCAGCAGCCCTTGCGGCTTTTGCCCTGCCGCAGCGGCCACAAGTTGCCTGTCCCCATCATTTGCTTGACAATACATAAAACAATATTTATGGTTCCGGTATGAAAACGACGGTGGAGATTGCGGACG
The DNA here is from genome assembly GCA_937935255.1 of uncultured bacterium. Taxonomy (GTDB): domain Bacteria; phylum Verrucomicrobiota; class Kiritimatiellia; order PWTM01; family PWTM01; genus CALGXT01. The sequence continues at coordinate 16,380 of CALGXT010000188.1, read as the reverse complement.
ATTTGTTGCGGGAGGCCAAGCGGCGTGCGGTGGATGAGCGCCGTTCGTTGAGAGCATTGATCGAGGAGGGCTTGCGTCTTCGATTGGGGACAGAGAATGTTGAACGCCCTCCCCGCATTCGCTGGATCGTCGCCGAGGGGGGTGTTCCTGAGGAAACCAAAGACCGCGTGGCGATGTCCGAATGGATGGAACGGCGGGAATGATCTGTGTGGACACGAATCTGCTGATCTACGCGCATCGGCGCGGCGCCCCCGAACACGGCGCGGCTCAGCGGGCCATCGAAACCGCGGCGGCGCAACCCGGCGGCTGGGGCTTCGCATGGCCGTCCGTCGCGGAATTCTGGGCTCAAGTCACCCATCCCCGCTATCCCGGCGGCCCCTCCAGCCCGTCCCGGGCGGCCGAATTTTTACGAAGTCTCGTGGAAACGGGCCGCGCGCGGATTTTCATCGCCGGCGCCGGAGGGTTCGGCCGCCTGCTCGCGGAAGCGGAACGGTTGGGCGTTGGCGGCCCGCGGATTTTCGATCTTCAAATCGCCCTCGCCGCGCTCAACGGCGGCGCTACGCGGTTATGGACGCATGATGCGGGGTTCCTCTACGTGCCCGGTCTCCAGATTGAGGATCCGCTCGCCGGCGGGATTTGATTGACCTGTCTGGGCCAAATTTTGGGGACAGGCAAATAGCGTCGGCAGGCAAATAACGTCGGCAAATGGCGTCGGTGCATGCTCGTGTTGACGATGGGCAGGGGGCTGTGGCTTCGGCGGTTCCGCCGCCGCGGCGGGAGCGCGATCGCGAAAGCATGATCGGGGCAAAACGGCGTAAACCGCGTGGCGTCCGCTGAGAAAGCCGGCGGTCGGAGGGCTTGCTTTTTTGGGCGCGGCGTCTCAGGGGTCCGCCGCCACGGTCCGCATTCGGATAAGTATTTGCCGTTCCTCGGCGTCAAGCGGCAACCGGGCGATCGCCTCTTCGGACGCGAGGTGGATTTGCCCCCAAGAGGTTCGCGCGAGGCGCGCGAAGAACAGCGGCGCCGTCCCGCCCCCGTCGAAACGGCGCCCGAGTTCCGCGGCGTGGCGCGCCAGCGGGACGGCGTCGAGTTCCGCCTTCGGCTCCGTTTCGAGCAAGGCCAGCGCCGCGTTATAGGCCGAGCAGCGGAGGTAATGCTCGAAGAGTCGTCGATCTTCCTCTCCGGGCGGGGCCACGTGAAGAATGCCGACATGGGACTCCGCGGGCACATTGAAGAAGCCGCGAATGGTGGGAACGCCGACCGTCACGCGAGGCGGAGGATCATCCACTGCGTACCAGCCGGTGGCCACATAGGCTACAAGATCGGTGTTCTGACTTTCCGCATCGGCATTCGGAGACGATGGTCCGCTGCGCCGGGATTCCGAGAAGTTCCAGAGTCGCGCCGTGCCGTCCTCGCCCACGGTGGCCAGCGATCGGCCGTCAGGGCTCAAATCCAGGGCGTTGATCGGCCCGCGGTGGGCGGCGATGATGGCGGAGATGTCGCCGGTCGGCAGGCGATAGATGCGGATAAAACCGTCCGTGTGGCCCGCGATCAGCGTTCGCGAATCGGAGGAAAAGCGTAGGCTGGTGACTCGCGCGGGCACGTCGGGAGGGCGGATCTGCGTTTCGTTTCCGTCCGAATCCCACAGGACAAACGCGGCACCCTCGGTCGTGCCGCCGCCGGCGGCCAGACGGCGTCCGTCGGGGCTTTCGGCGATGGCGCGGATGCCGCCCGGCGGCCCTTTCCGCCGCTGCAGAAGACGCCCGGTTGCCGCGTCGAAGATTTCGAGGCTCTCGCCGCCGGCCAGCAGTCGTTTTCCGTCGGCGCTGAAGGCCACGACGTTGATCGGCGTTTCGCAAGGGATGGCGAGCCCCATCGAATCCTCGAGACTCCAGAGGTGCGCCGTTCCTCGGCCTCGGTGATCGGGCGCGGCGGCGCCGCCGGCGGCCATTTTGCGACCGTTGGGGTGGAACGCGACCGAGGAAACCGGGCCGCCAAAGTTGCCGAAGGTCCGTTCGATCGTTTTCTCGCGCAGATTGCCGAGCACGATGGTGTCCCGGCCGCCGACGACGCCGAGCCGCGCGCCGTCGGGCGAAAACGCGAGCGCGGTCACGGCGACGCCGGCGGGCTCGCTGTAAAGCCGCACGAATCCGCCTTCCCGGCGGAGGTTGTGGACCGCGACCAGACCGCCGGCCGAGCCGCAGGCCAACCGCGTTCCGTCGGGGCTGAACGCGACGGCGGCCAGACGGCGCGGTGTTTTTTCGACCGCCGGCCCGCACCAGTAGGGCAAACCGAACGCGCCGGCCGCTTCGATCAGGTCGGCGAGTTCTCGCTGGAGTTCTTCGCGGCGTTCGGGGGAGAGGAGGTCGGGGTAAGCCTCGACGAAGCGCGCGTGGTTTTCGGGAGACCGTCGGCTCAGCCGTTCGATACCGTAGCCGCGAAAACCGAGCGCGCGGGCGGCGAGCAGCGCGCCGTCGGGCCTTCGGCCCCAGCGCGCCGCCTCCCGCGCCGCCGTCAGCCATTCGGCGCCGGGTTCGAATTTGGCTGCGGCCATTATCGAGCGGGGCGGGGTCGTGCGCGAGGCGTCTCCCGCGCCGGCGGGAGGGATGGGCGAAGGCGCCTTTCGCATTCGGCGCGCATATCCGAACGAGACCGCCGCCGTGAGCGCGATCGCGACGCCGGCGAGCGCGAGGCGTTGTCGAAATCGAAAGCGGTTGTGCTCGTGGACGAAGTTCTCCGGGGCGGTTCCCGCAATTTCGGCCAGGACATGGAATGCGGCTTCGCTGACGCCCCCGGCCTCGGGCCGCGCGTCTATCAGGCTGGGCAGCGGATAGCGCAGCGCGGGCGGGAGGCAATTCTGCGCGATTTCGCCGAGGGACGCCGCGGAGGACTCGTCGCCCAGAATCACGGCGAGCGCATCCTCTCGGCGGCCTATCGCGTGCAGGGATTCGGCGAGATTCTCGGCGGCTTTCAAGCGCGCCATCGAGGGGGAAGCGAGCAAGATGAGAAATCGCGACGCCTCCAGCCGTTTTCGGCGGCCGAGATTCGCGACGGAATCGCTCGGCGGGGTCAGAATCTCAAAAAAAAATGGACGCAGGCGCCGTCCCGGGCGCGCTCCGCCGAAAAATTCCGGGCTTCGGAAACAAGGCGCAATGAGGATAGAGGCCAGTTTTCGGCGAAAGCGCTCGCCTTGTTGCCGGTCTTCCGGCGCGCAGACGATATAGGCCCAATGCGTTTGACCGGGCGCGATCATGCCGGGAGCGGCGTCAGATGCCGAGCGCGCCGCGAATCCGGTCGGCGAGCGCTTTCATCTCCGCGGGATTTTCATAGCGCTTCGCCGCCCAGTTCCAGCGGTGGCCATCGTCCTCAAAGCGCGGAATGACGTGGAAATGGACGTGCGGCACCTCCTGGCCCGCCGCCGCGCCGTCGGCCAGGTGGATGTTGAAGCCGTCGGCCTTCAGCCCGCCGATTTGCGCTGCCGCCACCCGTTGCACAATGTCCGCGACGCGCCGCAACAGTTCCTGCGGCATTTCGGTCAGCGACTCATAGTGCGCCTTGGGAATCACGAGCGTATGGCCCCGCACGATCGGTCCGATGTCCATAAACGCAAGCACGGCGTCGTCCTCGCACACGCGCGTCGAGGGAATCTCGCCGGCGACGATTTTGCAGAATACGCAGTCTTTCATGGCGTCCTTTCTTCCCGGTAAACGGTTTCTCCTTCCGGCGGCGGCACGGGGTCGGCCGCCAGGCGCCGCAGGTGCGCGCGCCGGGCCGCGAGCCCGACCAGAAAGATCGCCAGCACGATAACGGCGAACCCGCGTTCCCGCGGCGTGAACGCGAACCAGGCGGCGACGGCCTTCAAGGCCGGCTGCTCGACCGGAATGTGGCGTCTGCGGGCCATAATCGCCGCCATCGCCCTTCCCTGCCGCGCTACGGCGCCGGATGGCGACAGCTTTTTCTGTGCAACCGCGGATTTCGCGAATGGATGCGGATCGGCGGGTCCTCCGCGCGTCCGCAACGATTCGCGCTATCCGCCCTCGGAAGCGGCTTCATTCTTCGAGTTCGATAGTAGCCGATTCCGAGCGGATTGGCACGACGATTTCTCGACGGCGCGATGCGGCGGCGATCGGGTCGCGTAGATCGAATCGGAGCGCGCGTTCGAAAACGGGAATGAACCGCGAATGGCGCGGATGAACGCGGATAAAGGCGACTGCGAAGGGCGCGAAAGACCCGGCCGCGAAGGGCGCATGGGAGTCCGCCGCGAAGAGCGCGAAGAACACGAAGAGAAAAAAAGCGCCGGCTTCACAGTCCTCGTGCGCGTTGCGGCGCAGAAATAAAATCTCGTATCCGGGCAGCGGCGTCGGAATCGAGCCGCGCGGGGCGCGCCGCTCCGATGTTCCCGCGATCGGTCTCCGCGGGAGCTTGCCAAATTTAGCTCCCCCGGCTTCAATGGCCGGATGAAACGAAAGCCGACCGCTCCGAAAACACCGCCGCCGACGCCCAATCCGGATCCCGCTCCGCCGCCCCCGACTCCCGCGGAGCCTCGCGGGAACACCGTGGACGGCCCGGTCGTTCCGGTTTCGCTGGTGCCGCCCGAAATGTTGCAGGATCCCGGCGGGAAGAATCCGGCGGCGGCCGCGCCCCCGGCGTTGCTGCCGGTGCTGCCGCTGGGCGATCTGGTGCTCTTTCCCTCGATGATCGCGCCGCTGATCGTCAATACCGCCCGATCCATGCGTCTCGCCCAGGAGGTGGCCAAGGGCGACCGGTTGTTTGTCGCCGTCTTGCAGCGCAAATCCGACATGCCCGACGACCAGGCGGGCGCGGGGGATATCCATGAGGTCGGCTGCCTGGCCCGGCTGGTCAAGCTGCTGAAATTTCCGGACGATACGCTGCGGATTCTGGTGCAAGGCGAGGCCCGTTGCCGCATCTTCGATTGCGCCGAACGGGACGGCTTTCTGCGGGCGGCCTGCGAGGGATTGAAGGACGCGGTCGAGAAAGACCTCGCGACCGAGGCCCTGGCGCGCGGCGTCTCGCAGCGGTTTCAGGAGGTCATCACGCTTTCGCCGACGCTGCCCGAGGAGCTCAAGATCGCGCTGTTCAACACCGAGGACCCCTCGAAACTCGCCGATCTCGTCGCTTCGAACCTCAACATGCCGCTGGCGGAACGGCAGGCGTTGCTGGAGGAGTTGAATGTGGCCCGGCGGCTGGAGCGGCTGCTGGCGATCCTGCACCGAGAGCGCGAGGTGCTGCGGCTCGGCAACGAAATCCAGACCAAGGTCGCCGAGACCTTTTCCAAAGGCCAGCGCGAGTATTTCCTCCGCGAGCAGATGAAGATGATCCAGCGCGAACTGGGCGACGCCGAACAGCCGCGCTCCGAGATCGAGGAAATCCGCAAGAAGATCGAGGCCGCGAAGCTGCCCGAAGAGGCGCGCAAGGTCGCCGACAAGGAACTCGATCGGCTCGCCGCCGTCCCGCAGATTTCCCCCGAATACGGGGTCATTCGCACGTACCTCGACTGGCTCGCCGAGATGCCGTGGTCGAAGACGACGGAAGACCGTCTCGATATCGCCAACGCCAAACGCGTGCTGGACGCGGACCACTACGATCTGGCCCGCATCAAGGACCGCATCCTCGAATTCCTCGCGGTGTTGAAGCTCAAGAAAAACCTGAAAGGCCCGATTCTCTGTTTCGCCGGTCCGCCCGGCGTCGGCAAGACCTCGCTCGGCCGCTCGATCGCCCGCGCCCTCGGCCGCGAATTCGTGCGGCTCTCGCTCGGCGGCGTGCGCGACGAGGCTGAAATCCGCGGACATCGGCGCACCTACATCGGCGCGCTGCCCGGCCGGATCGTGCAGGGCCTGCGCCGCGCCGGCACGAACAATCCCGTGTTCATGCTCGACGAGGTGGACAAGCTCGGCGCCGATTTCCGGGGCGATCCCGCCGCCGCGCTGCTGGAATTGCTCGACCCGGAGCAGAACAACGCCTTCTCCGATCATTATCTGGACGTGCCCTTCGATCTTTCCCGCGTGCTGTTCATCACGACGGCCAATATGCTCGACGGCATTCCGCCGGCGTTGCGCGATCGGATGGAAGTGCTCGATCTGCCGGGCTATACGGCGCGCGAGAAACTCGAGATCGCCCGCCGCCACCTCGTGCCGAAGCAACTCGCCGCGCACGGGCTTTCGCGAAAAGACCTGGAGTTGCCGCCGGCGACCCTCGAAGCCGTGATCTCCGATTACACGCGGGAAGCCGGCGTCCGCAACCTCGAACGCGAAATTGCCAACCTCTGCCGCAAGGTCGCCCGCGGCGTCGCCGAGGGCCGCCGCGGTCGGACGGTCGTGAAGCCCGACCGCCTGCGCGCGTTGCTCGGCCCGCGCAAATTCGAGCGCGAATCCGCCGAGAGCGGCGCGGCGCCCGGCATCGCCACAGGACTCGCCTGGACGCCCACCGGCGGCGACATCCTCTTCATCGAAGCCACGCGCATGGCGGGCAAGGGGCATCTGATCCTCACCGGCTCGCTGGGCGACGTGATGAAGGAATCCGCGCAGGCCGCCGTCAGCTATGTCCGCGCCCGCGGCGAGCGCTACGGACTCCCGTCCGACTTCATCGAGAAGAACGATCTGCACATCCATGTGCCCGCCGGCTCGATTCCGAAAGACGGCCCCTCCGCCGGCCTCGCCATCGCCGCCGCGCTCGTCTCGCTGCTGACCGGGCGGCCGCTGCCGCCGGACCTGGCGATGACCGGCGAGATCACGCTGCGCGGGCGCGTCATGCCCGTCGGCGGCGTGAAAGAAAAAGTGCTCGCCGCCGCCCGCGCCGGCATTCGCCGCGTGCTCCTGCCCGCCCGCAACCGCGACGATCTCTCCGAGGTGCCCGCCGATATCCGGCGCGCGCTGAAATTCCATTTCGTGAAAACCATGGACGCCGCGCTGCAATTGGCGTTCGCGGAAAAACGCGGAAGGCGGAAAGAATGAGGGCGCGTTTTTCATCGCCCGCGTCGGAGCGCACGGCGGCGGACGGACGAAGAGGCCGGGCATCGGGGCGGGGCGATCCCGTCCCAGGGCGATGGATTTCCAAGGCTTGGAAGTCGGGACGACACTTTTTTCCAAGGCTTGGAAAACTGAGCGCCGCTTTTTTCCAGACCTTGGAAAACGCTCGGCGCGTCGCCGCGCTGCTTTTGGCGCTGGCCCTGGCCGCTTCGGTGCGCGCGCAGCGGGACGATCTCGCCTGGCCGGAAACCGAGCGGGAGGAGCTGCCCGCCGGCGATGAAGTCCTGCGCCGCGTCCGCGAATCCGTCCCGCAAGCGCCGTTGTTCGTCCGCGCGCAATTGCTCGCGCGCGACCGGCGTGGCGAGGTGGAGCGGACGCTGAATGTCGGGCTGCGGCTCGATTGGCGCGCCGATCCGCCGCGCGCGGATTTCGTCGTGATGGACGCCTTCGGCGCGCCGCTGGCGCAGGCGACGCTGCGGCGGCCCGCCGAGGGCGCGCCGGAATGGACGATCGCGCTGGGCGATCCGCCGGTCGTTCAAGAGCCGCCGCGGCCCGAGGAGCCGATCGCGGGCACGCAATTCGCGTGGAGCGATCTCGGCCTCGATCCGCTGTGGTGGCCGAACGCGAAAACCACCGGCACGGAGATGAAAAAAAGCCGCCTGTGCTACGTCGTCGAAGTTGCCGCGCCGCCCGGCGCCGGGCGCGTCGCGCGCGCGCGGATGCTTGTAGATTCGGGCGTTTATGCGCTGCTGGAGGCCGAGACGTTCGACGCGTACGGCCGCCGGCGCCGGCGGCTGGAGGTGAAAAGCCTCAAGAAGGTGAACGACGTTTGGACGCTGCAGGACCTCGAAATCCGTGATTTCGAGTCCGGCCGCCGCACCACGCTGCGCGTGCTGGAAAGCCGCCTCGAGGGCGCCATCCCGGCGGAGGAAGCGCCTTCCGAAACGGAAATTGTTCCGGCCGCGCCCGCGCCATGAATGGCCGGGAAAGCCAACATACAGTTTTCCCGCCCGGAGGACCGTCATGATGCATCCTGATCGCACTCGCCCCTTCAGCGTTTACAGCACGTGGGGACTGCACGACGAACTGGGCGACCGCGTCGAGCTTTCGGAAGAACTGGCGATGCGCGCGCTGGAGGGGGTCATTCGCTGGAAGGAGGAATTCGGCGTCGCGCAGGATTACTTTCACCTCGACGCGTTTTGGTTCGATCCCGTCCGGGGCTATCTCCACTTCAAGAAGCCTCATTGGCCGCGGGGCTTCGAGCCTTTGCGGGACCGGATTCTCGCGGCGGGCATGACGCCCGGTCTGTGGTACAGCACGACGGGCTTCAAGCTCGAAGTTCCCGCGTGGAGCGCGAGCCGAGCGACCAGTTCGCACTACAGCCTGGTGGATGGGCCCTACGGCGATGCGTTGGAAAAGTCCCTCCGGTATGCCGCCGAGCAGTGGGGCGTGCGCTTTTTCAAGTTCGACTTCGCGGATTTCTCGGCGGCGGCGCCGGGCAGCCGGCGCTCCGCGGAAGAGACCTACACGCAGGGGGTCGAGCGTTTCAAGGCCGCCGTGCGCCGACTCCGCGAGGCGTTCCCGGACGTGCGGGTCATTACGCACTGCGGCTTCGCCCGCAACCCGACCTGCCCGCCGGTGGGATCGCCCGACCTCGTGGGGGCCGATCTCTCGTTGCTCGAAGCGGCCGACGCGGTGTTCAGCGGCGATCCGCATGCGTTCGACGTTCCGCAGACGTCGTACGCGAGGCACCTCGATCTTTATCAGGACCGACAGGTCTGGCGCCTTCACCGCGAAGGCTTTCCCCTGCATCGTATCGAGGATCATGGGGCGTTGATGGCGACCACGAATACCGCCGCCTACCGGGGGCGCGCCGGTTTCCGGCGAACGCACATCGGGCAACTGGCGCGGGGCGGGCGTCGCGACATGTTCTATGGCGATCCGACGCTCTTGACGGCCGAAGACCTGCGCGGAATGAAGAAAACCCGAGATCTCTTTTTCAGCGCTTTTGCCGCGGGCTTGACGACGCGGTTTGTCGGCGATGGCGAACCGGGGCTGGCCCCGTGGCACGGCTATCTGACGGGGGGCGGCGATGCCGGGCTGCTCTATGTCGTGAATCCGCACTGGGAACGACGCCGGGTGGACCTCGATCTTCCGTGCCTGTGGAACGCGCGGGTGCTTTTCCACGATGGGGCGGGGGTTCCGCCGCTGCGGGTGCAGCGCGATCATCTGGCGCTCGAACTGGGGCCGGAGCAGATGGCGGTCATCGGTCTCGGACGATATGCCGACGCAGGCGGCGATTTGGGCCCCAACCTGGACCCGCCGGCGCCGGCCGAAATACGTTTGCTGGATGCCGTTTTCCATGCCACCGCGGAGGGATGGGAGGCGGACGTCCGGGCGCCGAGCGGAACCGGGACCGAGCTGCTCGTGGTGGCCGAAGCGCAGGATGTTCCTCCGGCTCATGTCGGGCCGGCGCTTCCATACCGATTCGGGCGGCAGAACGGCGCCGCCGCCGACAGGCCCGAATCGGCCGCGCATGCGATGTTGCGGATCGCGGTTTCGGCGGGCGGCCGCGACGTCGCGCCGACCGCCCGCGTGCCCGATGGCCCCGTGTGGTCGGGTATCTCCTGGGTTGCCGCGCGATTTGCCGTGGCCGGTCTCTGCCGGGTCCGCGTTATTGCGGCCTTCGATCCGCCCCGGCGCATTCGGGCCGCCGTGTACGCGGTTCGATGAAGACCAGAGCCGGCGGCGCCGGCGTCGAACGGATCGCGCCGCTCACTCCCAGTGGCACTCGATGATGCGCTCGACGCAGGGCAGCGCGGCCAGCGCTTCCAATATCGGACGGAAATTCGGTTGATGTGTGGAGCCGACGCAGAGGCATTGGCCGGGCCGCGCGCCGACGCGACCGCGCGCGCCGGGCATAAAACGAACGCTCGGATCTGCGGCCTTCACCCGCGCCTTGCACTCGTCGGTGTCCGGAATGGCAAACTCGTAGTCCACCGCGACCTTGCCGCCCGGCGGGCCGCGAAGTCCCTCGGCGTCAAGTTTCGATACATCGAATTCGATCTTACGTACAACCGCTTCGCGTTCCGGCGCGGATTCCTCCGATGCCGTTCGCGCGGCGGGCGCGAGCGCGAGCAGCATCGCCGTTGTTCCAAGAAACAATCCATGGCGGCGGCACGAGGGCGGCGCGGCAAGACGTTTCATACGCGTCAGCCCAGCGCCACGTCCAGCAGCATCATCACGGCGAAGCCGGCCATCGTGGACATCGTCACGGCGTCAATGTTCGGTTCCCGCCGCTGCGATTCGGGGATCAGCTCCTCGACCACCACATAGATCATGGCGCCGGCGGCGAAGCACAGCGCGTAGGGCAGCACCGGCAGCATCTGCAGCACGAAGGCCGCGCCCAGGACCCCGGCGATCGGCTCCACCATGCCGGAAGCCTGCCCCAGCAGAAAGGCCTTGCCGCGCCCCATGCCTTCCCGCCGCAGGGGCAGCGAGACGGCCGCGCCCTCCGGAAAGTTCTGGAGACCGATACCAATCGCCAACGCCACCGCGCCGCCCAGCGAGGCGGAGGAGAGGTTCGCGGCCACCGCGCCGAAGGCGACGCCGACCGCCAGCCCCTCGGGGAAATTGTGCAGCGTGATGGCCAGCACCAGCAATGTGCTCCGCCGCCAGTGCGTGTGAATCCCCTCGCTGTCCTTGATTTCCAGACCCAGGTGCAAGTGCGGGACCAGCCGGTCGGCCAGCCGCATGAACACGCCGCCGGCCATGAAGCCGATCACCGCGGTCAGCCAGGGAATCTGGCCCATCTGTTCGGCCATCTCGATGCCGGGCGCCAGCAGCGACCAGTAGCTGGCGGCGATCATGACCCCCGCGGCGAAACCCAGCATGCAGTCCATGAGCTTCGCGTTGACCGTCCGTGTCAGGAAGACCAGCGCCGCGCCGGCGGCCGTGACGCCCCAGGTAAACAGGGTTGCGATCAGGGCCTGCAGGATGGGGCTGAACGGCGCGAGCAATTCCTTCATGGCGTTTCCGGCGAGTCTTCCGGCGGCTCTTCATCATCCGCATCGTCGTAGAAATCCTCCTCCTCGGTTTCGAAATCCTCGACCGCTTCCCATTCGACGTAAGGATCGCCCATCGGCAAGACAAATTCGAATCCGTCCGGTCCGAGCCGCGCCTTCAGCTCGGCCAAAATCCGGCGGATACGGGTCGGCGAGTCGTGCGGCCCCGGGATGAGGAGCGGTTTGCCGTCGTGGCCGAACACGAACGTCTCGCCGCACGCCGCCGCGTCAATACCCAGGAAAGCCAGCGCGGCGTCGTTGTAATCCTCGTGCGGTTCGATGCCGAGCCGGCGGGCGAATTCGATCGTTTGTTCCGCCAGCGCGGCGACGTATTCGGGTGATTGCGGTTGAATATAAGTCGATGAGGAGAGCTTCGCGAAGAACTCCTCGAAGCGGCTCAGCGGTTCCACCACAAGGTAGGCGTCCTTTACCCCCTGGCAATGGACGTCCAACAACAGAACCCCCGCGAAGATACGCCCGTCCGGCAGCCGGCGCGCGATCACCGCGGAGCCAATGCCTTGTTTGAATAGATTCGCGGACACCCAGGCGCCGTGCACGGGCGTCTGCGCCAGCTCCGCGCGCGTGCAACCGATATGGCTGAAAATGCTTCGCTCTTGGCGTTCGCGCGTTCGCGCGCGCCGCTTTTTGCGCGCGTTGCGGCGGGCCTGCTTTTGCGCGCGGCTATGAAGCACTCGACGGCGGTCTTTTCCCATAATTGAGCTCCTTTTGTTTTAACGCTCCGGCATCAGCGGGCGGGCCGCGGCGCGGGAGGCGCGCAATGCGCGGTTATACGCCCAGTTTCGAATGGCGGCGATTTGCTCCGACATCGTGGTTGAAAGCGGAATCATCCGCACCGTATAACGCCGCACGTCATCCAAGGTCATGGGCCGACCCTGTTGGTGCGCGTCAATGCGCGCCGAGATCACGGCCTGCTCGATCTCCGCGCCCGTCCAGCCCTCGGTCGAATGCAACAGCCGATCCACATCCATCGCGTCCGGATCGGCGCCCTGCAGGCGGAGGTGGATGCGAAAAATCTCGCGCCGCTCGTCCGGCCCCGGCAGATCGCAAAAGAAGACTTCGTCGAAACGGCCCCGGCGGATGATCTCCGCGGGAAGCGACTCGATCCGGTTGGCGGTCGCCGCGACGAACACCAGCGGCGGACGCTCCTGCATCCAGGTGAGAAACGAGGAAAACGTCAGCGATTGTTCCACCGTGGCCGACTTCGATGTCATGCCCAGCGCGCTCTCGATCTCGTCAATCCACAGCACCACCGGCGCGAGCGACTCGACCGCCGCCAGCGCACGAGAAAACGCCGCCTCCGGCGAGCCGTACAAGCCGGAAAAAACGAGGTTCATGTCGAGCCGGAACAGCGGCACGCGCCACAAGCTCGCGATGGCTTTCGCCGAAAGGCTCTTGCCGCAGCCGCTGATCCCCATGATCAGCACGCCGCGCGGCACGGGCAGTCGGGCGTCCATCGCCGCCTTTGAAAAAAGATCCTTCCGCTTCAGCGCCCACTCGCGAAGAACCTCCAACCCGCCGACCGCGTCGAGCGAGATCGAACGCGGGATATAGCGCAAAAAACCTTCCTTCCGCAGCAGCGCCTGTTTCGCGGCGAAGACGCGCTCGAGCGCGCCGTCTTCATCGCTCAGGCCGCCGGCGAAGACCGCGTGCAGCACGTGTTCGGCTTCGTCGAGCGTCAAGCCCCGCAACGCGAGCGCAAGGGTCGAGGCGAACGACTCGCTCGGCGCAATGCCGGGATATCGTTCGGCGACGCGCGCCATGGCCGCCCGCAGTTCCTCCGGCCCCGGCAGCGGCAATTCGAGCATGAAAATTTCCTTGGCGAGCGATTCGGGCAGATCGAGCGCGGGCGCCAGCAGAATAAGGTGCGCGCCCGGAACGCCGTCGAATGCGGCCTTGACGTCGCGCAGCGCGCGGGCGACGTCGGGCCGGGCCAGGAACGGCGAAAGGTCCTTCATGACGTGGAAGCCCGGCGTCGGCGCCTCGCGCAACGCCCGCAGCGCAGCGACGGGATCGCGCGTCTCGCCGCCCGCGCCGTCGCTCCAGCCATCCACGCACGACCAGGCGCGAAGGGCGGCATTACGAGCCGTTCCGAGCCGGGCAAGCGCGTCAAGTGTGCGTCTTTCCTCGGAGGTCAGCAGCGCGATGAGCGGATAACGGCCCTCCAAAGCCGGCTGCAGCGTTTTTTCGATCTCTGTCATCTCTCGCCTCGAGGCGCGCATCATGCCACGACGGAGGCGTCCGGCGCAACGATCCACTTGGGCCTAAGGGACAGAGAACGCCGGGACTGGGCCTAACTGGGCCTAAGGGACAGAGAACGCCGTGCGGTCCAGGATTGCACCGCGGAGACGCGGAGAACGCGGAGGTCAGAGGTCGGACGTCAACGCCAAGTGGTCGTAAGGGACAGAGACTGCCGGCGCGGCAGAGGTTTCCGACGCGGGACGACTGTACCACACTTCGCGAAGTGTGGTACACCAAGCGCAAGGGACAGAGACACAGGCAAGATTCCGCGTCGGTCCCGCGGATGAGTCGTAATAGCCCTCGATTTTCGTATTCGCGCTTTTCGTAGTTCAAAAAGAAACTTCGAAAGGCGCAAAAGACACGAAAACCTCAGCCGATCCCGCCTTGGCGCGTCTCCCGCGCGCGTAACGCAAGGATTCTATTCGGTCATTTCGTCGTAAGTTCTCTGTCCCCATGTCCCCAAACACTATCCCCTTCCTCGTTCCACGCCCGAAAAACCGGGGATAGTGGTCGTAAGGGACAGAGACTGCCGGCGCGGCAGAGGCCCTAAGGGACAGAGAACGCCGTGCGGTCCAGGATTGCACCGCGGAGACGCGGAGAACGCGGAGGTCGGGAGGTCGGAAGTCCGAGATCCGAGGTCCGAAATCGGCGCTGTAGCTGCGGCGCTCTGTCGCCGTAGAGGTCGGTGGTCAGTAAGTGCCAAAGGGACAGAGAATGAAATCGCTCGATTTTCGTGAAATTCGCGCTTTTCGTAGTTCAAAAAGAAACTTCGAAAGGCCGAAATAAGGGACAGAGAATGAGACTGTCACAAAAGATTTGATTGATGAGGATGAGGAAGAAAACGGAGGCGCGGGAGCGCGAGGGCGTGGGATCGGAGATTCGAAGGCGAGCGATCGGGCGGCGATCGCGCCTCACAGTGGTTGAGCGTCGGCCCCGGCTCTCGACGGTTATGCGGGCTTATTCGGCTTTTCTTTTCCCCTCGGATGCTTATCGGGGCTGGACGGCTTCCCAAATTCCGGTTTCGGTTCGGCGGCCAGCGGAAGCTCCGCCGCGGGGCCTGCGCCGTACAAACCGGCGCGGCTCTCGAATATCATCAGTGTTCGGGCCGGTTCCTGCCGCCAGTCCTCCAACAAGTCCCACGCCTCCGCCTCCTCGATCAAATAACGCCAGCGCGGGTCGTCGGGATGCCGCAGCGGCGGGCCGACCTGCGCGGCAAGTTCCGGCGGCGGCGCCTCCTCGGGCGGCGCCGCGTCATCCGCCAGGCGGTTTGCAATTTCCAGTTGCTCGGGGCCGAACTGCGCCACCGGCCAACTGCGCTCCACCAGCTCTAACGGCAGTTCCCGCCGATTCCAGAGACACAAAATGGCGAGCGGCGCTGCGGGATGCTCGGTGCGCCATTCGCCGGGAATGGCGGGAACGCTGAAACGGCCGAACGGAACGACGACTGCCCGCGCGCCGACGATGTGCAGCACGAGAAAATAACGCGGACGCGAAAGGCCGGTGGGCGTATCGGGCCGGAGCAGGCGCACATCCCCGGCCCGCGCCGGGCGGCATCGCCCCGCGCGCGGCCGCGCCGGCGGAGCGAGCGGCGCCGGATAGGTCTTCGCCGCCAGCGCCTGTTCGATGTTCCACTCGCGCAACCAGGCGGCCAGTCGCTCGCGCGCCGCGCTAACGGCCTTTCCCGGCCGCAGGGGGGGCAATCTTGTTTTCATGGCTTTTTTCCCGGTCGCGCCGCGGGGCGCGTTGACCTTTCACAGTATAGAAGGTTGCAACGCGCGATTTTTCCGGAAAAATTTTTTCAGCGCGGCGGCCGAGGTCGCGGATCAGCAGGCGGACCAGGGCGGAGAGCGCGGCCGGGTCTTCGCGGGGATAGTTATGCCGCAGTTGTTTGGCGAGTCGCTCGAGCAAGGCGCGATAGCGCGCGTAGAGCGCGCTTTTACCGATCCCCGCGGCGCGAGCCAGCGCCTCGTCATCGAGGCGGAGACCCCGCTCGCGCGCGGCCAGCAAGAGCCGGTCGCGGCGGTCGAGCGTTCGCCAGAGGCGCGCGGCCTCTTCGGCGGCGAGCGCCTCCAGTTCGCGGCGCGCGGCCTCGTCGGCCGGGTCGCTTTCGTCGGGCAGCAGCTCCTCGAGCGTCAGCGCGTCGCCGGTCGCTTCCGCGCCGAGCGGGGCTTGCAGCGATTGGGTTCGGGGTTCGGGCGCTTCGCGGGCGAGCCAGGCGCGAACGACGTCGCGCAAGAGCAGGGTCGCGCCGCCGGCGAGCCGCGCGGCGGGCGATCCCTCGCCGGCGCGCGCCGCTTCGAACAGCCACTGTTTGTAGCGCTTGCCGGCGCGGGTTTGATCCACCGCCAGATGCGTCTCGAAGAGGTGCCAGCAATCGGCGGGCGGCGGCGTGAGCGGATGCCGGGCGCCGGACGCGGCGAAGGGCGCGTAGCGGCGGCAGAAACCGTCGAACCGCGCATGGATAAAGCCGCGCAATACCGTGGCGGACTGCGCCGCGCAGGCGGCCAGCGCGCAATGCCGGCGCCACTCAACGAATGCGGAGAAAAACTTCGGCGGGAACTCCGCGTCCATCGCCGAAGGCGAGATGCCCTCCGTACCCGACTCGGCCATGGGCCTCCCGTTTCACGGACCCGACGAACTGGTGGAGCGGAGGAGGATCGAACTCCCGACCTCTAGAGTGCGATTCTAGCGCTCTACCAAACTGAGCTACCGCCCCAAGGTTGATCGCCGCAATGTACCCGCGGATCGGCCTGCGGACAAGCGAAAAAGCGGAAGAGCCTTGGGGACAGGCGCCGATTCGCGGCCCTCCGACTTCGAGACCGACAAGTTACCTCCATCGTTTTTTCGCGGCGCCGCCGGCTCTGTCCCCATCGCTCTTCCTCACTGTCGCGAGCGCCTGGCCTGTGCTAGAAATGGCGCATGGCCAAATTTCGCATACGCGGCGGGCGGCGGATTTCCGGCGCCTTCGAGCCGCTGGGCAACAAGAACGCCGTGCTGCCGATGCTCGCCGCCGCGACGCTGACCGACCGGCCCGTGACGCTGCGCAACGTGCCGCGCATTCTCGATGTCGA
>CALGXT010000187.1 GCA_937935255.1 uncultured bacterium | reverse complement strand
GCTCGCCGAAGCCTTGGCGGAGACGGCTCCCCCGGCGGACGCGCTGTAGTTCCGCCGGTCCCCCGGCGGAAGATTTGGGCAAGACAGCTCCGGCGGCGGAGCGCCGGAGCTACAGCGGAAGCGCTGGGCGGGACAGCTCCGGCGGCGGAGCGCCGAAGCTACAGGAGCGCCGAAGTTTACCTGGGAACAGAATACGAAGCCGCGGGTCCGATCTCGGCGCGAGCGCGCGTAGGGCTCGAGCTTGCTCGAGCCGCAGAATGCGCGCATGAACATCGCGGCGTTGCGGCGGCGCGCGGGGGGAATTAGTATGCGAGCGGATGCGCGGCGAGTCGCCGCGGGGCCGCCGCCGAGGAAAATCACATCGGGAGGCGAAGTATGCGTCGGTTGTTTCGCGGATGGGCTTGGGCAACAATGGCGGCGGTGGTTTTGACGGGGTGCGTCAAGAACAAGGCCGTGGTGCGGGTGAACGCCGCCGGCGGCGGCGAGCTGCGGTTGGAGCACGCGATGCCGGCGCACATCCTGGCGATGATCGAGCGGCAGATCGAGCGGCAACGGCAACGCTTAGCGGAGACGGGGCAGGAAGGCCCACCGGCGAATTTCGTGCGCGAGGGGCTGTTCGGCGAACGGACGCTGCGCTATCTGGCGCCCCTCTACGGCGACGTCGAGTTCGTCGAGGCGCGCCGCATCGAGCGTGAAAACTGGATCGGCGTGGAGGCCGTGTACCGATTCCGGGACATCGGCCGAGTTTGGCTGCCGATTGACGAAGAGGCGCGGGGGCGCGCCGTGCGCGCGGTCCTGATGTCGGCGGGGGGCGGCGAGCTGCCGCCGTTGCCGGCGAAAAAATCCGCGCACGCCATTTCGTTCGAATGGACGCCCGCGGAGCGGGGCGGAAAGCTGGTCGTGCGGATGCCGGAACTGACGATGATCGCGGTGGAAGACGATCCTAATTGGACGCCGCCGGAGCGCAGCGAAATGACCGAGGCGCTGGGCCGCGATCCGGATTCGGCGGCCGCGTTCGGCATCGAGCCGGGGATGACGCACGTCCAGACGCTGAAAAAAATTTACGGCGAAATGGAAACGCGGGTCGAGTTGCGGGTCGAGGGTACGGTGAAATCCGCGACCGCTCAATATCCGGTGAAAGAGCGTCCGAAATCGTACACGCTGTTTCTGATGGATTTTGCCCGAATCCTGGAATCTCCACGCGGCGTGCGGCTCTTCAGCGACGAGGAAAACCTGCGCGGGCGCCTGCCGCCGATGGCCAAGGGCGTGCCGGGCATCGAGATCGAATCGGACGGAGCCGAGTTCGAAATCGCGCCCTGATCGCGAGAAATCGCGAGAAACGTAGGACTTCCGCGGTCAAAAGAATAAGTCTCCACCACGAAGAGCGCGAAGAACACAAAGAGAAATGCGATGACATCTTCGCGGCCTTCGTGAACTTCGCGGTAACAAAAGGGGGCTCGGTCCTGCCCTCCGAGCGCAAGTTCCCGCGCGCCGCTCCAGGGCGATAGCGGCGAGCTCGCCCCGCTTCGGCCGGCGCGCGACCTTACCCCGTTCCTTTCCCTCCGCATTGCAAAGGGCGCGGCGGGTTGGTATTTTAGCCCCGATTTTTCACAGCGAAGGGACGGTGTCCGATGGCTTCCGAGTTCTATCTGGGCCTCGATTCGAGCACGCAGGGGATCACGGCGGTGTTGGCGGATTTGAGCGCGCGCCGCGTTGCGATGACGCTGAACCTGAATTACGAGCGCGATTTCCCTTCCTACGGCTGCCGAAAAGGCGTTTTGCCGAACGACGATCCGCGCATCGCCCAGGCGCCGCCGCTCCTTTGGGCGGAGGCGCTCGACGCCCTCTTCGCGAAATTGCGCGAGGCCGGCGCGCCGCTCTCCGAAGTGCGCGCCATCGCGCTTTCCGCGCAACAGCACGGCTCGGTGTATCTGGCGGCCCGTGCGCCCGAAATCCTCGCCGGGCTGCGCGGCGACCGCCCGCTCGCGGAACAGCTCGACGGCCTGTTCTCCCGCGCGGTGTCCCCGATCTGGATGGATTCCTCCACGACCGAGGAGTGCGCTGAAATTCGCGCGGCCTTGGGCGGCGCGGAGCGCGCGGCGGCGCTGACAGGATCGGACGTCTTCGAGCGTTTCACCGGTCCGCAAATTCGGCGCTTCTGGAAAACGGAGCCGAACGCCTACGAGCAAACGGCGCACATCGCCATGATCAGCTCGTTTCTCACCTCGCTGCTGATCGGGCAGATCGCGCCAATGGAGCCGGGCGACGGCTCGGGCATGAACCTCATGGATTTGCGGCACGGCGACTGGTTGCCGGAAGCGCTGGATGCGACGGCGCCGGATTTGCGGCGCCGCCTGCCGAACGTCGTCCCGTCGGACACCGTCGTCGGGCGCGCGCATCCCTGGTTGCAGCAGCGCCACGGATTTTCGCCGCAAACGCGCGTCATCGCCGGCACGGGCGACAATCCTTCCAGCCTGATCGGCGTGGGACTGGTCGCGCCGGGGCGGTGGGCGATCAGCCTGGGCACGAGCGACACGTGCTTCGGCCCCTTGAGCGAATTTCGAACCGATCCCCGGTGCGAAGGCCACGTTTTCGGGTCGCCGGCGGGCGGCTTCATGGCGCTGATTTGTTTCCAAAACGGTTCGCTCGCGCGCGAGCGCGTGCGCGACGCGTTCGGTTTGGACTGGGAGGGCTTCAACGCGGCGCTGGCGGCGACGCCGCCGGGCAACGGCGGGCACCTGCTCTTGCCCTGGTTCGTGCCGGAGATTGTTCCCCGGGTGCGCGCGCCCGGCGTCGAGCGGCGGAATCTCGACCCGGCGGACGCCGCCGGCCACTGCCGCGCGGTGGTGGAGGCGCAAATGATGGCGTTGCGCCTGCATTCCGAGTGGATGGGCGCGCGCCCCGACGCGATTCTGGCGACCGGCGGCGCTTCCACGAATCCCGCGATTCGCCGCATCATGGCCGCTGTCATGGGCTGCGCGGTGCACCGCTTTGAGGTCGCCAACAGCGCGGCGTTGGGCGCGGCGCTGCGCGCGGCGCATGCGGATCGCCGCGCGCGCGGCAAGAAATCGAGCTGGGCCGCCGTGACGGACGGATTCACCGCAGTCGAGGCGGCGACGCGCACCGACCCCGATGCCGCGGCGGCGCGCGTCTATGACGAGCTGCTGCCGGCCTACGCGCAATTCGAACGCGAAACGCTGGCGCGGCGCTCGTGAAAGCGCGGAGTGCTTTCGGCGTGAAGCGCGCCTCGCAGAAAAAATACGACCCGCCGGAGAGCCCGCGTTCCGTCGGTTGGACGAAATCGCAGACCGTGCGGCTCATCCCGCCGGGAGCGCCCTGGCGGCTGGAGAGCGGCGGCGTCTTGCGCGCGGTGGAGGTCGAGTACGAGACCTACGGCGAATTGAACCGCGCGCGCAACAACGCCGTGCTCGTGCTGCACGCGCTGTCGGGCGACGCGCACGTCGCCGGCTGGGACGCCGAGGCCGAGGCGCGCGGCCGGCGCTGGCGATTGCGGAAGCCCGGCTGGTGGGATGAGGTCGTCGGACCGGGCAAAGCGCTCGATACCCGGCGGTTTTTCGTGATTTGCTCGAATGTGCTCGGGGGGTGTTACGGCACCACCGGTCCCCGCTCGATCAACCCGGAGACCGGCCGCCGCTACGGCTTGTCGTTTCCGCGCGTGACGGTGGGCGATTGGGTGCGCCTGCAAGCGCGTCTGCTCGATCATTTGGGCATCGAACGACTGCATGGCGTGGTGGGGGGATCGTTGGGCGGACAGCAGGCGATCGAGTGGGCCATGGCCTTCCCGGATCGCGTGGAACGCTGCATCGTGCTGGCGGCTTCGCCCCGGCTCTCGGCGCAGGGGCTGGCGTTCAACGCGGTGGGGCGTTTCGCCATCATGAACGATCCGAAATTCGCCGGGGGCGATTACGAAGACGGCCAGGGCCCGAACGCCGGCCTCGCGGCGGCGCGGATGCTCGCCCACATCACCTATCTCTCGGAAAAGGGGATGCACCATAAATTCGGCCGTCGGTTGCGCAACGGACGCCGGGCCGACTTCGGTTTCGGCGTCGAGTTCGAGGTGGAAAGCTATCTCGAATACCAAGGCCGCACGTTCGTCGAGCGGTTCGACGCCGACGCCTATCTCTACATCACGCGGGCGATGGACTACTACGACTGCGCAGAATCGTGGGGCGGCGGCGACCTCGCGCGGGCCTGCCGCCGCGTGCGCGCGAAGATACTCGTGGTCTCGTTCTCTTCCGATTGGCTCTATCCGCCCGCGCATTGCAAGGAGTTCGCGCTGCAACTGTGCCGGGCCGGCAAGCCGGTCAGCTATGTCGAGGTGCCCTCGACGTTGGGACACGACGCCTTTCTGGTCGAGACCGAGGCCGTCGGCGGTCTGATCTCGTCGTTCTTCGCGCCCGGCGCGTCGGAGGTTTCGGCATGAAACGATCGCGCGTCCCGGACGCCTGCGCTTTGCGCTACTGCGCCGTCGGCGAAATCGCGGCGGCGTTGGAGCCGCGGTTGCGCAACGCCGACGCCGAAACCCTGCGCCGCTGGCTGCGGGAACAGGCGAGGTCGTCCGCAAAAGCCGCGCCGGCGCGCTGGCAGGACGCCTGGATCGAACGCGAGATTCCCGCGGGCGCCAAAGTGCTCGACCTGGGCTGCGGCGGCGGCGAGTTGCTTTCGCGGCTGATGCGCGAGAAAAAAGTCCGCGGGCAAGGCGTCGAAATTGATCCCGCGGCGGTCATGCGGTGTGTCGCCCTCGATGTGCCGGTGCTGCAAAGCGACCTCGACGACGGCTTGCAGGGGTTTGCGGATGGCCGCTTTGATTTCGTGATTCTCGAAGAAACCGTGCAGACCCTGCGCCATCCGCTCCGCGTCCTCAACGAGATGCTTCGCGTGGGTCGGCACGGCATCGTGTCTTTCCCGAACTTCGGTTATTGGCGGGTGCGGCTGGCGCTGGCGCTCGAAGGCCGCATGCCGGTTACCGAACGTCTGCCGTACCGCTGGCACGACACGCCGAACATTCACCTCTTCACGCTGCGGGACCTGCTCGACTGGGCGGACGAGGCGGGGGTGCGCATCGTCCGCGGTTATTCGCTCGTCGAGGGCGAGGTCCGCCCGCTGAGCGCTGAGGATAACTTGCGCGCCGAAGAGGCGCTGCTTGTGCTGGCGCGGCGGCGCGGAGCGCGCAAAGAACGACAGGGCGCGGCGGCCCGCCGCGCCGGAGATCGAAGGCGGGAAGATGGCGGGAGGTAGGACGTGGAACGTGGAATGTGGGACGTGGGAGAGCAAGATGCGGAGGCGTTTCGCTTTGATGTTGACGTCAGCGTAACGAAGATCGGCCATGAAGCGTCGTCCGTTGCCGCTCGAAAGAATTCGGAGAAAGCGATGAGCCATGATGTGAAATGGGAGGATCGCGCCGAGGCCGCGCCGCTTTCACTCGATGCCGTGGAGCGCATCGTCGCGAGGGCGGCGGACGACTGGCGGGTGGACGGGCGGCGGGTGTTGCTTGTCGTGCCCGACCAGACGCGCACCTGCCCGCTGGACGTAATGTTCGCGTTGTTGTATCGCCATCTCGCGCCGCGCGTCCGCGCGTTGGATGTGTTGATGGCGCTCGGCACGCATCCGCCGATGACCGAGGCGCAGATTTACGCGCGCGTCGGCATCACGCCCGACGAGCATCGGCGCCGCTATTCCAAAGTCCGGTTCTTCAACCACGCCTGGAACGATCCCTCCGCGTTGATGACCGTGGGCCGGCTGGAGCGCTCGGAAATCCGCGCGCTGACCGACGGCTTGTTCGAGATGGACGTCGAAGTGAGCTGCAATGCGATGATCCGCGATTACGACCTGCTGGTCATCGTCGGCCCGGTCTTCCCGCATGAGGTCGTCGGTTTTTCCGGCGGCAACAAGTACATCTTTCCCGGCATCTCCGGCCCCGAAATCCTCAACTTCTTCCACTGGCTCGGCGCGGTGATCACGAACCCGCGCATCATCGGGCGCAAATGGACGCCGGTGCGCAAGGTGCTCGACCGCGCCGCCGCGCGCCTGCCGATCGAGCGGCGGGCGTTCTGCATGGTGGTGAAAGGCGAGGAAATGGCGGGGCTGTATGCGGGAACGCCGGAGGAGGCCTGGTCGGCGGCGGCCGATCATTCGCGCCGCGTGCACATCCGCTACACCGATCGCGCCTATCGCGAAGCGCTCTCGTGCGCGCCGAAGATGTACGATGAGCTCTGGGTCGGCGCGAAGTGCATGTACAAGCTGGAGCCGGCGATCGCCGATGGCGGGCGGCTGATCATCTACGCGCCGCACATCCGCGAGGTCTCCGTCACGCACGGGGAAAAAATCGCGCGCATCGGCTATCACACCCGCGATTACTTCCTGAAACAGTGGGAGCGCTTCAAACACGAGCCGTGGGGCATCCTTGCGCACTCGACGCACGTGAAAGGCATCGGAACGTTTGAAAACGGCGTCGAGCGTCCGCGCATCGAGGTTGTGCTGGCGACCGGCATCCCGGAGGACGTCTGCCGCCGGATCAACCTCGGCTACAGGGACTGGCGCGCGATCCGCCCTGAGGACTATCAGAATCGGGAGGCCGAGGGCGTGTTGTACGTCGCCAAAGCCGGCGAGGTTCTGTATCGGTGGAAAGACGCGCCCCCCGAACTCGGCGGCGGCGCCGAGGAGGCAGGCCCATGAACGGTTTCCGCGCCGTCGCGCCCGGCGAGCTGCGCATCAATCCCTTCACGGCGATCGGCCAAGAGTGGATGCTGGTCACCGCGGGCGCGCCGGATCGCTTCAACACGATGACCGCAAGCTGGGGCGCGCTCGGAGTGCTTTGGAATAATCCGACGGCCATCTGCTTCGTTCGGCCCACGCGGCACACCTACGGTTTCATCAACGAAGCCGAGCGCTTCACGCTATCCTTTTTCGACGAGCGCCATCGCGCGACTCTGGAGTTCTGCGGCGCGCATTCCGGGCGCGACACCGACAAGATCGCCGCGACGGGCTTGAAACCCTTCGCGACGCCGGCGGGCGGGATCGGATTCGAGCAGGCGCGGCTGATTCTGACCTGTCGGCGTGTGTATTCGCAAGACCTCGATCCGGCGCGGTTTCACGATCCGGCGCCGCTGACGCACTACCCCCACCGCGACTTTCACCGGATGTTCTTCGGTGAAATTGTCGAATGCCGGGTCGCGGAGAAGTCGGCGTCATGATTTTGGATCGGTTCGAAAACGCCGAGCGCTACTTCGCGCTGCACCCGCTGTTTCCGGCGGCGTTCGCGGCCCTCCGCCGGCTCGCCGCGGAAACACCGCCGCCGGGCCGCTATCCGATCGCAAGCATCGCGGCTACGCCGCCGGGTGGGAAGGAAGCATCGGCTCACACTTTGCAAAGTGTGAGCCGCACGGCCTTGCCGGGCGACGCGCCCGGCGCCACCGTAATCGTCGAAACGCGAGAAGGCCGGGGGCGGGCGCAGTCGCCCCTGGAGGCGCACCGGCGGTTCATGGATATCCAACTGACGCTCTCCGGCGAGGAGGAAATCGGCTGGCGCGCGACGGCGGAGTGCGCGCGACCGCCGGCGCCCTATGATACGGAGCGCGATATCGTTTTCTTCGCCGACGCCCCCTCCGTCTGGCTTCCGGTTCCGCCGGGTCATTTCGCTATCTTTTTCCCCGACGATGCGCACGCCCCGCTCGGCGGTCGCGGCCTGCTGCGCAAGTTGATCGCCAAAGTGCCGGTTTGATTCCTCTTTCGGCGTCCGCCCGCGGACTTTTCCAACCCTTGGAAAGCGCGCCCTCGCTTTCTGCCAAGCCTTGGAAATCTCGGCTCGGGAAAGCGGTGTACGAGAGCAAAATTGATATGCCAATTCCGGCGCATCATATTACAGCAATCAAACTGTACCACACTTCGCGAAGTGTGATACATCCTGATCTCCTGCCGCCCTGAGTCTTGGGGACAGGGAATTTGGAAGTGATGGGGACAGGGCCGGCCGCGCGGCGGCGCGAAGCAAGACCGGCCGTCGGCGCAAGTGTAGGCCGTCTTGTTCGCCCCGCGTTTCGCGGGGCGAAAAGCCGGCGGGCCGGCCGCCCAACCCCTATGCCCGCCAGCCACCTTTGCCCTGTGCGGCGCGAGGCACAAGGCGGCCTACACGATATTGGCTTCGCGCGAGATTTTGGGTTGACGAAGTTACAAGCCAGAAAACGCCCCACCGGGGACTGCCTTTTGCCTTAGGGACAGAGAATTCGATGTGCCCTCCCCCTGAGTTGCAAGTAGAAGTTTCTCGCGTATCTTTGTGGAGAATTGGCTTCATAAAATAGCGCGGGAGAGTTTCGTGAAAAATGCCGGTTTGTTGGGATTAATATTTGCATTGTTTTTGGCAATCTCGGGACAAGCGGAAAAACCGGCGTCTGGCTCGGCAGCTGCGGCGTTCAAGCCGGTCGCGCCGCCCATCGTCCTTGATCAGCAGAAGCCGCCCCAGGTCAACCCGAACCAGATTCCCAATCAGCCGGGGCCGAACATCCCGCCGGGACCGCAAGGCCCGGACCTGAAAAAGCCTTTCGATAGCAATGTCGCGCCTGGAGGGCTGCAGCCCGGCGCCGTCCCGCGCGACACCGGCGGCGGCGCGATTGACACGCTTCAGCCCGACCGAGAAAACCTCGGTCTCAATCAGCTCAACGCCGACGACGCCCGCCGCCGGCCGGGCTTCGATCCCAGCCGCTTCGGCCGTCGTTCGGCTTCCGGCGATGCGGACACCGAGGCGCTGGTGGAGCGGTTGCGAGGAATCACAGGCCAAAGCAATCAAGACCGTTTGAGCGACCGCACCCGCGCCTTCGGCGGCGGATTGCGCCCAGATCCGAATACGATCCCAAAGCCGAATCTGGCGGGCGATTCCGTCACCACCGCCGGCGGGGGCGGCGACGCCGTCAAAATTGTGGAACACGATGACGGATCGAGAACCGTCACGGAACGCCACCGCGACGATCGCGGCGGAGACCAGAACATCACGACGCATGTCGGATCCGACGGCATTATCAAGACAGAAACGATCGTGGAACGCGCGCCCGGCGGCCAAACGATGGTTTGGACCGCGGAACGGATGCCCGACGGCACGTATTGGAACACGATTTCGACACGCAACCGCGACGGATCGAGCCGGCAAACGGAGGCTTGGCGCGGGCCCGCCCCCCATGTGAATGTGGACCCCGACAGCCCTTACGGAAAGAAGGCCGGCGGCGTGGCGGGCTTGGGGCAGAATCCCCCAAAACCCGCAATGATCGAGGCGCGCGACGAGGGCGTCGGCCCCGGCGCGCGGCCCGACGAAAACGCGAACACCGGCGTCGCGCCGCGCTTGAACGTGAACGTGGACTTGGTCGGCCAGCCGAATCCCGGCGAGATGACGAGCGGCGGCTCGGCTCATCGCGGTTATAACCCCGACGATTTCGTCCGGCCGCCGCGCCCGAACGAGCCGTAAAACATGCGCCGCCGCCTGATCGCTTTGCTGCTGTCGGCGACCGCGGTAACTCCCGTTCGCGCGGAGGGGCCCATTCCTTTCGCCAATACCGAGGCCGCGCAGGCGTTCCAATCGGGACGCTACGACGTTGCCCTGAGGGAGTTGCTCCGCCTGCGCGAGACGAATCCTCGGAATCTTCTCGTGCTCCGCTATCTGGCCATGAGCTACGACCGGCTCGGCCGCGTGAACGACGCGCTTCGCGTGTACATCGAGGCGCTCGCGCTCGATCCGGAAAATGTCGCGTTGCTCTACCACTCCGGCGAAACACTTTATAACGCCCGCTACGCCGAGGATGCCCGACGGCATTTTCTCGCGGTGATCGAGCGGGCGCCGGACAGCGAATACGCTCGGCGCGCGCGGGAGTATCTCGCCGATGAGACACGGCGCGAAGCCGCCCATCAGCCTCCGGGGCCGCCGCCCCTGTTCGGTTTGCAGGCATCGCTCGGCTGGCGGCGGGACGAATACCGGTTCGCAGCGGCGCTCGGTGCCGATCGCACTTCGATTGTGGACCGGCTCACGGAGACGGTGACGGTCGAGTATTTCCCGGTTCGGCGCTCCGGGTGGGCCGTCGCGCTCGACGCGACGGGCTACGGCGCGCAGGCGCTTCGCCACCGAGACGCGGCAAACGATCTTTGGCAGTGGACGGTCGGCGCCCGCGTTCAGCGCGTCGGCCAATGGGCGGGCGTCGGGCTGTTCGGTCTCGCCCGCGCGTTTCACCAGACTGTGCGCTTCGACGGCGGTCCGGATTACAGCCGCACGGCGGGCGCGGCGCTTCAAGTCGGCGCGAGCGCGTCCGAGCGCGCGCTGACGCAAGCGACCTATCGCTTCACGGCGGACGATTTTGAAGATGAGGGCTTCGATCCCGCGTTCGCCTCGCGCGACGCGCTGAACCATGCGATCGAACTGGAACAGACCTTTTTCTTCCTCGGCAACCGCCTGCGGATTTCATTGGGCGCGAAGTATCAGAAAAACCATGCGGAAGGGCGCAACTTCGATTATGACGGGCCGGCCTATTGCGCCGCCGCGAGCGCGCCGCTGGCCTTCGGCGCGCGGCTGGATGCGGGCTGCGAATATCGGGAGGAAACATATCGAAACTTCGCCGGTCCGGCGCGTCGCGAGACGACGCGCCGCGAATGGAATGTCGCGATCAGCCGCCGGTTGGGGCGGAACTGGTCGGCGACGTTGCATTTCAACGATGCGGACGAGGATTCTTCGATCCCGGCGCTGTCGTATGGACGACGCGCTTGGGGAGCCAGCGTGGCCTATGAATATTGAAAACGCAATTTCACGGGGCGTTCGGCGCATGGCGTTCGTCGTCTTTGCCGCGGCGGGCTTCGGCGCAAGCGCGGCTGCGGCCGAGCCCGCGCCGCCTTCCACCCGTGTCGAACGCGATCAGGCGCTGGATTTCCGGTTGAACGGCTTCCGCTCTCCGATACCGCGTCCCGATGCCGGGAGGTCGCCGTCGTCCTGGCCGCTGTACAAAGAGTCGCCCGCCGCCGCGCAACAGGATTTCCGTCCGCCGCCGCCGCCACCGCCCGAAACGAAAAAGACGCCCGCGCCCCCGCCGCCTCCGCCCTGCGCCCCCAACTCGCCGAACTGGCCTAACTGCCTTCAGCCGGCCCCGTGAAGAACGGAATCGCCTCGATTTTTCGCGGCGTCCGAGGCGGGTGGAAAAACACTTCACCGTCCCCGCGTCCAACCTGCAAAGACAACATCGAGAACTTCAGTCCCTCTCGGGTTCATCGTCGAAACCGGGACGGCGGAAGGATTCGGCGCCGGGCAGCGCGGCGCGGAGTCCGCGGCGCAAGCGGTCCAGCAAGGCGAGCAGATTCAGGATGGCCGACTCCTGGGCGGGCAAAATCTCGCGAAGACGCAACCACGCGGCGATGGAACGCTCGATGGCCGCAAGCGCCACTTTTCCGGAACCGTTCGCATCGGCTCGACGAGACTCGCGCAAAATATTGGCGGCGGGACTCCCCGCCTCTTCCCGCTCCAGCAAACCGCCGACCGCGCGCGATATCTTGGTCGGAATCAAGGTGTGGTACCACGAGACGACCTCCATCAGCTCCCCCACCCCGCGCGCTTCCTCTTCCAGATCGTCCGGCGCGAACGGGGGCGGATCGGATTCCGCGAGACTGCGCGCATAGGCTTTCAGGTCGGCCTCCGCGGATTTGAGCCAAGCGGCGACCTGCCGCATATATTCCCGGGCGTGACGACAAAGCGCATGGCGCTCGACCGCCTCGCGCCGCGCGGCCTCGCGCGCTTCCCAGGCGGGGTCCGGCTCGTCCGCATCCTCGCTGAAGAAGTCCGTTCCGAAATCGTGAGACCGGAAGAGCGCGGTCTCGCGCAATTCTTCGGCCAGATCGTTCCAAAACTCCGCATTGGCCGCGTCTTGGATCGGCGGTTCTCCACGGACTTGCCGATCCAGGGCGCGTCCCATCGCGAAGTTGCGGCACCGTCGCGTGAAAGCGCACCGCTCGCACCAATAGTCGCAATAGTTGTAGATGCCCGGAATGAAACGTTGTTTTCGGCTCGACATGGATTGCGCCTTCCGCTCGGCATTGGGGAACCGTGCCGCGCAATGTTTTGGGCTATTGGCGGGCTTGAATCAAGGCGATACGCGCCGCCGATGGGCGGGGGCCGCGCCGTTTTTTCCCCGTCCCGCCCCGCCGGACCGGTGTATCACACTTCGCGAAGTGTGATACGGTCATCGAACGTCGCCCTTGAGCGGCCCCGCTTTGGCGGCGCACGCTCGGAGGGCCGGTTCGGTCTTTATTTCTGTTCGTGGCGTTGCAACCACTAATTCGCACTGGTTCGCACTGATTCTTCTCATGAGCGACCATTCGTGAAAATTAGCGGTCCGGTTTCCCTGTTGACCGCAGATTTCGCCGAGGGCCACGGATCGGATTCGTTTCATTCCCTCATCATTTCGTGTATTTCGTTCTTTTCGTGGTTTCTTCCATCCGCGTCATCCGCCCTTCGCGGTTCACCTTGAACATCTCGTTCTGCGCTTGGCGTCTGCGCGATCTGGGCGGCGACATTCTGTTTATCCCGGATTCTCCGTTTTATTTTTCGAACGCTGCTTGCCCACAACGGCGGTATTTGCGGGTGAGGCGGGGAGGGTCTGCGGAGCGAAGCCTGGGTTTTCTCCGCGAACTCCGCGCCTCCGCGGACGGCGGATTCGCCGCGGGGCGCCCCGCTCCGCGCTTGACCCGGCGGCGGCGCAAGCTATAGTGGCGCGGTTTCCGTCGCGGCGCCAACGTAGCTCAGCTGGCAGAGCATCGCATTCGTAATGCGACGGTCGTCGGTTCGAATCCGACCGTTGGCTCCAGCCCTCGCTCAGGGCTGCCGCCCGCCCTCCTCGGCGGGAATGCGGAAAAGCACTTCGTTCGGTCGGACCAACCCCTGCTCGTGACCCATTCGCACGACAAACTCGGGGTCGGACTCGAAGCGCTGGAGCCTGGTTTTGAGTTCGTTGACGCGCGTGTTTTCGGCCGCGACTTCCTCGCGGACGCTCTCCAGCTTGCGCTGCAGCGCATCCAGCTCTCGAACTTTCGGCGCGAACAGGAGGACCGCGCCGAAGAGCAACAGCCCGGCAATCGCGAGCAATCCGATGCGGTAGATGATCGTCCAGATATTCACGGCTCCGCCTTTCCCGCGAGACCGTATTCGCGCTCGAGCCGCTCGTAGCGTTCGATCACCCGCCGCACATACGCCCGTTTGTCGCGATAGACGCCCGGATAAAAACTGCCTTTGAAGCCCGCCAGAATGAGGTTGCGGAACTGATGCGGCGTGGGCGCCAGATGCCGAACCACGAGTTCCAGCTCGCGGGTGACGGTGGTGTGGGAGACGAGCCGGTTGTCCGTGCAGATGCTCACGGACATCTCGTTCTCGATCATTCGCCGCAGCGGATGATCCTCGGCCCGCGGAATTTCCGGCGCGGTCTGCAGATTGCTGGTCAGGCAGACTTCGAGGGTGATCCGCTCGCTCGCGATGTATTCCGCCAGCCGGTGGACGTACCTTTCCGGATCGGGGATTTCCGGATCGCGCACCATCTCGCGGGCGAACAGAAATGTGCCGTGCCCGATGCGGTTGGCGTGGCACTCGGTGATGGCCTGGAAGATGGATTCGGGACCGTAGGCCTCGCCCGCATGGACGGTTTTTTTCAGGAAGTGCGAGTGGGCGTATTGGTACGCGGCGCGGTGATCGGCGGCGGGATAGCCCGCCTCTTCGCCCGCGAGGTCGAAGCCGACGATCGGCAGCCCCTCGCGGTCGCGCAGGTCCACGGCCGCGCGCGCCATTTCGAGGGAGGCGACCGCGAAGGCCTCCTTGCGCGGCGCCGTGCGCAGCACGTCGAGCAGGCGCCGGTAGTAGGGGCTCATTCGCGCGTTGAAGCTGCGCAGGGCGCAGACGATGATTCCGAATTCGAACGGCAAGTCCTCGCCGCCGCGCACGGCGGGCGCGGCGTTGTGCCGCGCCTTGGCGCGGTCGAGCCCGCGGGCGACGGCGGAGATCACGTCTTTGGCCGATAGGTCGCGATCGCAGTGCAGTTGCGGCGCGAAGCGAACCTCGATGTACCGCACCCCCTCGGCCAGGTTGTCTTCCGCCAGCTCGAAGGCGGCGCGCTCGAGCGCCTCGGCGGTGCGCAGCACGGCGCAGGTGTAGGCGAAGCCGCGAAGATAGTCCGGCAGATCGGCGTAGCGATCCTTGAACACCAGTTCCCGGAGGCCGGCGGGGGTGGCGGAAGGCAGCTCCACCTTTTGCTCGCGGGCCAACTCGATCAGGGTTTCGAGGCGCAGCGAGCCGTCGAGATGCAGGTGGAGATCCGTCTTGGGAACCTGGCGGATGAAATCGCTGTTCAGCGCGGCGCTCATATCGAAAGCATTCTATGCCCGGCGCGCGGATTCGACGCAATATTTTTACGGGCGCCTTCGCGGGCCTCAAACGCGCGGCGCGCGCGTAGCCGCGCGAAACGCCTCGGCCAGCGCGCGCGGTTCCGCCGCCGATTCCAACGCCGCGCGAAACGCCGGATGGCGCGCGGCCCTTGCGAGCTCGGCCAGCGCGCGCAGATGCACCGCCGGCGGCTGATCCGCCGGGCTGAGCAATATCAACAACGCGCGCGCGGCTTCCGCCGGCGGCGGCGGGCGGATGCCCTCGCCGCGCGCGGCGGCGATGAACGCGATCGGCGCGGCGAGGCCCGGCTCGTGGCCGTGCAGCAACAACACGCCCGGCGCCAGCGCAATCGGCTCGCGCTCCGGAAAGCGCGCGCGCCGTTCGGTCGCTTCCGGCTCGTTCGCCTCGGGCGCCGCGCTCAGGAGCGCCTCGATGACCTCCGACCAGCGGCCGTCGAGTCCGATGCGGATGCGCGTTTCCGCGACCAGCGGCTCCTCGACCGGCGTCGGGGCGATTTCCCCGGCGTCCGCCGCCTCCGCGGCCGGCAAGGGCGGATGCAGAATCACGAAATCGGCCTCCGGATATTGTTCCGCGATCTGCCCCGGCCAGCGCTCCGCGCGCGGCTGCCAGCCGAGGCATCCGCGCCGCGCCAGGAGCAGCAGGAAAAGGTCTTGAGCGGCGGGGCGAACGGACGCCAGCGCCTCCGGAATCAGACGATCCCAGTCGGCTACGGGATGAAGCGCGGGCGCGCCGCCGGGCTTGGCGCGGGCGACGGCGACAGCAAGCGATTTCGCCGCGTCGGGCGGGGTGAACAGATGGATTTCGCACAAGCCGCCCAGGATCAGGGCGGCGCGCAGGGCCTCGGCGAAGCCCGGCGTCTTCTCCACCAGGGGCGGCGCCACGAGGAACGCCCGCCGATACGAACCCAGCGGACGGCGCACCCTCGCCAGCGCCATCAACGCCCGGCTTTCCTCCAGTACGAATTGCGGCAGCCAGTGCACCCGGCTCGCCGGGCTGCCGTAGCGGAGACTCCACCCCATGACCACCGTGGAGATGCGGTATTCCCGAAGGGCGCGCACGATGCCGCCGCCGATGCTCACGTCAATATTGGTCACCGGATACACCGGCGCGCCCGCCGCCGCCGCGTGCGCGATCGCCTTGCCCAGCGTTTTTTCGCCCTCCTCCACGCGCGCTTCCACATCCACGCCGTCTTGCACGATCGTCACCGGATACACCGGCGCGGCGGCATTGCGCCCGCGCAAGGCCAGCGCCACATCCATCAAGGCGGGCGCGGTTTCGGGGTGGGACAGCGGCACCATCACGCGCGTGGGCGCGGGGCCGGCATCCCGGGCCGAGGGCGCGGCGCGCGCCAGCCGCTCCCCGTGGCGTTGGGTCACCCAGGGCCCCAACAGACACGTCGCCAGAATCATCAGGATCGTGCCGTTGAGGATTGTTTCGTCGAAGAGTCCGATGCGTTGCCCCACCAACACGGCGGCCAGCGTCGCCGCCGCTTGATTGACCGAAAGCCCGAATAAAATCCCGCGTTCGTCGCGGCTGAATCGCAGCAGCCCGCCGCCGATCTGCGCCGCCAGCCACTTGGTCGCAATGACGGCCGCCACCATGTAGGCCGAGATCGCCCAACTGCGCGCCTGAAGCAGGGCGACCCGCAAATCCACACGCATGCCGACGGAAATCAGGAAGAAGGGGATGAACAGCGCGTTGCCGACGAATTCCAGCCGGTTCATCAGC
This sequence comes from uncultured bacterium, assembly GCA_937935255.1. GTDB lineage: Bacteria > Verrucomicrobiota > Kiritimatiellia > PWTM01 > PWTM01 > CALGXT01. The sequence continues at coordinate 8,056 of CALGXT010000187.1, read as the reverse complement.
GGACTGCTCGACGGCACCAGCCGGTTCAAGGAGAGACCCGCGAGAAAGGCGCCGAGGATCGGCTCGACCCCGCACAACGCCGCGAGATACGAGGTCACGAAAACCGCGGCGACGATGAAGAGGAATTCCGAGGTCTCGTCCGGCGCGGCCACGCGGAAAAACCAGTAGCCGATGCGCGGCAGCAGCCAGAGGCCGAAGAGGATCAAGAGCGACAGCAGAACGCCCTGCCGCGCCCAAAACCATCCGCTCAGCGTCGCGTTCGCGCTTTCGGCGATGACGGCCAGCACGAGCAGCGCGGCGGTGTCGGTAAGAATGGTGCCGCCGACCGCCGTGGCCACGGCGCGGTTGCGCGTCAAGCCGAGCCGGCCGACGATCGGGAAGGGAATCAGCGTGTGCGAGGCGAACATGCTGGCCAGCAGAATGCTGGTCGGCCAGGAAAACCCGAAGAATTGGCGCGCGCCCAACATCCCCAGCCCTTGCGGCAGAATAAACGTGAAGAATCCGAAGACGAGGCTGCGAAAACGATGGCGCGCAAACTCGTCAAATTCGATTTCGAGGCCGGCCAAAAACATCAGGTAGAGCAGGCCGACCTTGCCCAACAGTTCGAAGGTGCTGTCGAGCGCGAAAATGCCGAGCGCATGCGGGCCGGTCAGCATGCCCGCCACGATCAGGCCGATGAGTCCCGGCGCGCGCAAACGCGAAAAGAGGATCGGCGCCGCGAGCATGATGAGCATGATCGCCGCGAAAACGAGCACCGGATCCGTGATTTGCCAGGCGTTCATGGCGCGCAAAGGGCGCCCAGAGCATAGCGGGTCGCGCGCGGTTCGTCGAATTGTTCTCGCTTCGCCGCCCCCTCCGCGGTACCATGGCGGCGCGGGAAGGATGATCGGTCCGTCCGGTTGGGCGGTTCGGACCCGGCCTTAGAGGTGACACCCGATGAATGCCGACGTTTCTTCACGCCGTCGCGTATGGCGATCGGAGTTGGCGGGTGCGTGGTACCCCGCGGATCCAGACGAATTGCGCTCCGAGCTGACGGCGTGGCTGCGCGCGGCGGCAAAAAATCGCGAGGCCGCGACACCCCGCGCGCTGATCGTTCCACACGCCGGCTACCTCTATTCGGGGATCGTCGCGGCGCAGGCCTACGCGCGCATTGCGGGTTGCGCGTATCGCCGCGTCCTCGTAATGGGGCCGAGCCACCGCGTGCCCATGCGGAATCTCGCGGCCTTGCCCGATGCGACACATTTCGAAACGCCCCTCGGCGCGATTCCGCTGGATCTCGAGGCGCTCGCGCGCCTGCGCCGGGATTCGCACTTCGACGTCGTTCCCGGCGCGCAACCGGGCGAGCACAGCGTCGAAATCCAGTTTCCCTTTCTGCAGGTCGCGCTCGAAAATTTTCGGCTGACGCCGCTCGTGGTCGGACAGCTCGACGAGACCGCGGCGCGGGCGATCGCGCGGCGGCTGGCGCCGGAACTCGACGCGGACACCCTGCTCGTGGTCAGCACCGACTTCACGCATTACGGCGCGAGCTTCGGCTATCGTCCGTTCCGCGACCGGGTCGAGGAGCGCCTGCGCGAGTTGGATCTGGGCGCCTTCGAGTTTATTCGCCGGCAGGATTTGCCCGGATTCCGCCGCTATGTCGAGGAGACGGGCGCGACCATTTGCGGACGCGATCCGCTCAGCGTGCTGCTCGCGCTGCTCGGGCCGAAGCAAGACGTCCAGCTGCTGGCGTATGAAACGTCCGCTCGTGTGACGGGCGACTGGAGCCATGTGGTCAGTTATGTCGCGGCGGCGGTGTTCGGGCCCTGGCCCGGCGGCGCCGGCGCGGCGCGGGAGGAATCAAAGTGACCGCGTTGACGGAAGAATTGACCGATGCGGATCGCGCCGCGCTGCTGCGGTTGGCGCGAGGCGTGATCGCCAGCTATCAGAAGAATCACCGCCTGCCGGAAGCCCGCGAAATCTTGCGGCGCATTACGCCGGGGCTGGAACAGGTCGCGGGCGGATTCGTCACGCTGCACAAGCACGGGGATTTGCGGGGCTGCATCGGCGAGATTCGACCCGAGCGCGCCATCTATCGCGTAGTGCGGGATCATGCGTTGAACGCCGCTTTTCGGGACCCGCGCTTTCCGCCGCTCGCGCCGGAAGAATTGGGCGAGGTGGACATCGAAATTTCCGTACTGACGCCTCCGGCGCCGATCTCCTCGTGGCGCGATATTGTGATCGGGCGGCATGGCGTCGTCCTTCACAAGGCGGGGCGCTCGGCGGTCTTTTTACCGCAAGTGGCGCCGGAACAGGGGTGGGATGTTCCGACGATGCTCGACTACCTGGCGATGAAGGCGGGATTGCCGGCAGACGCTTGGCGCGAAGGCGCGCAATTCGAGGTCTTTGAGGCGATCGTGTTTGGCGAGCGGGACCGTCAAGTTCCAGACGAAGTCCCCTGACGGATTTTCTCGCGCCATGACACGCTGTCGCGGGGAATGGCGCGGACACGACGTTGGGGACAGGGAAATTATATCCCCCAGCGGGGCAAACCGGTCGGGTCGGTGAAAGCACCGTTCCGGCCCCCGTCGCACCCCGCGACCGCCTGGCCGCAGGCGCGGATGGGGACAGAGAAATAGTTCGGCGGAAATGGGCTTGGCGGCGCTATTCGAAATCGGGAAAGCTTTGCTGGAGCGACGCACTCCGAGTCGGGCATTGGGCGCCAATTCTGAAGCCATTTGTTTACAACGAGTTACATATACAGGAAAGGCGGCCCGGCACATTCCCGAATCGGCGGTTTGAGTGTATCACACTTCGCGAAGTGTGATACAGTCGAAAGAGGATGAAAAAAGACGTTTGGTGGAGATGGAGCGACTACCCCGAATCCCCGCCCCGGGGCTTTCGCTGTTCCAAAGCCGTGACCCGCCGCAGCGCTTGGACCTCCGCCGACGTCAGGGGCCGCGCGGCCCCGGGCGGCAAATCCCCCAGCGCGAGCGGACCGAACTGAACGCGCGCCAACCGCCGCACCGTCCGCCCCGCTGCCGCCATCATCCGGCGAATCTGCCGGTTTCGTCCTTCGCGCAGTCGCACTTCATACACCGGACCTTGCGGGGAGCGGCGCAGCCGGCGAATTCCGGCCATGCGCATCAGCGCTCCGTCAATCGAAAGGCCGCGCGTCAGCCGCCGCATCGCCGCCGCATCGAGTTCCCCGTCGAGCGTGGCGCGATAGCGTTTCTCGATCTCATGGCGCGGGTGCGCCAGGCGGTGCGCCAGTTCGCCGTCGTTGGTGAGGATCAGCAGCCCTTCACTGTCGTAATCCAGCCGGCCGACCGGATAGAGCCGCGCCGGCGCGCGGGGCAGAAGATCGAGCACCGTCCGTCGGCCTTGAGGATCATGGCACGTGCTCACACAACCGACGGGTTTGTGGAGCAGCCAATAGCATACCGGTTCGAAGCGGACCTCGCGTCCCCGAACCGTCACGCGGTTGAGACCGGGGACGATCGTCTCGCCCTGGCGCATCACCGCGCGACCGTCCACCGCGACGGCGCCCGCCGCGATTAAGGCTTCGCAGCGGCGGCGCGAGCCGACGCCGCACGCCGCCAGAAACTTGTGCAACCGCCAGGGACGGTCAGACGGCGGGCTTGGTCTTGCGCAGGCCGAGGGCGCGGTCGCCCTTTTTCCATTGTCCCCGCTGCTGGAGCAGGTTGATGCGCTCGAATCGCTTGAGGACATTGCGCTTGGCCGCGATTTTATTGACGCCCTTCAAACTGGAATGCACCGACATCGCTGATCTCCGATCCTGTTATTCCCGCGGTCGTCCCTACGCGTTTCCGGCGGAAAGGAAAGACGCGCCATACATAACTTTTTGCGGACTTCCGGTCAAGCTTTACGATGAAGGCCGAAAGTTCTTTTTGACGCAATTGCCTTGTGCTGCGGAAGGCGACATTTTATGTTGGTGCGGCAGCCGGCGGTTCGCCTCCGACGCGATCCGGGTTTTTGGGGGAGAGGTGGCTGAGTGGCTGAAAGCAACGGTTTGCTAAACCGTCATACTGGACCAAATCCGGTATCGGGGGTTCGAATCCCCCCCTCTCCGCCAATCCTCGCCCGCCACGCGGCGGGCGAAAACGGCCCGGCGGAGGTCATGCGCGCAGCGAACAGACGATGCGGGGTCATCGCTCGTTGCAAGCCGCACGGGGCGATATTTCGCGGCCGGCCATGGCGGCGCGGGGCGCTGATCGCGCTGTTGCAGGGAGCGGTTCTGGCCGCCGAACCGGGCGCCGGGCCGCGGCCGCTATTGCGGGACTTCATCGGCATCAACGCCCACTTCCACTTTCGGCCGGAATTATACGCCCCGGTGGCGATGCGCGCGCGCTCCTATCACAACATGAATTGGGATGTCGCCGCGCCGGGCGATCCGATCACCATCCCTCATTGCGCAAACAAGGTGGACTGGACGGCGGTGTACGGGCCCTGGCAACAACGCGGCATCGCGATCAGTCTTTGCGTGCAGTTCGACCAGTTCGGTCCGCGCCGCCCGGATTACCGAGTGTTGTGGGAGGACCGAGAGGGGTGGGCCGAAGCGTATGGCGAAGCGCTCGCGCGTTTTTTTGGACCGACGCACGGCAACGGCATGATCGAGGCCATCGAGATCGGCAACGAGCCGGGGCGGGAGTTCGACGACGCGCTCTACCGCCGCCTCTTCGCCGCCATGGCGCACGGCATCCGCCGCGCAGATCCGAAGCTCATGATCGTCACCTGCGCCGCACACGCCGCGCCCGCCAACCCCTATTCCAAATCGCTCGACGAAACCTTCGGCGATCCGGCGCTGCATCCGCTGTTCGATGCCATCAGTGTTCACACCTACGCGGAGTTGCCCGAAAAAGAACGCGCTCACCCCTGGCAGCGGACGTTCCCCGAAGACCCCCGCTCGCCGTTTTTGAGTTCGGTGGATGCCGTGCTGGCGTGGCGCGACCGCCACGCGCCGGGCCGGCAGGTCTGGGTGACCGAGTTCGGTTGGGATTCGTGCACCCCCGAGGCCCTGGCGCGCCGGGAGGGGTGGTTCAAAAAGCTCGGCTGGACCGGCGTGAGCGACGAACAGCAGGCGCGGTACCTCGTGCGCGCGCTGTTGTTGTTTGCCGCGCGTGCGGTGGACCGGGCGGTTATTTATTACTTCAATGACGATGACCGGCCCTCCGTTCATGGCGCGTCGGGCTTGACCCGTCATTTCAATCCCAAACCCGCCTATCACGCGGTGCGCCAGTTGCAGGAATTACTGGGCGATGCGCGCTTCCACCGGGTGGCGCATCAAGCCGCCGGCGTCCATATCCTGGCCTTTCGGAGAGACGACGGGCGCGAAGCATGGGCCGTCTGGGCCGATGAACGGGCGAGGGAGGATGCCGCGCGGGCCGCGTTTTCCCGCCATTTCGCGCCGCCTCGGCGTTGGGCCTCGGCCCGCCGATTGGCATTGGCGGCGGGGGAAGGCGTCCCTTTTCCGACGGATGCGCCTCCGCCGTTGTCGGGCGACGTGATCTATTATCTGCCCGCCGACTGGTGAGCCTCAGATCGCCTTCCGTTGGGGCGATGGGGAACCGGCATCGCCCGCACAGAACCGCGGGCGCGGCCCGCGTTTCGGAACTGCCGCAGGGCCGTCCGCCACCCATCGCCCTTTTCGATCGCGCGGGCGAAAAAGAGCAAACTCGCGCCGTGCGCGACCGCCGATCGGCGCGCGCTCCGGGCTTGCTTCGCGCCGGCGGTGGGTTATCTTTGCCGGCGGTCGGGCCGCGCGTTCGACCCGCGGGAATTCTTTTATGGCCAATACTTCCTTCTGCCCCGTTTCCGACGCCGACCGCCGGGCCATGCTCGAAGCGGTCGGGGCAAGCTCGATCGAAGACCTGTTCGCCGGCGTGCCCGCCGCGTTGCGCGCGTCCGCCTTCCGCCTCCCCGACGGCCTCTCCGAGTTCGAGATGATGAGCCGCCTGCGCGGCCTGGCGGCGCGCAATTCCACGAATCTGATCAACTTCTGCGGCGGCGGCTTCTACGACCACTTCATCCCCGCCGCCGTGGACGCCTTGTCTTCCCGCGGCGAGTTTTACACGGCCTACACGCCGTATCAGCCCGAGGCCTCGCAGGGCACGTTGCAGGCGATCTACGAATATCAAACCGCCATCGCGCTCCTGACCGAGATGGATGCGGCCAACGCCTCGCTCTACGACGGCGGCACGGCGCTCTTCGAGGGCCTGATGATGGCCTTGCGCGCCGCGGGTCGCTCGCGCGCGCTCGTTTGCGCCGGCGTCAATCCCATCTATCGCGTGATGTTGCGCAGCTACACCGCCAACCTTTCCCTGGATTACCGGGAAATCCCGCTGCGCGACGGGCGCGCCGATCGGGCGGCATTCGAGGCGGCGCTCGACGAAAACGCGGGCGCCGTGCTGTTGCAGTATCCCAATTTTTTCGGCGGAATCGAGGACTTGAGCGACCTGATCGCCGCCGCCCACCGGGTCGGAGCGAAGACGGTGGTCTCGACCTATCCCGTGGCCCTCGGCGCGCTGAAAACGCCGGGCGCGATGGGCGCCGATATCGTCGTCGGCGAGGGGCAGAGCCTCGGCCTGCCGCTTTCCTTCGGCGGGCCTTACCTCGGCTTTATGGCCACGCGAAAGGATCTGGTGCGCCGCATGCCGGGGCGCATCGTCGGCGCGACCCACGACGCGAAAGGCCGCCGCGGCTACGTCCTGACCTTGCAAGCGCGCGAGCAGCACATCCGCCGCGAAAAGGCCACGTCGAATATCTGCACCAACGAGGCCTTGTGCGCGTTGCGCGCGACGATTTTCCTTTCGCTGATGGGCCGCGAAGGCTTCGCGGAGCTCGCGCAACGCTGCGGCGAGGCGGCGGCTTACGCGCGACGGCGGCTGTGCGCCATCCCCGGCGTGCGGCCGACCTTCGACATGCCGTTCTTCAATGAGTTCGCGCTCACCTTGCCGAGGGACGCCGCCGACGTGGTCGGCGCGCTGATCGAACACGGCATCGCCGCGGGCTTTCCCGTGTTTCGCTATTATCCGAACATGGAACGCGTTCTACTGCTGGCGTTCACGGAAAAGCGCACGAAAGAGGAAATTGACCTGCTGGCGATTCGGTTGGAGGCGGCGCTGGCCGGGCGCGGCGCGGGCGAGTCATGACGAAGACGGACATTCGCGTGGGCGTCATCGGCGCGGGCGACAACACCCGCCGCCGCCACATTCCCGGTCTCAAGGCCATCCCCGGCGTTTCCGTGGTCGGCGTGGTGAACCGCACCGAGGAATCCAGCCGGCGCGTCGCCGCCGAGTTCGGCATTCCCCGCACCTATCGAAACTGGGCGGAGGCGGTCGCCGATCCGGAGACGAACGCGATCGTGATCGGAACCTGGCCCTATTTGCACGCCCGCGCGACGATCGCCGCGCTGGAGGCCGGCAAGCATGTGCTGGTCGAAGCGCGGATGGCGCGCGACGCCGCGGAGGCGCGCGCCATGCTCGCGGCGGCGCAGCGCCGGCCCGATCTGGTCGCCCAGATCGTGCCCGCGCCCTTCAGCCTCGAGGCGGATCGCACCGTGCAACGTTTGCTGGCCGAGGGTTTTGTGGGCGAGACGCTCGCGATTGAGCATCATGGCCCCACGACGTTTCCCGATCCCCTCGGCGCGTTGACGTGGCGACGCGATCGGGATTTGAGCGGGTTCAACATCGCGGCGCTGGGCATCGTGTATGAAATGCTCTTGCGCTGGGTCGGCGAGGCGACGCTGGTGACCGCGATGGGCCGCGCGCATCCCCGGCTGCGGCGCGACGCCGAGGGGCGGCTGCGGCCCGCGCTTGTGCCGGACCACCTGGATGTGATCGCGGAGATGGCCTGCGGCGCGCAATTGCACCTGCAGCAAAGCGCGTTCGCGACGCACCTGGAGGGAGGCGGCACGTATGTGTTCGGTTCGGAGGGCGCGCTGCGCTTCCATCAAGGCGTCTTGAGCGGCGCGCGGCGCGGCGAGAAAGAACTGAAGCCGATCGAGATTCCGCCGACGGAGCGGATCGGTTGGCGCGTCGAAGCCGAATTCGTCGGGGCC
>CALGXT010000186.1 GCA_937935255.1 uncultured bacterium | reverse complement strand
AGCGGCCCTGTCGGGGGGCGAAATCGAACAAAATGACGTCGCAGGCACAGACACTCGCGGATGCCGTTTTCCAAGGCTTGGAAGAAAATCCCCGGAATTTTCCAAGCCTTGGAAAAATCCAGGAGGCCAAAACGGCGCTGCGCGCGCGGCTGCGCGAGGCGTTGGCGCGGCTGACGCCGGCCGAACGCGCGGCGGCCGGCGAAGCCGCCGCGCGCCGGCTCTTCGACCTTCCCGCTTTTCGCGGCGCGCGGCGCGTCGCGCTCTATCTGGCCTTGCCCCGCGAAATGCCCACGGCGCCGATTATCGAGCAATGCGCGCGTGACGGACGGCAAATGGCGACGCCCGCGTTCGACGCCGCGGCGGGCCGGTATCGGTTGGCGGAGTTCGATCCGGCGCGCGAACTGCGCCGCGGCCCGCTGGGCGTCGCCGAACCGGCCTCGCCCGTATGGATCGAAGATGCGCCCGATTTTTGGATCGTGCCGGGGCTGGCGTTCGATCTTCGCGGCGGACGCCTCGGAAGGGGCGCGGGCTGGTATGACCGGCTCCTCGCGGGCGCGACGGCGCCGCGGGCGGGGCTGGCATTCGATCTGCAGATCGTGGAGGAAGTCCCGATGACTGCGGGCGATATGGCCCTGGATTACATCATCACCGAAAAACAAACCGTCGTCTGCCGCCAAGCCGGCCTTCCGGCGCCCGGCGCAACGGCGGAAGAAACCGCCCCGCCGGGCGCACGCTGTGGAGCGCAGGAGCGACGCCGATGATTTCACTCGCGGAGACGGTCCTCCCCTGGGCCGCATTGATCACCGAACCCGGCGCGGGCGATTCCGATTTGGTGCTGGTCATTCCCTGGCTGCTGCCGCCGCTGCTATTGCTGGTGGGTATCGCGCTCGGCTATGGCATTCATGCCCTGCTGGTCCGCACCGTCGGACGGCAATTGCATCAGCGCGCGACGGACATCGTCAAAGCCGCGGAACACGAGGCCGAAACCATTCTCAATCGCGCGCGCGACAAAGCGGAGCTGACGACGTTGGAGGCGCGGGAAGTCGCCGCCCGCGAGTACACCGAGCGGCGGCGGGAACTGGAACGTTTCGAGGAGCGGTTGAGCCAGCGCGACCTGCGCACCGAACAGCGCGCCGCCATGCTGGAGAAGAAGGAGGCCGCGCTCGACGCCGAGATTGCGGAATATGGGCGTCTGAAAGCCGAACTGTCAAAAACACGTCAGGAAGCGTCCGCGCTGACGGAGGCCGCGCGCCGGAAGCTGGAGGAAGTCGCCGCGCTGACCGTCGAGGAGGCGCGCCGGCAACTGTTGCAACGCACGGAAGAGGAGGGCCGGACGACCGCCGGACATCTCTTGAAGAAACTGCAGGACGAGGCCCGGCGCGAGGCGGACCGCCATGCGCGCGAGATCATCGTGACGTGCATCGAGCGTTTCGCCGCGGCCCAGGCGAGCGAGGTGACCACCAGCACGGTCAGTCTGCCCAGCGAGGACATGAAAGGACGAATCATCGGACGCGACGGACGCAACATTCGCTCGCTCGAGGCGGAGACCGGCTGCAACATCCTGATTGACGACACGCCGGAGACGGTGGTCATTTCGGGATTCGATCCGCTGCGGCGGGAGGTCGCGCGGCGTACGATCGAGCGGCTGATCGCGGACGGACGCGTTCATCCGGCCCGCATCGAGGAAGTGGCGGCGGCCGCGAAGGAAGAAGTGGAGACGATCGTCCGCGAAGCCGGCGAAAGCGCCCTGGCGGAGCTTCGCCTCACGGGCGTGGCGCCCGAGGTCGTCCGCACGCTGGGCCTGCTGAAGTACCGGCACAGCTTCAACCAGAATGTGCTCCAGCATTCCATCGAAACCGCGCACCTGATGGGCATGATGGCGTCCGAAATCGGGCTCGATCCGGCCATCGCGCGGCGCGTGGGGCTTTTCCACGATATCGGCAAGGCGCTCGATCACAAAATCGAGGGCAACCACGCCGCGATCGGCGCCGACTTCCTGAAGCGCCACGGCGAATCCGCCCTGGTCTGCCACGCCGTCGGCGCGCATCACCACGAATCGGAAAACGGCAATATCTACGCCAGCCTCGCCGCCGCGGCCGACGCCATCACCGCCGCCCGCCCCGGCGCGCGGCTGGAAACCACCGAAATCTACCTCAAGCGGCTGGCCCAGATCGAGGCCATCGCCAACAGCTTCGAAGGCGTCAAGACCAGCTACGCGGTGTTCGCGGGCCGCGAACTGCGCGTCATCGTCTCGCCCGAGAAAGTGGACGACAACGGCGCCATCCAACTGGCCCGGCAAATCAGCCACCGCATCGAAGAGCAGGTTCGCTATCCCGGACAGATCCGCGTCACCGTGATCCGCGAAACGCGTTGCGTCGAATACGCGCGATGAGGTTCCCATGCGCATCTTGATGATCGGCGATATCGTGGGCGGTCCGGGGCGGCGGGCGATCGCCCGCCTGCTCCCGCAAGCGCGCGAGCGCGAACGGCTCGATTTCGTCGTCGCCAACGCCGAAAACGCCGCCGGAGGCCGCGGGGTGACGATGGCGATTGCCGAGGAGCTTTTCGCCGCCGGCGTGGATGCGCTGACGCTGGGCGATCACGCCTGGGATCAGAAGGAGTTCATCGCCCAGATCGGACGCGACCCGCGCGTGCTCCGCCCGCTCAACTTGCCGCCGGGCTGCCCCGGCGAAGGCTGCCACACCTACACGACGCCTGCCGGAACCGTCACGGTGATTTCCCTGCTGGGACGCGCGTTCATGGGCGGCATCTGCGACTGCCCTTTCCGCGCCGCCGACGCCGCGCTGCGCTCTTTGCCGCGCTCCGGCCCCATCGTGGTGGAAATGCACGCGGAGGCGACATCCGAAAAAATCGCGCTCGGCTGGTATCTCGACGGCCGCGTCACCGCCGTCGTCGGCACGCACACCCACGTGCAAACCGCGGACGAGACGATTCGTCCCAAGGGCGCGGCGTACCTGAGCGATCTGGGCATGACGGGGCCGCGCGCCTCGGTGCTGGGGCGCGACACCGACGCCGTGCTGCGCAAGTTCCTCACCGGCCTGCCGCAGCGGTTCGACGTCGCGGAAAAAGATGTCTGGATCGAAGGCGCGATCGTCGAGGCCGATCCGGCGACCGGACGCGCCCGCTCGATCCGCCGCGTGCAATGGGAGGACCGCGCGTGAGCGAGCCGCGGGTCTTCACCGTCAGCGAGGTCACGCGCGAGATCAAACGCTCGCTCGGAGCGCTGGGCGAACGCTGGGTGAAGGGCGAAGTGTCCGGCTTCAAGGCGCACGCCAACGGCCATTGGTATTTCACGCTGAAGGACGAGGCCGCGCAATTGGACGCGGTCATGTGGTCGCGCGACCTGCGCCCCGACGCCGTCCATTTGAGCGGCGGCGCGGCCGTTTTGCGCGACGGGCTGCTGGTCGAAGCGCGCGGCGCGCTCACCGTTTACGAGGCGCGCGGACGTTATCAACTTCGGGTGCTGGAGATCAAGGAAAGCGGGATGGGCGCGCTGCAGGAGGCCTTCGAGCGCCTCAAAGAGAAGCTCAAAAAGGAGGGCCTCTTCGACCGCGTCAAACGTCCGCTGCCGCTGTTGCCCCGCGGCATCGCCGTCGTGACCTCGGCCTCCGGCGCGGCGATCCGCGATATTCTCAACATCCTCGGCCGTCGTTTTCCGAACTTGCGGATTTCGATTTTCAATGTGCCGGTGCAGGGCAAAGGGGCGGAAATCCTCATCGCCGAGGCGGTGGAAGAAGCCAATCGGCGGAACGCCTCCGGCGCGGCGCGCTTCGACGCGATGATCGTCGGACGCGGCGGCGGAAGCATCGAGGACCTCTGGCCGTTCAACGAGGAAATCCTCGCCCGCGCGATCGCCCGCTCCGCCATCCCCGTCATCTCCGCGGTCGGCCACGAAACCGACTTCACGATCTGCGACTTCGTCGCCGACCTGCGCGCGCCGACGCCTTCGGCGGCGGCGGAATTGCTGGTCGGCCGCAAAGAGGATTTCGAACGCGACTTGCTCGCGCGGGACCGGGAGCTCCGCCTTCGCATGGAGGGCGCCCGCCTCCGCGCGCGGCAGCGGCTGGCGGACGGCCGGGGACGCCTCTTCCGTTTTCAGCCGGCGAATCTCATTCGCCTGCGCCGCCGCGACCTGGATATTCTGCGGCGGGATTTGCTTGCGCGCCTCGACGAGGCCGCCCGCGAACGCCGCCAGCGCCTGGAAGAAGCGGGGACGCGGCTGATCGAAGCCCTGCGGCGGCGGCGCGAGGGCTGGGGCCGGCAACTGGAGCGGCTCCACGCGCAACTCAACGCGCTGGGGCCGGAAAGCGTGCTGCGCCGCGGCTTCAGCATGACCTTTCTGGCCGACGGTCGCCTGCTGCGCGCGCCCGACGAGGCGCCGCCGGGCGCCCGCCTGCGCACGCGATTGCATGCGGGCGAGGTGACCTCCATCGCCACCTCCGGGGCGAATCCCCCGCCCCGCACTGCCGCGGCGCGACGGGGGGCCGCTTCGGACCCGAATCAGACAACCCTGAGCCTCTGACGCGAAGGAGTGCGACCATGAGCGAGAAAAACGAAAAAAAGAACAAGAACGCCGCCCAGGAAATATCCTTCGAAGACGCCCTGAAACGGCTGGAGGAGATCGTTCAACAAATGGAATCGGGCGCGCTTCCGCTGGAAAAAATGGTGGCCGCCTACGAGGAAGGCCGTAAATTGCTCGATTTGTGTACCGCGCGGCTGAATGAAGTGGAAAAGAAAATCGAATTGTTGGAGAAAAAGGACGGCGGATGGACGGCGCGGCCCTTCGAGTCCGCCGAAAACGGGGAGAACGCCACATGAGGACGATCGGATTCCTGACGAAGGGAATTTTGTTTTTGGCGATCGCCGGCGCGGAATGCGGGTCGGTTTGCGCCGCGGCGGCGGAACCGGCCCATCCGGGCGCGACGGCGCAACAGTTGAGCGCCGCCGTCGCCGATCTCGTCGAGCGCACGCTCCCTTCGGTGGTCGTCATCCAGACGGCGGCGGTTCGCTATCACCGCGTGATTGATCCATTTTTGGGGCGCGGCTATGCGGTGCCGGAGCGGTTGGCCGGCCAGGGCTCGGGCGCGGTGCTGGACCGCGAAGGCCACATCCTCACGAGCGCGCACGTCGTGCAAGGGGCGCAGCGGATCAACGTGGTGTTCAACGACGAAACGGTGCGTCCCGCGGTCATTCGCGGGCTGGACGAGGCCTCCGATGTCGCCGTCTTGAAATTGGCCGATGTGAAAGGGCTCGACCTGCGCCCGATTCCGCTCGGGGACTCGGACGCGATTCGCATCGGTGAATTCGTCATCGCGATCGGTTCGCCGTTCAATTTGCAGGGTTCCGTCAGTTTCGGCGTGCTGAGCCAGAAAGGCCGCAGCGTCGGCGTTCTCCCCTATGAGGATTTTCTACAGACGGACGCCGCCATCAATCCCGGCAACAGCGGCGGACCGCTCATGGATATTCACGGGCGGATGATCGGCATCAACGCCGTGATTCAGACCGGCGGGCCGCAGGCGCAAGGAAATATCGGCATCGGATTTGCCGTGCCGATCAACTTCGCGCGCCGCGTCGCCGAGTCTATCATCCGCACCGGCCGCTATGAGCGGCCCTGGATCGGCATCCGGCCGATGGAACCGCGCGAGGGAGACGCGCCCGGTCTGGTCGTCGGGCAGGTGTTCGCGGACACCCCGGCGGAGCGCGGCGGTTTGCGCGCGGGCGATATCATTATGGAAGCCGACGGACAGCGCATCCGCAACATCCGCGATCTGCTGCGCGTGCTGATGCGGCGCGGCGTCGGCGATACCGTTCAATTGCGCGTTCGACGCGGGTCGCGATGGGTCGAGCTGAAGCTGCCCACCGAACGCATGCCCGATCTCGAACCGTCCGAGCGCTGATCGCAGGACGACGGCGCGCGGAACGTCCGCGGCGCCGCCTCACATCTTCAGGTTGAAACCGAGCAACTGCCAGCGGCCCTCCTCCTTGAAGAATTTGAGCCGGAACGAGACGACCGGATCGGAGGCGTACATGCCTTCCACGGTCAACACGCCGTCGCCATCCATTTCCGCCGGACGGCTGAACGAGGGGTTCATTCCCAGAAGCGGACGCAGATCAATTTTATTCTCGACGAACACGGCAAAGGCGTTTCGCAGTTGTTCGGCCGTGTATTGCCGGCGCCACGTGGGGCCGATGCCGCGGTGAAAGATCGCGAAATCGTCCTTGTACACCGATTCGGCGAACAACTCGATCGCGGAGCGGGTCAACGCCGTCAGCTCCGCTTCGCTCGGCGCGGTCGGCGGCGCAGCGGACTCCTCGGGTTGCAACCCGGCGGCGGCCTTGCGAACCGTCAAGATTTTCCAGACGCCATTTTCCTTGACGAACTCTAGGGTGATGGGAATCTCCCCGCCGGCGCGGGTGCGCGCCGTGCCTTTCAGTTTTCCTCGGTTATTCTCGATCGAACGCTCGCCCCAATGCCCCTTCTGATAGTCCGCCAGCGCCGACTGGGAGAGAAAAGCCGCGAATTCGTCCTGCGAAGTCGCCGCCTTGAATTCCTGCGCCGTGCTCTCGTAGGCTTCCTGAATGTTCCCCGCCGCGATTTTGGAGAAGAACGCATCCGCCGCGATGGGCAGGCCTTTCGTCGCGCCGAAAACGAGCGCGATGCAACCGCCGATCAAAGCCACAAACACCGCCAAAACGATCGCCGCGATTTTGACCGCTTTCATTGAATTCTCCGCGGGGCGTTCAACCCCTTCGTTCGTTTTGTTGTCGTTCCGCAATGATCGCGAGATTCCACTTTCGTCCGGCATCCGCTACATTGTGATGGCGCAGCCAAACTTGTTCAGCGTACGCGGACTTTTCCCGTTGTCAAATTGTGCGCCCATGAAAATGCGTTTGGATCAACTGCTTGTGCAAATCGGTCTGGCCGAAAGTCGCGAGCAGGCGCAGCGCTTGATTCGGGCCGGCGAGATTCGGATCGGCGATGCGGTGGCCGATAAACCGGGCAAGACGTACCCGCCGGACACGGTCCCGACACTGCGCGCTGCGCCCCGTTTTGTCAGCCGCGGCGGCGAGAAACTGGAGGCGGCGTTTCTGCAATTCAACCTCGATGTGCGGGGGCGCGTCTGCCTCGACATCGGCGCCTCCACCGGCGGCTTCACCGATTGCCTGCTCCAGCACGGCGCCGCTCGCGTATTCTCCGTGGACGTCGGACGGGGTCAATTGCACCCGCGTCTGGCCTCCGACCCCCGCGTCGTTGTCAGGGACGGCTTCAACGCCCGAAACCTGACGCCGGCGGATCTGCCGGAGACGCCTTCGTTCGCGGCCGCGGATGTTTCGTTCATCTCCCTGCGGCTGATTTTGCGGCCGCTGGTTCCGGCGCTGACCTCGCCGGCGGAAATCGTTACACTGATCAAGCCCCAGTTCGAAGCCGGGCGGGAACGCGTGGGCCGCGGCGGCGTGGTGCGCGACGAAGAGACCCGCCGCGAGGTCGTCGAGACGATTCGACGCTTCGGCGAGGGACTGGGTCTTGTTTGGGCGGGCGTATGTCCGTCGCCGCTGAAAGGGCCGGCGGGAAATATCGAGTATCTGGCATATTGGAGAAAACCATGAAGACGGTCGGCGTGACGGCCAACTGCGAGAAACCGGACGCCGCCGCCGCGCTGCGGCGGACCGCGGCGGCGGCGCGACGGCTGGGGCTGACGCTGGCGACTTGCGATCACACGGCGAAGTATTTGCCGCGCGCCGCGCAGGTTCGCCCCGCGATCTTCCCGCGCCGGATCGAGGCGTTGTTGGCGCTGGGCGGCGATGGGACGATGCTGCGCGCAATGCGGTTGCTCAACGGCGCGGACGTGCCCCTGCTCGGCGTGAATCTCGGCAGTCTCGGGTTCCTGACCAGCGTGGCCGAGGAACAGTTGGAGGCGGCCATGGAGGCGCTGGCGGAGGGACAGGTTCGCGAATCGCGCCGGACGGTCGCGGAGGCGCGCGTCCACCGGGGCGCGCGCGCTTATGGACCTTATCGGGCGCTCAACGATGTGGTCATCGGCTGGGGCGAATCCTCCCGCGTGGTCACGTTGCGCCTTCGCATTGACGATCAAGAGGTGGGACAATACGTGTGCGACGGATTGATTGTTTCCACGCCCACCGGAAGCACCGGTCATTCGCTTTCGGGCGGAGGCCCCATCGTGGCGCCGGAGGCGCCGGTTTTCGTCATCAACCCGATTTGTCCGCACACACTGAGCCATCGTCCGCTGGTCGTCCCCGACTCCAGCCGGCTGGAAATCGAAGTGGAACGCTCCACGAAGCGCCAACTATTCGTGATTGACGGACAGGATCATCACCAGATTTTGCAGGGCGACCGAGTCGAAATCGAGCGCGCGGCGACGCCGGTGCGGCTGTTGCATCTGCCGGACTATTCCTATTTCTCGCTGTTGCGGCAGAAGCTGCACCTGCGGGGATCGGCGGTATGAGGCGCGCTTTCGCTTGAACGGCCGCGCGGCGGCGGGCATCTTGTCCGTCGTCAACGGGCGCCCGGGTGGCGGAATGGCAGACGCAAGGGACTTAAAATCCCTCGACCGCAAGGTCATGCGGGTTCGACTCCCGCCCCGGGCAGGTTTCCCTTTCTATTGGGGAGAGCGATAGACGATCGTTTTGGCGCCCGGCGGCCAGGGGCGGGTGTTACGCAGGCCGATGGCTCTGGATTGGACGTGGATGTAGGGGTCGGCGGCGACCTGCGCAAAGGCGTCGTCCGGCGGCCCCTTGACGCCGGTTCCGCCTAACGGCAACCAGTCGGAGTCATCGTAGTCCGGGCGATGCGGCTCGCCCGGCGGATCCACGGCGGCGCGCCACCCGGGATGCGTGTGGATGTCGCCCGCGTGCGCGCGGTACAGCAATTGCGCCCAATCGGGGTATTCGCTGTGCTTCGCCTCGATCGAAATCCGCGGCGCCGGCGCCGCGTTTTCGATGCGCGCGACCGCGACGCGGCGTGGGCCGGCGGAGGCGATCGTTTCCCGTCCGTTCACAAATGCGCGCGCGGGCATGCTGGCGTAAAGAAAAAGCAACGCGCGCCCCGGATCGGCGTGAAACCAGAGCAGATGATCGGCGGCTTCGCGGACGTCCGGATTGGACGAGCGCGCCGCCGCCTCGAAAACGTCGCGGACGCTTTCGAAACCCTCGAGTTCGGCCCGATAGGCGGCCTGACGCAGCCGCAACATTTCCGCCTCCGAATGGCGCGGGTGACGCTGCAAAAACAGCTCAAGACGCTCATTCGCCGCCTTCAGGTCGCCCCACCGCTCCAGATTCCATAACTCGATCATGATCGTATTGGCTTCCAACGGCGCGGGCGGCGGATGCATCGCCCCCGCGAGATGTCCGCGAAACGCCGCCGCCGGCCGGTCCAGGTAGTAAAAGGCGACACTCTCCATCCAGCCCGGCTCCGCATTGCGAGGGCCGCGCTCGAAGGCGAGTTCGATTTCGCGCTCGAACGCGACGCGATCCAATGCGTGGATTCGATGCTGAACCGTGCGATAGGGCGCTTTGAACGTTAGCCCATGCAACGGGCGAGCGAGGACGTTCTGGTAGTACCAGCCGCCGTTGAAATAGTCCTCCAAACCGGTGCCCTGCCAGCCGGGAAGGCGTTCCCCGTCGCGGCGTATCAACTCGTCGCCTTCCAGGAGCGCATAGCCGGTTTTCGTCGCGCCGACGGCGGAAAGCACGATGCCGGCGTAATGACCTCGCCCGCGCGCTTCGAGCGCCGTATGCGGCGCTCCGGCGCCGGGTCCGCTGCGGCGGAACTCGGCGTGAAAATAGCCCAACCGTTCGGGCGTCGGATTCGGCTCGACGCGCCACGCGGCGCGAAATCGCAACGGCGTCGGAGCTGCGTTGTACAGAGCAACGCGCGCGCTTTTTCGAAACGGCATCGGCCAACGCGCTTCAAAGGTCCATTCGCGCGTTCGCCACAGGGCCGAGGCGTGTGAAACGCGCTGCCAGCCATTGCCGAAAAAATCGCCCAAAGGCGCCGCGACGCTCGGCTCGGAGGCGCCGTCCCAATACATCAAGAGCCGCACATCGCGAAGCGCCAGGGTCCGCGCCTGCGCGTCCGGGAGCGACTCGGCATCCAACTCGAATGCGATGGCGGAAATAAGGCCCGGGCCCGCCGCGGTTTCGCCCCACGCCCTCTCCTCGCCGGGGCGAATCCATTGGAAGGTTTGCTCGGAAAGCGCATCAAAAACCGGCCCGTATTGCCAACGCCGCGCGACATCCGCCAGCGCCGCCCGTTCCTCTTCGGAAAACGATCCGGGAAAAGAGACGACGACGGACTCGGGCGGCAAGGCGTTGACGTTGATCTGAAAATAGAGCTTGTCCCGCGGTTTAGCCGGAGCTTCGCACATCGCCACGAAGCGGCGTGCGAAGGGCAACGGAATGAGATTGTACCAGGCATAGTTCTCATAGGCCGCGAACGGCGGCTGGTGAGGCGGCGATCCCCCGCAAAATTCCGCCAGCGACATATCCACGCGCGGCGTCGCTTCATCGTCGAAGAAAAGGCGCACACGATGGCCGCCATCCCGCGCGCCGGTGAACCAGAACCGAGACACGAAGCCGGGGCCGGAGACATCGGCCATGACTTTCCAGCCGGGCGGGCCGTCGCGCAGGAAATGGCCGAAATCGTCATTGCCGCCGGTCGGATCGGTCGAGGCGATGAGCGCGGCGCCGGGGCGGTCGAGACGGGCGATTTCCAGAGGATCGGCCATACGCCGGATCAGCGCCGCCGTATCCACCCGTTCCCCCGCGGATAGATTCGGGGGGAACAAGAGAAACACCGCGGCGGCCGCGCCTGAACGAGCCGTTTTTAGCTTTTTTAGGGACAGAGAAATAGATGGGAATCGCAAGTTATTCAATTTCCAAGGTTTGGAAAATTTGACGGTATTATCTTCCAAGGCCTGGAAAACGCCAATCCATAATTCCGCAGAGGGACAGAGATTGCAGCGCGTTCCGGGATCGCACCGTGGAGACGCCGAGAGATCGGAGATCGGGGCGCGTCGAGAATTGCTATTCCCCTGGCGCACCAAGGGACGCACCAAGGGACAGAGAATTTTACGTAGTCATAAGCAGTTACCCATAAATATAATACGACATAATGTTGCAGGCAAGATGGCGCCCGCTGGCGGATTCATCTCCGTCTCCTTCCGAGTGTCTCCCCTGCTTACGGATTCATCTCTGTCCCTTGCGGCCGCGGACGCAGCAGACGCGCCGCGTGGAAGCGGCCGGCGGCCCTTGTGCTCGCTCGAAAACTTGCCGAGCGCCATCGTCAGGGCTGTGGGGCGCGAGCTTGCGAGCGTACCCACCAGCCCTTTGTTGGAACTTTTTTTCTCCCGCAGAGGCGCGGAGGCGCAGAGTGTCACTCCTCAAGCCTGTTCACGCATCGCGTGATCCCGGTTTTCATCACGTCCTCGCCGAAATTAAGCAAGTATCCGAGTTTACAGCCCGTCAGTCGCAAATATGTTTGCACCTGCTTCTTGTGGGCGGCGCTCACGCGCTCCACCGACTTAAGTTCCAAAATTACCCTGCCCTCGACGATCACGTCGGCGCGGAACCCTTCGTCAAACCGAATGCCCTTGTAGTCGATCGGCACCGGCACTTGGCGTTCGACTTTCAAGCCGCGATCGGCGATCTCGCGGGCAAGAATGACTTCATATACCGTTTCCAACAGCCCCGGCCCCAGTTCGCGATGAACGGCGATTGCCGCTTCGATGATCATCGTCCCGATCTCGTTTTCCGTCAT